>CAZRPA010000017.1:0-42754 GCA_964601855.1 uncultured Flavipsychrobacter sp. | reverse complement strand
CGCCCGCACATACTAGTGTATCGGTAAAAGGTTGCACAATCAGCGCAAAGGTGTCTGTACGGAATTTAGTAAGGAAACCATCGTATGTGCCGCCACCGTAGGTGGTTTGTGCTGCACCTGCTGTTGCTATGCCTGCGGTGCTTGTAGTATGCCCAGCCAGTAATATCTGACCGCCATTATCGCATGCCACACCAAATCCATAGTCATATAGGGCATTGCCAAAGTAGGTACCCCACATACGCTGACCCAGTTGAGTAAATTTGGCTACATAAGCGTCATAGTTGCCACCTATAGCAGGCTGCAAGCTGCCGGCTGTAGCAATGCCGTTGGTGCTAAATGTACCACCAGCTATTACCAGATTGCGTGATGGATCGAGGCAAATACTTTCTCCATAATCCAAACCAGAACCACCGTAGTATGTACTCCAAGCCACAGCACCAGCTGTGGTGAAGTATGCTACAAATGCGTCTTGCACGCCACCACCATAAGTTGATTGGTGCGCATTAGCTGAGGCAATACCACTGGTACTACTTGTGTATCCTATTACTCCTACAGCACCATTTAGGGTATTGCAGATAGCTTCTGTACCCTGTTCAGAACCTGCACCACCAAAATAAGTACCCCATAGTCTGGCTGTAGCAGTGTTGTTCAGCTTAGCTACAAATGCATCATTAGCGCCACTCAATGTAGTTTGGTAAGCGTCGGTAGACGCGATACTAACTATGCTATTAGTCTGCCCAGTGATAACAGGATTGTTAGTACCATCTACTGTTATGCCTGCACCCTCGTCTATACCTGTGCCACCATAGTAAGTAGAATAGATGTTAGCACCAGTACCAGATGCGCCGTTAAACTTAGCTATAAATGCATCAGCAGTTCCGCTCAATGCTGTCTGGTATACACCAGCAGTGGCTATAAGAGAGGCGCTTTCTGTGCGTCCAGTTATGTATATATTGTTGGCTGCATCTACAGCTACTCCATTTACTATGTCATTACCTGTGCCACCACCGCCTGCAGGACCACCATAATAGGTAGACCATATACGATTACCGTTGTTGTCTACACGCAGTAGGAAACCATCTGTAGGTCCGCTAAGGGCAGTGCGATATGCACCCGCAGTAGACAGGCCGGCTGAGTTGGTAACACCACCCAGAAATATACCAGTACCAGCAGCATTCAATGCAAGACAAGTGCCTCTATCATTACCTGTACCGCCAAAATATGCACTGAATTGCAACACACCAGCTGCGTCATACTTAGTAATAAATGCATCAAAAACAGCATTGAAAGTTACATCAAATGCGCCTCCGAAACCAAGACCTGCACTAGAGGTGTAGCCACCTATGTATGCATTGCCGCCGCCGGTTATTTTCACCGCAGTAGCTACATCTTCATTGGTACCACCAAAGTAAGTACTCCATAAAATGAACGGGTCAATGGTAAGTGTTCCATTGCTTTTTGCAGTCTCAAAAGTTACAATGTTTCCTTGTAGTTTAAAGTTGGCAGCTACTTCTTTGCCAGTTGCATTTTCGTAGGCAAATGGCTTTTTCTCTTGCACTTTACCCATAGGGGTTATGGCTGCTATGCCTCCATCAGGTGTAATGCTAAGGTTAGTAGCACCGCCGTATTGCAGTTTTATGAGGCTGGCATCGGCACCTGGGCGTACTACAAAGTCATACTCTACATTGTCGCCCTTTACGTACAGTACCCAGTCTATGCCGGGGTATACCTCTTTGTAGGTGATTTTGTTGTATGCTGCGGCTGTTATACCAGATGCAGCAGTATGTTCGTTATAGTATTTTTCGTAATAGGCTTGTTTGTCGTTGGTTATTACCTGTGCGTGTTTGTTAGCACCTAGCAGTGTCACATCCATGCGGTAAGTCTTCATCAAGGGGTTGGCACTGGTAGCATTTTCCAGTTTTCTAAACTGATAGTGCAACTCTCCATTACCCACATACAGATTCATACCCGGAGTAGACAATTTGAAAGCTATATCTTTCAGTACAGCACCGTTATTGTCTGTGATCTGACCATTATTTTCTATAAACGTCAACGGTTTTTGCACACCTTGCCCTACAGAGGGTATAGTGTTTTTTGCCATCACCGAAAAAGACAAAAGGCAACTCAATGCAAGGGCTGCGCACTTTGTACCATTCAAATACATATTGAAGTATTTTAGTTAAAATATACAGACTGCAAAATAGGAAATATATTCGGGATTTGAAACCGGGATATTTCAGTATCTGCAACAATTTGGCAAGCAGATTTTCATTTCAATAAACAACTACCCAAACCAGCAGTTTTAACTGCTATTTGTGGGGGGTAATTAATGAATAAATAGCAGAATCGAGAAACTTGCCATCGTAGTAGTAATTTTCTTTAAATTAAGCTTCACGCACAAATCCGTGCCGCTCCAGCAGCTTTTGAGAAGCTGTGTTATCGGGATTGGTGTTGGCTTCCAGGCTATGCAATTTCATCACATCAAACCCATATGCAATCACAGCCTTCAGAGCCTCATTCATAATGCCCTTACCCTGATAATCTGGGAGTAATACATAGCCTACTTCTCCCCTGTAGTGTTCTTTTATGATACGCCAAATGGCTATAGAGCCTATCATCTCATCACTTTCGTGTGTAGTAATAGCCCAAGATATACCTGAATTATTGTCCAGATTATCGGTTATCATTCTTATGAATGCTGCCGCTTCCTCTTCCGATTCACACGGTTTTCTGTCAACATACTGCATCAGCCTAGGGTCGCTACGTTGCACAAACATAGCCGGCGCATCGGTCATTTCGGTTTTGCGAAGAATGAGTCGCTCAGTTTTGAGAACCGGGAAGGGAGAAAAGTTTACAGATAACATGGTGAATCAAAGTTAAGGAAGAAGTATGCAATAACGACTACAGTTTGAGTGGATACATAAAACAGGTATTACAGACATGGAATTGTTATAAAACAAAAAGTGATGGGCTGCAAAATCTTGCAGCCCATCACTTTTATAATCGAATATTGATACTCCTGAATACTATGGGAATATACCCAGTTCTTCGTAAGATACACCTACTTTGTTGATAGCTACTGTGAAGGCAGCAGTACGCATATCTACTGAGTTGTCAAGGCTTAACAAAGCCTCGCGGATCTCATGATACGAACCTATCATAGTATCTTCCAAACCAGAATATACCAGATCTACCTCATCAGGACCATGTAGCAATTGCTTACGCTCTACATCAGATACACGCTTGCCAGTAAGACCTTCTACTGTGCTCAGTATAGATGAATTTTGGTTTTCGCTGAAGCGTTTGTCCATACGACCAAAACGTACGTGGCTTAGGTTTTTCAACCACTCGAAGTAAGAAACCGTTACACCACCTGCATTCAGGTACATGTCTGGTACTACTATCACGCCTTTTTTGTTCAGTATTTCATCAGCATCAGGAGTCAAAGGACCGTTTGCACCTTCGCCTATTATTTTAGCCTGTATACGAGCAGCATTACCTGCGTTAATTACGTTTTCCAGTGCAGCAGGTATCAGTATGTCGCATGGTTGCTCCAGTGTGTCGCTGCTGTTTTTCATGCTAGTAGCACCTGGGTAGTTGAGTATAGATCCTGTAGACTTGCGGAACTCTACTACTTTGTATATATCCAGTCCTTTTTCGTCATAGATACCACCTTCGTATTCTGCGAGACCTACTATTATAGCACCGTTGTCGAAGAAGAATTTGGCAGCATGATAGCCCACATTACCCAATCCCTGTACAATTACACGTTTGCCTTCTATACCTAATGGCAGACCTAGTTTTTTCATGTCCTCGGCAGTATTACATACCTCGCGGATACCATAATATACACCCAGACCAGTAGCTTCTGTACGTCCGCGTACACCGCCCTGTGTTACAGGCTTACCAGTGATACAAGCCAGCGCATCTACTTCACCTGGCTTCAGCGAGGCATAAGTATCTACTATCCAGCTCATTTCGCGGCCACCTGTACCGTAATCTGGCGCAGGAACGTCGATACCAGGGCCTATGAAGTTTTTCTTCACTAGCTCACTAGCATAACGACGAGTGATTTTTTCCAGTTCGAAAACAGAGTAGTTTTTTGGATTTATTTTGATACCACCCTTAGCACCACCAAATGGTACGTTAACGATAGCACATTTGTAGGTCATAAGTGCAGCAAGGGCCATTACTTCGTCCTGATTCACATCCATGCTGTAGCGGATACCACCTTTACAGGGCAGTTTGTGATGCGAGTGCTGAACACGGTATGCTTCTATTACCTCTACAGTGTCGCCGATACGAACCGGAAACTTCATGCTGTAAACAGAGTTACATACTTTAATTTGTTGTAAGATACCTGGCTCGAAACGGGTGAATTTTGCAGCTTTATCGAAGTTGCGTTCTACACCCTGGAAAAAGCTGTAATGAGCGCCCTGCGCATTTGTGTTTTCCACTTTTTAGTTTTTTTGAGTGAGTTAATTAATGTTATTTTCCTTTTCTATCTTAGTTATTTTGCGGTCTATATGAATGAGGTACGCAAAAATTCCCGCAAATATAGTTGCTAATACAACAACAACAACGTATATTTTACCATCAGCACGCATTACATCTGCCATTTCTGTCTGTGCCATTACTGCAGTAGCAGACATAAGTAGCAAAAAAAGTGTAGTCAACGATACCTTTGTCATTCTGTTGTATATTATTATTCGTTTACAAAATACTTTCTCGTTTATACTTCACGAGTGCTAGTCGGGTTTGTAGTGTTGCTATCCATACGCCCAGTAGTATCCATCCGGCATTAGCTGGCCAGAAAACCATACGCATAGTACTGTCAAGGTCATACTTAGCAAAGGCTGGGTTGCCACCATTGCCTGGGTGTAGAGAGTCTACCATGCGGGGTATTACAAATATCAGTGGCACCACCATAGCAAATGCAAACACATTGTATACAGCACCTATTTTAGCACGCTTTTCTTCATCGCGCAGACCACTACGCAATATGCTATATGCAAAATAAATGAGCATGAGAATAGCAGTACACAACTGCTTTGGGTCGTTGCTCCATGCTGCACCCCAAGTATATTGTGCCCACTCCATACCCGTAAGCATACCTAGCACACTAAAGAAAATACCAGTATTAGTAAATGAAACCGCATATATATCGTGACGAAGGTCGCCACTGCGTAAATACATCACTGAATAGACAAAAGCCGCAGCAAACAACACTATCATACCAAACCACATAGGTACATGGTAATACAGATTGCGAATGGTCTCATTCAGTATATCTAATCGGGGTACAGGTAATAGCATACCACCAATAATGGTATACAGTACAAGCGCTACACAAGCTATTTTCCACCACCAACTTCGCATTCAGCTACTTTGAAATTTTTGCAAAAGTAGGGCTTTTATACATCTCAACATTCCTAAAATACAGTAGAAAAATGTATATTTATGAGGTGAGCTCATCACATGAAAAAACAACCTGATATTCTCTAGTGCGCTAATTATGAATAAAAAGCTATCAATAGAGTCTCCAGCAGAGGAGTAGAAATGAAAAAGCAGTAAATAATGATGGGGTTACTATTATCTTAGCTGTGTTCTTAGCCTCTTGTTAAAAAAGTAATTACTTCGGCACTAGTATTCTTATATTCGGTAATTTACGTCCTTTATGAGCTATAGTACCTTTACGAAAATAAGTGCTGGTATATGTGGGGCTTTGCTTAGTGTGCTGGTGTGTACACAAAGTTATGCTGCCAAAATATTTATACCTATGGATGCCGAAGGGCAAGCAGCCCACCTCAAGGCTTATGGCGTAGCCTATGCAGCACTAAAAGGTGGCATAACCATAGACTGGCTGCTGAACTACAAAGGGGGCAGCTTTGCGATGGAGCAACTAGATGGCATAGAGCGTATGTGCAAACTGCGTGGTGTGAGCTATGAGGTGATGAGCGATGCCGAATATAGCGGTGTGGTGAACAGAGTACTAGACCCCGACTTCAACGGTGACGTTATAAAACTAGAAAAAGCTCCGAAAATTGCAGTGTACACCCCACTCAATAAACTGCCGTGGGATGATGCGGTGACTTTAGTGCTGACTTATGCCGAAATACCATTTGACAAGGTATATGACGACGAACTGCTAAAAGACGACCTTGCCAAGTACGACTGGCTGCACTTGCACCACGAAGATTTTACGGGGCAGTACGGCAAGTTTTGGGCAAGTTTTAAGCATGAACAGTGGTACCAGAAAGAACAGAAAACAGCGGAGGATATGGCTGCAAAACATGGTTTCAAAAAAGTATCGCAACTGAAGCTAGCAATTGCCAAAAAAATCAGAGACTTTACAGCTGGTGGTGGTTACCTGTTTGCGATGTGCTCTGCTACCGATAGCTATGACATCGCACTAGCGGCAGAAGGCACAGATATATGCGAGTCAATGTTTGACGGAGACCCTATGGATCCGCAATCGCAAGAAAAATTAGACTTCACTAAAACTTTTGCGTTCAAAGATTTTACATTGGTAAAGAGCCCCATGCATTATGAGTATTCTACTATTGACAATACAGAATACCGTACTTCCATACCTATGAACATAGATTATTTTACTTTGTTCACCTTCTCAGCCAAGTTTGACCCTGTACCAGCTATGTTGTGCCAAAACCATACTACGACTATTAAGGGTTTTATGGGGCAGACTACTTCTTTCAGGAAAGATGTACTAAAGTCTGGTGTGCTGGTAATGGGCGATTTTAAGCCTGCCAACGAAGCAAAGTACATACATGGTGAGTACGGAAAAGGCACTTGGACATTCTATGGTGGTCATGACCCAGAAGACTTTCAGCACATGATACACGACCCAGTTACAGAGCTCAGTTTACACCCTTCATCGCCGGGTTATCGATTGATACTCAACAATGTATTATTCCCGGCAGCCAAAAAGAAACCTAGAAAAACCTAAATTTGCATCGTAGTAGGCTTCAAAATTTAATGGTGGACAGAAAAAAAAACACCGTTAGCAAAAGCATAACTAAATAAAACGATTAATTCAAAAAACTATAATAATAGTAAGCTATTTTAGCGGTTTTTTTAAGGAGAGGGGCAATAAATGAATAACCGTATTGGATTGGGAGTATTTGGCACTTTTGGTGATCCTCACGGTTACCAGCAGGAGTTCTATTTCGATGTCCGATTTGTAAATAGTTTAGACCTTAACGAATTTGCTATTGAGTTTTACCCGGGCTCCGATCTCTATTCGGTGAAAAGGGAAATTATAGATGGTGTATATACTGTTTGTTTTTGCATCTACACTTACGCTCGCGAGCTCAATACAGAACGTTTTGGCACTTTTATAGGTTCTTGCATAGTACTTCAAGACAGTTATACCGATGCGGATTATATATACCAATCGCTGAAAGAACTGCACAAAAGTGTACTGAGCAATCCTGCCTACCTGAAAGGGAACACCATAAATGTAGCGACAGCTAAGGATATATCTGTGACTGAACCATCGGACTTTGTTGCTGCAAGAGCCAATGCAATACCTATAAGCAAAACTCCATTCTTTACACCATACGTTGACCCTCAAAAGAACTACCTAGTACTGCCAGACACTAACACTAGTGATGCTACAGAAGCGCAGGTGCTACAGTTTTTTGAAGAGGCACAAAAGTACCACACGGATACTACTACCCTCTACTTTAGTACAGATAGTAACGTTGCTGACTTTGTAAAACAAGAGGAGATACTAGAGGTACAAGACTGGCAAACCTTCTGTAGCCGCAAGCAAGAAGCACCCAAAACTGCTGTGGTACGTACCAAAAAAGGGGTACATAGGCCAGCGAACTTTAGTGAGGATACTACTGCAGTAGCTGAACGACAAGTTTTTACTCCATCTTACATAAGTACAGATAGAGATGATGCACCTGCTATCGGCACTACTATTGAAGAGCCAAGGATAGACTCTGCTCACCAGCCATACCTACCCAAAAATAGTGATAGCTACCTGGCCGAAGACGATGATGACCCATACAAGCCATTTGACCTGTGGGATGAACCCATACCCGAAACTGGCTGGAATAAACAAGAAACAACCTATAGAGTAAAGGAATATAATCGCCTGTTCAGATACACAAATGTGTTGCTGGAGCATATACATCAGCCATCTGCGAGCGACCCTGAGGGCAAACCAAGAAGGAAAAAACTGCTTATAGCCCTGCTCATTTTGTTGCTACTCAGTATAGGCGTGGCTGTGTATATTCTGTTTTTTCATGACAAGCAAAGTAATACGCCACCAAAATTTAAAAGCGGGATCAATAACGAAAAAGTAAAAGACACTACATCTCCCGAGCCTCCAACACCGAATGCAGATAAAAAGAAGGTGTCTGATGCAAAACCGGTAGAAGAGCCTGCCGAAGAGTCGGCTCCTGAAAAAACTAGTGCTGTAAAAGATGCTCCAAAGCCCATACAAAAGGTGGTGCCTACTGCAACAGCCAACAGCAAACAAACCGAGGCAAAAGAAGAGAAGAGCACTAATATATCTCCTGCCTCAGCACTGGAAACTGCCGAAACTGGCAGAGGAGCAATGTATGTGCCCGGCAAGGAGGTGCCATCGCCCAATACATCTGTAAGTATGATGCCCGGCGACCTAAAGCCCAAGACGCTGCACCCACGCCCTAATACGCAACTGACGCAGAACGACATACCTGCACTAAAAGAAGCTGGCGTGAAAGATAAAACCTTGACTGAGTTGATAAAAATATTGTTTGAAAGCTCGCCACAGAACATAGGATATATATACAAAGGGCAAGAACAGCAATATGGTGCATTGCTGGTAAGCAATAACAAAATTTTCTTTAAGCGCACCACCAATGATTACATATGCACTGCCGACCAGCAACTACTGCATATACCCGCCTATAACAGCCCTCGATTACCTGCGGTGTTCCCCAAGTAAGGATTATAACCACATACGGCAATAATTTACATCCTGAATTCAGGATAGTATTGACGGGCTATGGTCTCATAGCGGGTAGCCTCAGCCATATTGCCCAGTGCCTTGTAAGATAGCGCTAAATAGGGGATGTCTTTTACATTGCTGGGGTCTAGGCTCAGCGATTTAGATATGGCTTCTATAGTGGCCTGATACTGTTTCATTTGGTAGTAGCAATGACCCAGATTAGAGTAGCCATTTACATAGCCAGGATTGGCAGCTACCAGTTGTTTGAAGATGTCTACTGCCTGCTGATATTTGCCTGAGTTGAGGTAAACAGCACCCAGATTATTGGCAGCGTTTAAGTCAGCTGGATTCATTTCCAGTGCTTTCTTAAAGTAAGGTTCGGCTTCTGTGTACTTGTTGGTGAAGTAATACGCCAAACCTATTTGCATATATGCCTCAGAATAGTTGGGGTCAATAGACAAACACTGGCTGAGTACAAATATTGCTGAGTCGAACTGCTGCGCACGGGCATAACAGCTACCCATGTTACAGTATGCCTGCACAAAATCGCCCTTTATTTTTATGGCTAATTTGTAATACTGGATAGCTTCTGGTAAACGATTGGTACGAAGATATACTGTACCCAGATTGTTGGCAGCTATAGACTGGTAAGGACTTTGAGATATTGCTGTCTTGAAGTTTATTTCGGCAGAATCGTATTTCAGTATATTGAGGTAAGCAGTGCCGAGTTCAGTGTAAGCATCTGTATATTTTGGGAAGATCTCAATAGCTTTTTTCAGACAGGCAATACCTTCTGCTATCACTTGTTTTTTCTGATTGGTGTCTTGTATAGTAGGGTACACATTTTCTACCAGTTCATTGCCTACATAATAGTTCAGCCTGCCATTTTCTGGCGACTTTGCTAGGTCGGTTTTAAAAAGTGTGGAGTTATCTTTCCACTCAGTATTGCGTGCATAGGTCAGGTAAGAAAACAACAAACATACAGGTACTAATACGCCTAGTGCTAATTTGTTTTTGGTGAATGACTCAATGCTGATATCGGCTTTGAGTATCCACTTTTCTATAGCTAGTGCTACCAATAAGCAGAAACCGGCTGAGGCAAAAAACAGAAAACGCTCGCCCATAGCAGAGCCCATCAAGAAAAAGATGTTGGAGAACAGCGCAATAGTAGCCATGTAAAACAAAATGCCAAACGCCCAATAATCTTTGCGGAATTTAAACAAACGATATACTCCTATAGCACCTACACCTACATATATCACTAAGCTTAGCAATACCCATACATTGCCAAAGGTCATATAAGGTATGCTGCGGAAACCATAATCGTTGATAAGTGGGTGGGGTATTATCAGCAACTTTACATACATGCCCAGTGTATACAATGCTGTGGCTATGCGGCTGGCAAGACTAGGTGCGCCTACCAATGCATTGTCTATAAACTCAATTGCAGTGGTGCTGGCTCCGTAGTCGCTAAGTATTCTGTGCCTTATAAATAAGTAAATACCTGTTACCACAATGGCACCCAAAGTCATATATACCGCCCTTACATTTTCTTTGAGAAACCGAGTAAGGCGGGCAAATAAATTGGGCTGGTAAGCTTCCTCTGTTGTAGCCTCTGGCTTATCTTGAGTGATGTAGAAAAAGAATACAAGTGGAATGACACCTAAAAAAGTAACCACAGTTTCCTTCGACAAAAAGGATAGGAACATAGCCAGCATGCCCACCAGCAATTGCCAGGCCTTGCCAGTCTTGATATACCCTACAAAAACATTGAGCGACAGGAAAGCAAACATAAAACAGAATATCTCATCAAGGCTCTTGATGTTTGATACTACCTCGGTATGTATGGGGTGTACAGCAAATAACAGGGCGGCTATAAAGGCTACCACTGGTTTACGACTATCAAAGAGCTTGTGAAGAAAATAAAACAACAAAATAACACTAATGGCAAAAAAGAGAATATTGAAAAAGTGCCCTGCTGTGGCATTGACCCCAAACAACCCTACCTCTATGGCAAACATCACCAGCGAAAGTGGACGATAGTTTTCGTTTTTGAGGTAGCCAAAGCCCTTCAATCTAGGTGTTTGTAACAACTCTGTGATACCATCAAAACCACGAGTGACGATTGTATTTTTGGAGTAAACCATAGAATCATCAAGTACAAAACCATTCTGTAGCGTATTGGCATATATGATAAAGGTGATGACACCCAGTATCAATGCCAGCTTGAGATGGAGCGATAGCTTAAAGCCTGATGTGGCAGGTGCAGATACTGGTTTGGCAGAGGCTACAGGAGCGGCTGCTTTTGCAGGTTGGGGAATGCGAGTGGGTTGTTTCTTAGCCATAAATGTACATCTGAAAACAGGGAATGAAAGTAGTGATTTTTTTTGGGTTGGTAAGGGTATGAACTATTATCGGATGTAGTAGTGGCTGATTTTTTGGGAGGTGTAGTGTATTGTATTAGCTTGCAGCTATTACAGCTATCAAGTATTTGACTATGGAAAATGAGGTAATGCAAAAGCCGGGGTTTGACTGGTATAGAATTGAAAACGAAACATGGAGTAGTCTGAATGAAAATGAGCTAAAAGAGGTAACTGTAGCGGGCAAACAAGTAGGTATTCTGAAACAAAAAGAAAAATTGCACGCATTTGCAGCCAACTGTCCGCATGCGGGTGTACCACTATGTACGGGCTGGCTAGATGTGCAAGGGCGTATTGTGTGTCCTAAACACAAGTTTCGGTTCGACCCTGCTAATGGCAGAAATACATCGGGCGAGGGGTATAAGTTATATACTTATGCAACTGCTGTGCGGGGAGATGAATTATGGGTGTATTTGTCGGTAGTGTTACTATAAATAGGAGCAGTATATTGCAATAGTATGCTTTTGAGCAATTGAAAGGCAGGGTAGGGATTTGGTTGTATTGGTGGCTTTTATTTATAATCACTGACAAAAAACACTGGATAGTTGTGGTTAAATTTTTACTTTTAAAGTCTGAAATTGTATTCATATTCAATCACTAAAACTTATAGGAAATGAGAAAACTTTATTTTGGGGGAGGCAGTGCTGAACGTGCCAACAAACGTTCTTTGATGCTATTATTGTGTTTTTTGTTTTTGGGATCTGTATCTTACGGGCAGCAGATATTGTTTGTAAATGACAATGACAATATCACCTACAATACCGATACTATAGCCAATGACCTTAGCCATACAACATATAGTGGGTATCATTACTGGAGTATACCTGATTCTGCAGGAGCCACACCATCGGCTGTTTTTATGAACACCTTTGATTTGGTGATATGGTACTGCTCAACAGATGGGGTGGGGCTGAAAATATGGGATGCATCATCTACGTCTGGCAATAGCGAGCTGGAGTCGTATGCAAGTGGCGGCAAGCATTTGTGGATTATAGGTCAAGACATGCTGTATCAGAAGTACACGACAGGTTCTGTTTTTACTACTGGTGAGTTTGCCAAAGACTATATGGGCCTTACATCTTACGATGTGCAGTCATACACAGATGATGCCAGTACAGGTTGCCCTCAAATGGAACGTTCTGCAACTGCATCTTCACTTTTTCCAGCTTTGCTGAAATGGCAGTTTGCAACACTGTGGTATGCCGATGGCTGCACACCGATGGCAACTACTAAAGACATCTACAAAATGGGACCTTCTTCTTATGCGCTCAATGGCAGAAAAAGTATGTTTCACAACGACGCAGGTGGGGTATCTGTGATGAGTACACTGTTTGACCCTGCGCTGATAGACACTTTTGTAAACAGAGTAGATTTTCTGGAGAAAAGTATCACTTATATATTGGGTACAAGCTCTGCCACCAATACTTTGCAATACAAACCTAATGTAATGTTGTACCCAAATCCGGCTCAGCAAGAATATAGTATGGCTATAGAAGTGAGCAGCAAACAGAATGTAGTAGTACTGCTGACTGATGTAATGGGTCGCAGTATTTATGCAGATGATGTGTCACTTAATGCAGGAAGGAATGTAATTACAAAATCGATATCAGGTCTTACTACGGGTTTGTATTTGGTAAGAGTAACTGACACTGAGGGGCAAACTCTTTATACAGGTAAGCTGCAAAAGAAATAATACAGTAGTGGTATAATATTTAAAGGCATTGGATGTAGCTGTGTATTGCTACATCCAATGCTTTTTTTGTGCAGTAGTATCAAGTGAGTATATAAAAAATGGGCTGCCATGTGCGGCAGCCCTTGTAAAGGTATGAGCAAGATTTCTACAGGTGTAGTCCGTCTTCTTCTGCTTTGTATTGTTTTATCTGCTCTAGTGCGTCAGGTATCACATCGCTGGTAATGACAATGAAACTGTCTTTTATAGCATTGTTGATAGCGTATTCAATAGCCTCTGATTCTTTTTTAATAACAGTGATTTTTTTGTTAGGGTCTACTTGATGTATGCCTTGTGTCATTAGCGCTATAATATCCTCTTCAGTTCTTCCTCTCAGGTGTTTGTCCTGACGTATTATTATTTCGTCAAAAATATTACCTGCTGCCACGCCCAATGATATGATGTCTTCATCTCTACGGTCGCCCACACCTGCTATGATGCCTACTTTGGCAGTGGCCTCTACCGACTTCAGGAATTTGCCAATAGCATTAAGCCCATGAGTATTGTGGGCATAATCGATCATCACAGAGTAGTTGCGGAAATGGAACATGTTCATGCGGCCCGGAGTAAGTGCCGGCGAAGGTGTGAACGTCTGCAATGCTTGACGAATATCTTCGGTTTTGAAGTCTTGTACATAAGCGGCGAGTGTAGCCGCCAGCACGTTGGCTATATTGAACTCTGCCATACCACTAAACGTAAGTGGCACATTGGTTACTTTTTCTACACGTATTTTCCAGGTGCCTTTGAGCAGTGTGATGAATCCGTTTTCATAAATGGCTGCCAGTCCCCCCTTGGCACAATGGCGTTTTATGCGTCCGCTATGCTCATTGAGCGAGAAATAAGCAACTTTACATTTCAGGTCCTTGTGCATATCATACACTAGGTCGTCATCGGCATTAAGGATAGCATAGCCCTGTGGGAAAACTGTTTGCGCAGCCACCGCTTTTACTTTAGCTAGTTTTTCTATGGTGTCAATGCCGCCAAGACCTATGTGGTCTTCGGCTACATTGGTCACTACAGCTACATCGCAATGGTGAAAGCCAAGCCCTGCACGTAGTATGCCTCCACGAGCGCATTCCAGAACGGCATAGTTTACTGTGGGGTCACGTAGCACAAATTCGGCTGAAACCGGACCTGTACAGTCGCCTTTCATCATCAACTGATTCTGTATGTACACCCCATCTGTAGTAGTGTAGCCTACCTTGTAGCCCATTTGTTTCACGATGTGTGCTATGAGGCGTGTAGTAGTGGTTTTACCATTGGTGCCCGATACTGCTATGATAGGTATACGTGCCGATGTGCCGGGCGGGTATAGCATATCTATTACAGGCTCTGCAACGTTGCGTGGTAAGCCCTCTGTAGGGTCGAGGTGCATACGGAAGCCCGGGGCAGCATTTACCTCAAGCACACTACCACCGTTTTCGGTGATTGGTTCAGAGAGGTCTGAGGCCATTATGTCTATGCCGCATATATTAAGCCCTATAATGCGTGCTATACGCTCGCACATAAACACATTGGTGGGGTGTACGAAGTCTGTAACATCAGTGGCAGTACCACCTGTGCTAAGGTTGGCGGTGGGTTTTAGCCACAGTTCTTCGCCCTTGGCTATGACTGTTTCGAGGGTGTAACCTTTTTTTACCAATATATCCCTCGTGAAGTCATCAACCTTAATGTTGGTCAGTACTTTTTCGTGTCCATAACCACGGCGAGGATCGCTATTGACAATATCGATAAGTTCTTGTATGGTATGTTCGCCATCGCCGGTAACGGCAGCTGGAGTACGGAGTGCCGCAGCTACAAATTTGTAATTGATAACTAGTACTCTGAAGTCACGTCCTGTGATGAATTTTTCGCAGATCACAGCTCTGCCATATACCTTGGCTGCTTTTAGGCCAGCCACTGCGTCTTCCCAAGTACGGATATTGGTAGTGGCGCCCTTTCCATGATTCCCATTGACCGGTTTAGTCACAATAGGGTATCCTATCTTATTGATGGCAGCTTCAAGGTCTTCTTCATCATAAACTATCCTTCCCCTTGGTACAGGAATTTCTGATGCTTCGAGCAGGTTTTTGGTTTCTTCTTTGTCGCAAGCTATCTCTACAGCTATACTACTAGTAGTGCTAGCTACAGTGGCCTGTACACGACGCTGATTGACACCGTAACCCAGTTGCACCAGTGAGTGACGGTTAAGACGGATGTAGGGTATTTTCCTACGTATGGCTTCTTCTACTATAGAGCCTGTGCTAGGGCCCAGACGTTCGTTTTCTCTTATCTCACGTAGGGTTTGGATGTCTTCTTCAATGTTGTAAGGCTGACCGGCTATCAATGCTTCAGCTATTTTTACAGCAGCCTTAGCAGTGTAGATACCTGCTTTAGCCTCATGGTAAGAAAAGACTACATGATAAATCCCAGGTTCTTTAGTCTCGCGGGTGCGACCAAAGCCTGTATCCATACCTGCTAGGGTTTGGAGCTCCAGAGCTATGTGCTCTATAACATGACCCATCCAAGTACCTTCTTCTATACGCTGAAAAAAACCGCCTGGCACTCCCTCTGAGCAACGATGCTCGAACAGAGTAGGCATAAAGGCCGATATACGCTCTAGGAAGCCCGGTATTTTATCAGTTGGTTGTTGTTCCATCTCCTCCAGGTCGAGGAGCATTACTATAAGTTTATGCCTGTTTGCCGACCAATAATTGGGGCCGTTCATTGCCTTTATATCCAGAATTTTCATTGATTGCGATGTTTAGTGGGATTAAGGTAATAATATTTTTGACAAAATATAAACCAGCAGGTATAAATAATTCGAAAAGAAGAGGAATGTGTGATTATTGTAAAGTATTCACTGCAAAGTTGTTGCATAAGATACTATTATGGGGGTGGGTTAAATACAAATAGCGTTAATTTTGAAGTTGATTTTCAAGCAAATGGTGTAGGTTTGTAGCTACGAGATATACATGCGGTTAATAAAAATAATATCATTCCTTTTTCTGTTGGTGAGTACATTCAATGGATTTGCACAGGGAAATACAAATAATACACAGCCAAGGGTATTGATACTACTGGACAAGTCGTCGAGTATGATAAACCTATGGGATGGTGGGCGACAGAAATCGAAAGTTGCCAATGAACTGATATTACGACTGATAGACAGTATTTATGTAGTGAATAAGGATGTGGAATTTTCGTTGAGGGTATTTGGGCATCAATATACAGTCGCCGAAAATAACTGTCGTGATACGCGTAACGAGGTGCCGTTCAGGAAAGACAATAGACTGCAGATGGAGTACAGGCTGGATGATATACAGCCGTTGGGTGTCACATCTATAGCTTACTCACTGCAAGAGGCTGCTGAAAATGACTTGGTAGATGTTAGTCGCAATGCTTACAGCATAATATTGATAACAGATGGTGGCGAGAGCTGTGGTGGCGATATATGTGCAGTGATGCGCAAACTTGCTGCCAGCAAGGTGTTTTTTAGGCCATACATAGTTAGCTTGGAAGGTGCAGTAGGTCTAAAATCTACCTATGATTGTATGGGCGACTATCTGGAGGTGACCAAACAAAATGACATACCTAGGGCAGTAAGCAAAATAGTGGATGCATTTAGGCCCATGATCACTATTACCACCAAAGAGTACACCAAGGTAAAGGAAGTGGCAGCTATGACACCTACCGTGCTGAATGTGAAAATACCTGAGATAAAAGTTAAGGATACTGTGAAGACAGTAGAGAAAGTAGTGACTGTAACACCACCCCCTCCTCCCCCGCCAGTTAAAGTAACACGTCCAGTTATTGCAGTATCGCAAGTGGATATGAGGGGTCTATTGCCAATAAAAACTGAGCAACCCAAAAGGCAAAAGATACAGTCTGTTACTGTGCCTGAATATACTGCCAATATTACTGAAGAAGAAGAACCTGTGAAGCCACCCACACTAGATGTGAGCAGAGCAGCACCCAGAGGTGTAGTAATGTTGACTATACCGGCACCTAACCCCAGAAAACCAAAACTAACAGTGCCACCTGCTTTTGTGCCTATGCTGGTGGACGAAGTGCCAGAGCGACCTGCACCGCAAACCGTAGATAAAATTGCAATTGCATCTTTGCGTGCAGCTCGTATACAACCACCTGTGGCTATGAATGCCAAACCTACTCGTGTAAGTGCCTATGTGCCTGTAATAATAGACGAAATACCACCAAGACCAGCCCCAGTAGCCATAAATAAACTAAAACCTGCTCCTGCCAAAACTATAATGATACTTACTGTGCTGGATGATGGCACGGTAATGCTACCAAGGAGGCTGCCACCTATGCCCCCATTAAAACTAGATGTAGAACCAGTGCCAGTAGCGGCTAAGCCCAAGCCTAAACCTGTGGCTGGAAAAGTAGAAGCCCCCATAGGTAAACCAGCCGAATATAATGTAGAAGTGGAAGATGCGAAGGAAACTACCGTGGAGATATACTTTACTAATGGGAACGGTAAGTTTTATGCTACCACGCCTCAGGTGTTGCTGCTGGAGCCTGGTACGGGAAAGCTATTGAAGCGTTTTTACAGAATGGTAGATGCAGATGGTAATCCTGACCCACAAACAAATATTGCACCGGGAGAATACACACTAGCTTTCTCTGAAACTAAGAGCCTGACAGTGAATAATGTGAGCGTCATAGAAAACAAACGCAACAAGATAATAGTAAAGGTAAATAAGGCGAGTCTTAGCTTTCAGTATGCCAACAACATACCTAGGCCTGTTACAGAATTTGCGGCAAAGGTGATAGAGCGCAACAAGACTAATGGAAAAATTGTAGACCAGCCTTGCACAGAGCGTCTGGAATATGAGCCGGGCAACTACCATGTTATCATCAATACCTTTCCGCAGGACGTGCGCAATCTGGATCTGGACTTTGATGAAAAGGTTATCAAAATACTGCAACCTGGCTTTGCAAAGTTTGTATCTGAGCCTGAGATGACTAGTGTGACGCTGTATCAACGATTGGGCGATAAGTTTTTGTCTTTTCATACCATGAGCCTCAGAGACCCCGAAGCACAGCACCTACGCATACAGCCGGGTGAATATCAGGCGCATTACCACAAAGGCCCAGGTGGTGCCAGAGCATCTGAAAAGGTAGTTGTGTTCATAGTGAAACCTACCGAAGAAACAGAAGTAATATTGAACTAAACATGACACAAGGAATAAGTATCTGCTTGGTGGCAGTCACCGACCCTGAGTACAAAGAAGTGTTTGCGCTGCGCGATGAAGTGCTGCGTAAGCCTCTAGGTCAGTCGTTGCACAATGACGATCTGAGCAGAGACTATACTGATGCTATACTTGCGGCCAAACATAATGATACAGTGATAGCTTGCCTCATGCTGCATCATATAGATGATAATGAAGTGCAACTGCGCCAAATGGCAGTATATGACCAATGGCAAGGCAAGGGTATAGGTAAGCTACTGGTGAAATATGCAGAGGAGTATGCCAAAGAAAAGGGATACACTAAGATAATGCTACACGCCCGCAAAGTAGCAATGGGCTTTTATGCTGGTATGGGGTATGTGCAATATGGCGATGTGTTTGAAGAGGTGGGTATTCCGCATTACATGATGGAGAAGAGTATTGTTTTATAGTAGAGAGTCTATAGTAGATAGTAGTTAGTCCATAGTCCATAGGCGTGCTGTATGTAATATGTGATATAAAAGTTTCTAGTTTGGTGTATTTGCAATAAATATTATTGTGCAATGATTAGATACACAGTGTAAAACATGTACAATTAGTATTGTCCCCAAAACGACTCTGGACTATCTACTAAAGACTATCTACCCACATGGACTGTACGCCATAAGTATTGTTCCCCAAAACGACTATGGACTATCTACTCAAAACTATTTACTAAATATCCCCACCATATCCCATTCTATACTTTTGCTTACAGTTTCGGTGATACGTCCCACTTCTTGTCCGTTATTGTCTGTAAACAGTATGGTGGGCAATAACGATACTTTGTAGCGGTTCACTAGGTCTGTACCCGCAGCAGTGGTGGTTGTTTTAGCTCTATCCATACCTATCAGTACTATGTTATCATAGTTGATGTCGAGGCTAGATAAAAGTTTGTAAAATTTAGGCAATAGGTTTTGCGAGTCCTCACACCAAGTGCCAATAAACACAAGTACATTGTAATTACGAATAGCACTACGCAGATAGGGTAGTGTTACCGTGTCGGGTTTGTATGCATAGATGCCACTATCTAGCCATGCAAAGGTGGGCTCTGTAGCCATGTTATGAAAGGTAAACAAGCCTTTATATACCAGATGTCCTGTTTTTTCGTCTTTGCTGGTTTCGTATGTTATAGCTGTTGCCGCTATGGGTTGTTGAAGTGTATCCATGTGTTTGGTGGGTGTGGGTTTTATATGTGTTATCGGTATCTGTGCTATGCCAGACACTGATGCTACTAACATACCCAATAGAGAAAGACAATAGAATAGGTACTTCATGATAATAATGGTGGGTGTTATCCCAGTTGTTTGCGAAGAGCAATGAGTTTGGTTTTAAGCAGCAACAGAGATGTTTTCAGGTCTACAGTCGTTACATCCATATTGTTTTTGGTTTTCAGTTTGGCTTTTGCACCACTTATCGTAAAACCACGTTCCTTGGTAAGGTGATAGATGGCTCTCAATTCTTTCACCTGCTCTGGTGTAAACAATCTATCACCTTTGCGGGTAGTACGAACTTTGAGTTTGAATTCATTGGTCCAAAAGCGGATATGAGATGTCTTTACCTTGAAGAACTCAGCCACTTCGCCAATGGTATAATATTTTTTCTCGCCACTCCAGTCTTCTGGAATTATATCTTCTGTTGTGTTTATTTCTTTTTTAGCGGGTTTGCTTGTTTGCGCTGTTGTTGCATCCGCTAGGGGGCTTTCCCTTTCTGTTTTGCTATCTGTAGAGGATAGCAAGAATTGATTTTCGTATTGTGCTACTGCAATGTCGTATTCTATTGCAGGTGCTGTTAACTCATTGTCAGCTACTATTGAGTTGTTGTATTCCTCATCTGTATCATCAGGCAACACATCACTATAAATCTCTTCAGCTTCCTTGTCTGTTATGCTGTTATCCTCTGATGTTTGTTCAGCATCATTGCCTTGCAGTGCCTCTATCAGCGTGTCCGATTGAGGTGTTTCTGTATTGTCATCAATTGCTGTATCAAATAGCGTTATCTCTTCTGCCGTAACAGATGATGCATGGGTCTCATTGTTTTCTATAATGATGTCACTGCTAGTGTTTTCGTTTTCAGATTCTTCCCCATCTTGCACCGAAGCATCTTTAGAGCGCACACGACTTTTAGCAGCTGGTTTGGCTGGTTCGTTTACTATCTCTTCTCCAAAGAGTGTGAGTATGCGTGTGGTGCTCATTTAGCTACAATTTACTGCATTGGTAGTCTTTATTTGTTTTCAGAAGGGAAAGGGGTAAAATTATTTTACCGGATCTGGAGCAGCTTGTTTTTTCTTCAGTGCATCTATTTCTTTTGCTTTCTGACTTTCTTGTTTTTTTGTTTCTTCCAGTTGTTTGTTTATTTCTGCGTTTTTCTCAGATATGCTTTTTAGCTCCAGTTCTTTAACTTTTATAGAAGCTGCTGTTGCCATGTCGGTATCTAATGTTTGTAGCAGACTTACAATATTTCTAGCTAGTTCAGGTTCTTTGGCGGTAGTAACGTAGTTGTCATACCCTTTCGATGCACAGAAATAGAAAGTGGTTTTGCCTTTTTTACCTTTTACTTTATAGTAGTAATCAGCTTTGTTGTTAGGGATGATAGATGACCAAGAAACACCACGATATATACTGAACCCTTTTTTGCGGGCACTGCGCTTTAGATTAGCGCTAGCTAGTTTGGCCTCTATAGTTTGTATGGCTATGCTTTTGTCGTATTTATAAACTGTACTGAAGCACCAGAGTTTGGTTTTGGCCATTTTGGTACTGCCTTCCTTGATTTCTATGTTTTGTGCCGATACAGTGAAAGGGAAAAGCGCAATGAGTAAAAAAAAGCGTACTATTTTCATGAAATAAATTCTATATACTGGTTTGCAATAAATGTTGTACGCCATAAAATTACAACAATTAGCTAATATGCTGGTAAGGGCTACACGTAACCTGCAAATGATGTGAACAAACCTGTGAGTAGCGCAGTTTTGAAATGGTAGTGTATTGATGATGCAAAGTAGCATATTTAGTATCTTGCATGCCTCATGAATGCATTCGAAATACGAGGTGGCAAACAGCTTCAAGGCACCATAACGCCACAGGGCGCAAAAAACGAAGCACTGCAAGTGTTGTGCGCTGTGCTGCTCACTGACGATGTAGTGACACTGAATAATGTGCCTGACATAGCAGATGTAAATGCACTGATAGAGCTGTTGCAAGATATGGGTGTGCGTATAGAACGTCCCTCCCCCAACAGGATAGTGCTGCAAGCAAATAATATAGACCCTGATTATTTTATTACACCAGGGTTTAGGAAAAAATCAGGTAAACTAAGGGGCACTGTGATGTTGGCAGGGCCTATGCTGGCAAGATTTAAAAAAGCATACATACCACAGCCCGGTGGTGACAAAATAGGCAGACGCAGACTGGATACGCACATCAGAGGGTTTGAGCGACTGGGAGTAGGCTTTGAATACGACGCCGAAAATCAATTGTTTACCATGACAGCCGATAAGCTGGTGGGTACAAACATGCTGCTCGAAGAACCATCTGTAACAGGTACTGCTAATATACTCATGGCTGCAGTGCTGGCTGAGGGAGTCACTACCATATATAATGCCGCATGCGAACCTTATGTGCAGCAGTTGTGCCTGATGCTGAACAGTATGGGGGCAAAAATTACTGGTATCAGTTCTAATCTGTTGACTATAGAAGGAGTGCCAAGGCTAAGCGGCTGCGAGCATAGGTTGCTTGCAGACATGATAGAGGTGGGCTCTTTTATAGGGCTGGCTGCTATGACCAAAAGTGAGCTAACGATAAAAAATGTAGATCTACCTCAGTTAGGTTTGATACCTGATATTTTCAGGAGACTAGGGATTGATCTGGAAATAAGAGGAGATGATATATATGTCCCTTCGCAGGAGCAATATCGCATACAGAAGTTTATCGATGGATCTATATTGACCGTATATGACCACCCCTGGCCGGGTTTTACCCCAGACCTCATAAGTATAGTCTTAGTGACTGCTACACAGGCGAAGGGTACCGTGCTGGTACACCAGAAAATGTTTGAGAGTAGGTTGTTCTTTGTAGATAGGCTGATAGAAATGGGGGCACAGATAGTGCTATGCGACCCCCACAGAGCCGTAGTGATAGGGCTAGACAAACAAGTGGCACTTAGGGGCATCAATATGGTGTCACCCGATATACGCGCTGGTGTTGCTTTGCTAATAGCAGCACTATCTGCCAGTGGCAAGAGTACTATTCAAAACATACACCAGATAGATAGGGGATATGAAAGAATAGATGAGCGGCTCAATGCGCTGGGTGCAGATATAAGACGGGTGAATCTGCAATAGCTGCATACGCTAGTTATTGTTGCCAATTATTGAACTTGAGAATGAGATTGCTATATGTTGTCGTTTATATTATGTGTGTGTCGCTAACAATACAAACATACATTGCGCCATATTTAGCAAGAAGTTATAGTATTATGCTTGCATAAAGGTTAATAAATAAAGCTAAATGAGTAACAATTGTTGAAATAATGTCATTTGTGAGGCGGATTATATTTTGCGTAAAATATTATGTTGGTTTGTGTACATAAACAAATAATAGATGTGTAGTCATAATTGCCAGTTCGTTATGATTTTTTGAAAAAAATAACGTACTTTTCGGTCTGCATATTATTTTTAGTATGTTTACTCTCCATTTTGTGAACTTTTTTTTAACAAAAAGAAGGTTCATCGTGGGGGTGTAGTACATTTTTTAAGTGAAAATTAGGGTAAAAGAACAGTTTAGAAGTTGTTAATCGACTGCTATATCTGGCTAAAAAAGGAAAAAATAATTTTATTAAACACGGTAGTATGAATAGTTTCTTACGAGCGCAATTCAAGTATTTTTCAAACATTGCTATCAGCAAATTTGCGCCTTCTGGGCTTAGTTTGTTGTGTAGTGTAGTGGCGTTTCTGGCCTTGCTGTTGCCGGCTAGGTCTATGGGGGCTATCGGGTTTTCGGGGGCTACATTGAGTCCTGCTACACAGTTGGTGTGTAGTGGTGGTTCTGCTACCATTACACTCAATCCTACTACTTGCTCATTGCCTGGTGTGCTGGACTGGAGTGCAAATTACGTTGTAGATTCATCTAATGACGCTGGGGTTACATGGGCAGCAGTAGCCACTGGCACAGTTACAGCAGCATCACCTACAGTAGTATATACAACTCCTGTACTTACTTCTACAGCATGCTACACACTTACTTATAGGGTAAGACTTACGGGTATAGTACAGCATTGTTTAGGAAATGTGACTTTCAATTCTACGAATGTAAGTGTTAACGTATGTCCTATTCCCGCAGCAATAGCTTGTAACACCCCAGTGTGTTTTGGTGACAGTATAACGTTGTGTAGTGCTACACCAGGTGGCTTGTGGAGTAGTGGAACACCGGGTACCATGGCAGTGGTAAACCCTATTACAGGTCGCATTACACCTGCTTCGCTTACAGGCGGCACAGCTACTATTAGTTATACGGTTGCAGGTTGTTCAGCTACCACTATCGTTACAGCTTATCCCACTCCAGCAGCCATCAGTGGTGCTGCTAGTGTTTGTGAGGGAAGTTCTACATTATTTACAAATGCTACTTTAGGTGGTACTTGGTCTAGCAACAATCCTACCATAGCATCTGTAGACGCAGCCACAGGAGTGGTTACAGGTGTAACTGGTGCTAGTACTACCACTATTTCTTACACCCTCGCACCAGGTGGTTGTTTCACCACACGATCTATATCTGTTAATCCATTGCCTTCAGCTATATCTGGTGGGCTTACAGCATGTGTAGGTACTACTACTACCCTCACATCTACACCTACTGGTGGTAACTGGATAAGCCAGATCCCATTTGTAGCGACGGTAGGTATTTCTTCGGGTGTAGTAACTGGTGTTAACGCTGGTTCTACTAACATTACTTATTCGTTGCCAGGCACTGGTTGTCGTGCTACTGCTGTGGTTACAGTTAGTTTATCTCCTGCTCCCATTACAGGTACGCTTAGTGTATGTCAGTTTGCTACTACCGCACTCAGTACCACAACACCCGGCGGTGTATGGGTAAGTCTGAATACATCAGCAGCAACTGTCAACCCTACTACTGGAATAGTGACAGGTGTTAACGCTGACACGGCTACTATTGTATATTCTTTGGCATCTGGTTGTGTTACCAGTGTTGTAGTTACAGTTAATGCTGCACCTACTGCTATTTTTGGTCCTTCACTTGTATGTTTAGGTCAGTCAGCTAGCTTTGGTAGTGCGCCAGGTGGCGGTACATGGAGTAGTAGTGTACCTGCTACGGGTACTATAGGTATAACAACTGGTTCTTTTGCGGCTCTAGGCGTAGGTACTACTTCACTTACTTACACACTGCCAGGTTCTTGTGTTATCTCAACTACTGTAACAGTATCTCCATTACCTAATCCTATTACGGGTACTGCTGTAATATGCCAAGGGCAAATAACAACTATGAGCAGCACTACTCCAGGTGGTACCTGGACAAGCAGTAATGCGGGTGTGGCAACGATAGATACATTTACTGGAAGTGTAAACGGTATATCTCCCGGTGCAGTATTAATAACTTATTCATTGCCTACAGGTTGTGCTACTACTGCATTTGTTACCGTCAATCCATTACCAGCACCTATTACAGGTCCGGGTAGTGTGTGTGTAGGTAATACAGTACTACTGAGCACTACCACTACAGGTGGTACTTGGAGCAGCAGTATACCTCCTATCGGTTCTATAGGTTCATCATCTGGTTTGTTTACAGGATCTATACAGGGTTTCACTGTCGTAACTTATATCATCACAGCCACTGGCTGTCAGGTAAGCAGGGTAATGACTGTAAATCCTAATCCATTCCCGATAGATGGTACGTTGACTGTGTGTGTAGGATCTACAACCGTTCTTACTAACTCATCGCCCGGCGGGCCAGGCACATGGAGCAGCAGCAACTCAGCTGTAGCACCTATCAATACATCCACAGGCGTGGTTACAGGTACTTCTGCCGGCACGGCAACTATAGTATTTACATTACCTACAGGTTGCAGAGTAGATACTACAGTAACAGTAAATCCACTACCAGCGCCTATCACAGGCTTTGCTAGTACATGTATCGGTTTCTGTACTCCTTTATCATCAGCTACAGCAGGTGGTGCTTGGAGTAGTTCAGATCCTACTGTTGCTACTGTCAATCCTTCTACAGGTTTAGTATGTGGTCTCACCGCAGGTACAACATACATATCTTACACGCTAAGCACAGGTTGCTTTACGCTGGTCTTAGCTACAGTAGATCCTGTGCCTCCGCCACCCACTGGTGTGTTGAGCATATGTGTAGGTGGTACTACTACGCTTAGTCATGTAACACCAGGCGGTACGTGGCAGAGTAGTGATACTATAGTAGCCAAAGTATTTTTGGGTACAGGACTTGTAACTGGCTTTACAGCAGGTACAGCCAATATTACTTACACAACCGCTGCAGGTTGTACTTCATTTACTACAGTTACAGTTAACCCTGTTCCTCCAGCTACAACAGGTACATTATACATGTGTGCTGGTAACAGTACTACATTATCAAACCTTTTCCCTGGTGGTGCATGGACCAGTACAAATACTGTTGTAGCAACCGTTTCCAGTACAGGGTTGGTAAACGGTCTTAGTGCGGGTACTTCATTAATCAGTTACACACTACCATCAGGTTGTGCTGCAGTTACTACAGTTACTGTATATCCACTTCCAGCTATACTAGGTTCAGTACTGGTTTGTCCAGGTATTGCATCTACTCTTACAGGTTCGCCTGCAGGTGGTTTGTGGGTGAGCGCATCTACTACTATTGCTACCATAGGTTCTTTATCTGGTAGCGTTGTAGGTGTCAACCCAGGTACTACTACTATTACATATACACTAGCTACTACCTGTCGTAGTACTGCTATCGTTACCGTGCAGCCATTACCTGCTCTTATTACCGGCCCTACGTCGGTATGTCAGGGATCTACCATTACCTTACTCAACTTTACTACTGGTGGTGGCACATGGTCTAGCAGCAACACTGCAGTAGCTACTATAGATGCAGGTGGTGTAGTGACAGGTATAGGTGGTGGAACTACTACAATAACATTCACTGCTAATACTACAGGTTGTGTTATCACTACAACTATAACGGTCAATCCATTGCCAGGTGCAATAGGCGGTCCATCTGTACTTTGTGTAGGCTCTACAGTAACACTTTCCACAAGTAGTACTGGTGGTACATGGAGTAGTAGTGGATCCGTTGCAACTATCGGTTCTGCTTATGGTATAGTAACGGGTGTAACCGATGGTACAGAAATTATTACTTATACATTGCCCACAGGTTGTTTCACGCTGTATACTGTTACTGTGAATCCTCTGCCATCTGGTATATCAGGTGCCTTGGTGGTTTGTAATGGATTTACCATTACGCTCAGCAGTGCCACCGCAGGTGGTACTTGGTCTATAGCGCCTACTACTGTAGCTACAATCGATACCGGTGGGGTAGTAACTGGCCAATCGGCAGGTACAGCTGTAGTTACTTATACTTTACCTACTGGTTGTGTAACAACTGCAGTAATTACCGTTAATCCTCTTCCAGCTCCTATCACAGGCTTGCTGAATATATGTGTGAATGATAGCGTAACATTGTTCAACACTGTTGCAGGTGGCTCATGGAGTACCGAAAATATTTACATTGCTGTCATTGACCCAGCTACAGGTTTGCTGGCAAGTGTATCGGCAGGTACAGTTACTGTTAGTTATACGTTACCTACTGGTTGTTACACCACTGCTGTAATGACCATCAACCCAATAGTACAGCCTATTACTGGTCCGCTTACTGTATGTCGATTCTCTAGTGTTACCCTTGCTAACGTGACTACAGGTGGTAGCTGGAGCAGTAGTAATCTATCTGTAGCTACTATAGGTTCTGCTACAGGGGTAGTAACAGGTGTTGCTCCGGGTACTACTATCATTACTTACAGACTGCCTTCAAGTTGTCCTAGAATGGTAGTGTTTACAGTTAATCCTTTACCAGCTACTATTACCGGTGCACTTACTATCTGTCGTGGCGACACTACCGTATTGGCAAGTGCTACTCCAGGCGGTACATGGAGCAGTAGTAACCCAGGTGTGGCATTCATATTTATGCCCACGGGGCAAATGATAGGAATAGCGGCAGGAACGTCTACTATTACCTATACGTTACCTACCGGATGTTTTACCGCAAGTACAGCGGTTATAAATCCTTTACCTACAGCTGCTAGCGTTACGGGTAGTCGCTCGGTTTGTGTAGGGTCTAATTCATTCTTAGGCAACACAACTTTCCCAGGTGGTACTTGGAGTAGTCAAAACCCATCAATAGCAACTATCAGCGTTGGTCCTGGCTCTACAGGTGGGGTGCTGACTGGTGTCGCACCAGGTACTACAACCATAACATATACTTTAAATACAGGTTGCGATACCATATTTACAGTTACAGTTAATCCATTACCAGATACTATTGCTGGTGTACCATCTGTATGCGTAGGTGCTACGACTGCACTTACCAATACAACAACAGGTGGATCATGGACGAGCAGCAATCCTACTGTGGGTACAATTGATGCTACCACTGGTATATTTACTGGACTAGTGCCAGGAAATACTGTTGTGAGTTATGTTATTACAGGAACTGGTTGTCAGGTGAATATCATTATGACTGTTAATCCTATTCCTGACCCAATCAACGGTGTTACTGAATTGTGTAATGGTTCTAGTGGTATTCTATGGACTACATCCACTGGTGGTGGATGGGGCAGCAGTAGTGGTTTTGTCACATCCGTTACTGCATTCTCAGCAGCTTTTGATTCAGCAGTGGTTACAGCTCTAAATGTTGGTGTAGATACCATCACTTATACATTGCCTACCGGATGTAGCACGAGAACAATTGTAACCGTAAGAGCATTACCTACTCCAATAACGGGACCCGGTACAGTTTGTGTCAACGACTCTGTAACGCTAATTAGCGGCCCAACTGCAGGCACATGGACGCACACATCACCTACTGTAGCAGCTCTGGGTGCTACTACTGGTGTTGTAACTGGTTTAAGTGCAGGTGTAGACACAGTTACTTACTCTATTACTTATACTGTAGTAGTATGTAGTACCACAAGAACAATAACCGTTAATCCGTTGCCAGGAAATATTACCTTCAGCAGTCCAGGTGTTTGCGTAGGTTCTACGGTTACAGCATCTAACAGCGTAACGGGTGGTACATGGACTACTCTCGATACTGCAATCGTGACTATCAATCCTACTACTGGAGTAATAACAGGTGTGTCAGCAGGTACTGCAAGTATTACCTATACTTTGGCAACAGGTTGTTTTGTAGTTCGCAGTATCAACTGTAATCCTAAGCCCGATGTAACTATTGTCACAATTCCTTCTATTATTTGTAAGTATTCATCTACTACTCTTACAGCAGCAGGTGCAGGTATAGGTGGTACATATACATGGGCACCTCCTACAGGCTTGTCTGGTACAGTAGGTGCTACTGTAGTAGCAAGCCCTACTATAACCACTACTTATGTGGTAACTGGTACAACAGTTTTTGGTTGTTCTGATACTGCAATAGTAACAGTAGTAGTAGATTCACTGCTCAACGATATCAGTATCACTGGTCAGGATAGCATTTGTAAAGGAGATTGTACAGTGCTTATTGCTAATGGCAGAGAAGGTACATACTTCAACTGGAAACCATCCACAGGATTGTCTTGTACTATTTGCGATACCGTTACTGCCTGCCCCATCAATACTACGACTTACAATGCAGTAGCTATTGACTCATTAGGTTGTCGTGATTCATTGTTCTTTACAGTTACTGTAATGCCGCTACCAGTAATGAGAGTATTACCTAACCCTGCCATAGTATGTAATGGTAGCACAGCGCAGTTGCGTGTTACTGATTCGTTTGCTACTGCAGGTTATGTCACCAGATTTGCTTGGTTCCCTAATGCATTTATCTCTTGCGACACATGTGCCAATCCTGTTGTGTCTAACACCACTAATCTGGTGTACAGAGTTACAGGTATTACGCCATTCGGTTGTTTCGATTCGCTGAAAGTGCCTGTCACAGTACTGGACAGTGCATTTAATGGTATAAACAAGGATACAGTAATATGTATAGGAGGCAGTGCACAGTTAAATGCAACTAGCTTCAACCCCGATGGTTCTCGTTCAGATTTCTACTGGTTGAATGCTACTGCGATGAATAATCGTTTCATACGCAATCCTATAGTATCGCCTGTTGTTACTACTACTTATCCAGTTATCATTACTCCTAACGTTTGCTGGCCCGATACATTGTACACCACAGTTGTGGTAGTGCCTTTCCCAGACATTACCATTACACCACCTTCTGCTACTGTAGCTTCAGGTACTCAAGTACCGTTGACAGCCACTATCAACAATGAAATGATTATCACCGCTTACGCATGGTCTAATCCTTCTACATTGTCTTGCGAGGTATGTTACAACACTATAGCTACTCCTACAGCTACCACAACTTATACGTTCACCGCTACTTCTATATACGGTTGTACTTCTACACGTAATGTTACCATAACTGTAGGTTGTGATGAGTCGCAGATATTTATACCCAATACCTTTACACCTAATGGTGATGGTATGAATGATCGCTTCTTCATAAATGGTAAAGGAATAAGCAGAATAACCAAATTCCTGATTTATAACAGATGGGGTGAACTGGTGTATGAGCGTAATAACATAGGAGCCAATGACCCATCAGTAGGCTGGGATGGTCAGTACAAAGGGGTAGTATTGCCTCCCGATGTATTCTATTATTTCGTAGAAGCTGAATGTAACCTAGGTGAAACATTCAAATACAAAGGAGACGTAAGTATAGTAAGATAATTAGATTTAATTCTATAAAAAGAAACAAATGAAGCGTTACTTAAGCAAACTGTCAGTGGCTGTCCTTATAGGATTGAGTGTCAATGGCTATGCACAGGATGTACACTATTCACAGTTTTATGAAAATGCACTGATGCGTAATCCTGCTCTCACTGGTATTTTCACCGGCGACTACAAGGTGGGGTTCAACTACCGCAGCCAGTGGGCTACAGTGTCTGCACCATACAATACAATAATGCTGTCGGGTGAAACACGTGTACTAGTAGACCGTGAGATAGGAGATTATCTAAGCTTTGGTATGGCTGTCAACTTTGACAAAGCAGGATCTATCAATATGAACACTACCCAGATTTACCCAGCTATAGCTTACAACAAAGCTATGGGTGACAGGTACAATTCATACTTATCAGTAGGTCTGTCTGGTGGCTATATATCTCGTTCTATAGACCAGAGCAAGATGACCACTAGTAACCAATATGTAAATGGTGAGTTTAACTCTACCAACTCTACTGGTGAAAATGCGAGCTATCGCAGCCGCAGCAACTATGATGTAGGTGCAGGTGTAAGCCTCAATAGCTCTCTGGACGAGCAGGGGATATTCAATTACTACATAGGGGTAAGTGCCTATCACATCAACACTCCTACACAGGAATTTACAGGCGCAGACCCTGTAAACCTGAATATGAAATGGCAGTTTAATGCTGGTTTCCATTCTTCATTCAGCGAGCAGTTTGGTGTTACGGTGCATGCTAACTATAGTTATCAGCAACCAAGTACTGAAACTATATTGGGTGGGTTCTTTACATGGCGCAGTGTACCGGTAGGTTTGCCTAGTGTATTTGCACTCAACTTCGGTGCATTTTATCGCTATCAAGATGCTTTTATACCTATGGTGCGTGTAGACTACAAAGATGTTTCGATTGGATTTACCCAGGATGTTACCAACTCGGCTCTTGCTGCTAATGTACCCGGTACAGGAGCAACTGAAATATCAATATACGTAAGGGGCAACTATCTGCACAGGAAAAACCCTCGTGATCCAATGTATTGCCCAAGGTTTGAAGACGTAAACAATTATAACTTCAGATAATAGTAAGCACAAGTACAGTAAAGCAAAAGCCCCGCTAACTATATAGTCGCGGGGCTTTTTGTATTTTGTATATACAAGATGTGTGCTAGTAAATACCAGCACACATTCTATTCATTACATGCGTTCTATAACCACGGCACTAGCACCGCCACCGCCATTGCATATACCTGCTGCACCATATTTAGCGTCGTTTTGGTTCAGTACATTGATAAGTGTAGCAATGATACGTGCACCACTGCAACCCAACGGATGACCTAGTGCTACTGCACCACCATTTACATTGACTTTAGCGGGGTCAAGATTCATTTTTTGAGCGTTTACTATACCCACCACGCTAAATGCCTCATTGAGCTCGAAATACGATACATCTTCCATTTTAAGACCTGCTTTTGCCACTGCTTTAGGCACGGCAAGCGAAGGGGAAGTGGTAAACCACTCAGGAGCTTGCTCAGCGTCAGCATAACCTACAAGGCGCGCTATTGGTTTGATGCCTAGTTGCTCTGCTTTTTCTTTACTCATCAGTACCAGAACCGCTGCACCATCATTCATAGTACTAGCATTGGCTGCAGTTACTGTGCCTTCTTTTGAGAATGCAGGACGCAAACTAGGTATTTTGTCAAATTTCACATTCCATGGGTCTTCGTCCTTGCTTATTTTTATTGGGTCGCCTTTTTTCTGCGGTACTTCTACAGCTACTATTTCATTGTCAAACTTACCAGCATCCCATGCGCCTTGGCTGCGTTTGTAGCTTTCTATCGCAAATTCGTCTTGTGCTTCGCGGCTTATGTTGCATTCTTTAGCGCACATGTCGGCTGCATTACCCATTGCATAGTTGTGGTACACATCAGTAAGGCCATCTTTAGCCAATCCATCTATGAGTGTAACATTACCATATTTGCTTCCCCAGCGTAGGTTTTCGTTGTAGAAAGGCACATTACTCATGCTTTCCATACCACCAGCTACTACTACATCAGCATCGCCCAGCATTATAGCTTGTGCGCCTTGCATCACAGCCTTCATGCCACTAGCACATACTTTGTTGATGGTAGTACAAGGTACATTGTCTGGTACACCCGCAAAACGTGCTGCCTGACGTGCAGGTGCCTGGCCTAGGTTGGCCTGAAGTACACAGCCCATAAGCACTTCATTAACTTCTGAAGCAGCTACACCAGCACGCTCCAGCGCACCTTTTATGGCTATAGCACCAAGTTTGGGTGCCGAAAAGTCTTTTAATGCGCCACCCCAACTTCCCATAGGGGTGCGTACTGCTGATACTATATATACTTCTTTCATTTTCTTTTATTATGGCGCAAAGGTAAGAAACCAGCATAAATTAATGTCTATATTCTGATAGTTAACTAATGCCCAGTAAAATGTAAGATTCTTTGTGCAAGTATAGGGTGCTTGAAAATCTTTCAGGCAAATTTAAAATGAATACATTATTTTTACGGAACTTAACATTCCCGCCTCCCTATGACGGGTCTAAATTATGCTATTATGATACGTAGAATTACACTGCTTTTCTTGTTGTGTATTGGTTTTGGAGGTATGGTGTCTGCACAAACAGAGGATTCTGTGCGCATATATCTGCCTTATGGTAGTGACACTACCTGCCCGGGTGTACAGCTCGATTTTGTTGCTATTGAATCTAACGACACAGCAATAGGGTCTACTTTCAAGTGGTTTGCCAATGATGTATTTACTGGTGTTACTATAGATACCTTTCATACCACAGCACTAAATGACGGAGATAGTGTATACTGCTGGATATATTTTATCAACAGTCTTGGACTACTAGATAGTGCTAAGTCAAACACTATAATCGTGTATCGCAGTAGTGCCATAATGCCTCGTGTACTTAATTCTATTACATCTGGTACAAACCCTGACTGCCCTGGTAGTCCGTTGACGTTTACTGCCTATCCAGTAAACGGTGGCACTGCGCCATTGTATCAGTGGTATGTAGACAATGTACCTGTAATAGGCGCTGACAGTGCTACATTTACCGATATATTTACAGACGGCGATACAGTCACTGTTATGATGGTTTCAAACTCTGTTTGTGCCTCACCTACCGATACAGCTTACTCCAACAGTATAGAAGTAATACACGACTCACTTACTGCTATGTTGTCAATATCGGCATTGTACAATCCTATCTGCTCTCGCGATACCAATACATTCAGTGCATTGGTTACAGATGCAGGTCTTGGTTCTGTTATTTATTGGTATGTAAATGGTGTAAGTGTACCCGGTGCTATAGGTCCTGCATACATTACAGACTCTCTGAATAATGGAGATATAGTCTACGGCATGCTGGTAGCTACAGATGCTTGTGTGATTAATGATACCACTATTTCACCGTCTATCACAATGACGGTAATACCCAATCTGAATCCTTCTGCTAGTTTAGCACTTACCAATGGTGCTAACCCAGGCTGTATTGATTCTGCTATAACATTCACAGCAACCATTGCAGATGGTGGTGTAACACCAGACCTAATTTGGCTGATAAATGATACAGTTGTAGCAACTGGTAGCAATATACACACCCAAGCCTACGAAAATGGTGACCTGCTTACATTCAGAGTACGTACTACAGATGGTGGTTGTTACCTGAATGATTCTGTTACTACTGCTTCAGTTCTAATGATTCGCGATAGCACTCCAGTTGCACCATTGGTGTCATTGATAGATAACATATTGGTAGCTAACACTGCAGGTGTATACATCTGGTACTTCAACGGTACAATCATACCAGGCGCAAACGCACAGACTTATCACCCTACCACAATGGGCTATTATTATGCTATCCGCGATACGGGCAACTGTCAGTCGCTGGCTTCAAACACTATATTTATAGCACTGCTCGATGTGAAAAATGTAAGTGTAGATGAAGTACAGATATTCCCAAATCCTACCAATGGTGTATTGAATCTTGATTGGAATGGTAGCAATGTAAATACCGAAATAACAGTCTACAATATGCTGGGTCAGGTAGTAGCACAAAAAGAGGTAGTAAATGCTTCCAAAACAGTAATTGATCTTTCTACTTTACCGACAAGTAACTACACACTTTCTTTGAGAGACAAAGAAGGGCGTATCACTAACCGAAAAATACAAATTAGTCAGTAATATTTGTCAATAACTTCATTTAGTAAAAGGCTCGAATATTTTCGGGCCTTTTCTTTTATCTATCAGTCTTGTGGAAAGTTGTATTGCTGCAATTAGGAGGCACACAAGCTCTTATCACCCTTGACAATAGGTGTTGCTAAGCAATGAGTGTTTAAGCTTAAGGAAGCGGTGTTATTTGCCCTTATTAGGGAAGTGTTTGATGGCTATAGTATCTAGTGCATCATAAAAGTCCTCGCCATACTTTCGAATAATAGGATCTTTCAGAAATTTATACACAGGTACTTTTAGTTTCCTGCCTAGTTTGCAGGCTGGTTTGCATAGACTCGGTCTAGGCTCGTAGTTTACAGCTTCGTAACCAGGGTGTGACGTGATACGAATAGGGTAGAGGTGGCAAGATATGGGTTTGCGAAAGTGAGTTTTACCTTCGAGCCATGCTTTTTCAATGCCACATTTTACAGTGCCTGTTTCGTCGGTGTAGCCATACACGCATATTCCGCCATTTACTGTAGGTGTCACAAAGCCATATTCGTTATCTACAGTGTGTGTGCCTTGTCGTTCTATTTCAGCTATATACTCTGGTACAAGAGATGACTTTATGTCACTGTATATGTCCTTAAGTATCAATGTCTCTTCTTCGGTAAGTGGTGCGCCGCAGTCGCCATCTACACAGCAGCCTCCCTTGCATTTGGTGAGGTCGCACACAAACTCTTCCTGAATTAGCTCATCGCTGAGCAGCACATTGTCAATAGCTATCATGGTTACATATTGATATAGTTCATCAGCAAATTGTACTTGCCTATGATGTCTTCGTTATTGGTGTCTTTGCCATACACTTCCTGCACGTGATAGTTATGCCGCTCAAACGAGGCTACTACACCATCCAGTACAGTACGGTTGAGCTTCATTGTTATTTCCAGCATGCCACGTTCGTTGGTATGTGCGTGCATGGCTAGTAGTATCACGTCTTCGTTTTCGCATATTCTAGCAATCTCATACGTAGAGTAGTTGCGAGGCAATATTTCTAGTACTAGTATACCACCAGGGTTGGCAATGCCAGAGTTGTTGGTAATATAGCCCAGCAAATTATCTTTGGTGATACAGCCTGAATATTTTTGCTCAATGTCTAGCACAGGCAATAAAGGTAAAGCTGTCTGGTGTATGATAGTGATGGCATCGAATGGATGAGCATGAGAACCAATAGCAGGTTTGTACGTTAGCAAACCTGAAGCTAATAGCGTTTGTGATGGATCTGGATGCTCTAGTAGAGTATCTTCCAGCACAAATGCTATATAGTCATCGCCACTCACCACTGGTAATCCGGTGAGTTTGGCATCGTCCATTACGCTCAGTGATTTTTCTATCGAGTCCTCCAGCGATAGTACGGGGATGGTCTTATCTGTTAATAGATCTAAGTTCATAGTAAAATGTGCAATTTTTTGCTTGCAAGCATGTACGCAATAGTAAGCTTGGAGGTGTTGAATTGCGAAAATGACTGACTATCCTTCATGTTTGTTTAAAAACTGAGACAGGATAGCATTAAACTCCACAGGTACTTCCATCATCGGCGCATGACCACATTTGTCTATCCAGTGTAGCTCAGATGTGGGTAGCAATCTATGAAACTCTTCAGCAACCATAGGCGGAGTAATAGTGTCATTTTTACCCCATATAAGGCATACAGGTTGTTTTATCTCCTGTAGTTCATCGCCCAGATTGTGGCGTATGGCAGAGCGAGCTAGAGCTATTATTTTCAGTGCTTTTAGTCTGTTGTTGATGATGTTGAATACTTCGTCTACAAGTTCCTTAGTAGCCACTTTGGGGTCGTAAAAAGTAAGTTCCGTTTTCTTTTGTACGTAATTATAGTCTCCACGCTTCGGGTAAGTTTCCCCCATACCATTTTCAAACAAACCAGAACTGCCTGTAAGCGTTATTGTCTTTACTAGCTCAGGATGTTTTAGTGTGAAAACTAAGCCCACATGCCCTCCCAAAGAATTTCCAAGTAAGTGAACATCTTTGAGTTTTCTGTGCTCAAAGAATTTGTAAACATATTTTGATAGGCCAGACACGCTGGTGTCTATCAGCGACAAGTCGTATAATGGGAGTAAAGGAATGATAACAAGGTGTGACTTCTTGTAGTAATCTACCAGATCTTTGAAATTGCTTAGGGCACCAAACAGACCATGCAGTAAAACGAGGGGCGTACCCGCACCTTCTTCAACATACTTGAATTTGCCAGAGTGTTTTATTTCGTAGTCCATTAATTGTGTTGTGTATGCTGCTAAAATACTACTGTTTATGATAAAAACGCAAAGTTAGGAAATATGTAAGTGTAATTACCTGATTTGCTCTTATGAAAGTAAGAGTATTGCACACAGCAATGGTTGATTGATGAGGATGTTCAGGCGGTTGACCAGCATAAAAAAAAGTAAGGCTTCTGCAATTGCTGAAGCCTTACTTCCACCTTATGAAAAATATACCCACCACAAAAATAGTATTTTATTCATTACCAGCATCATTTTTATTGTTAAAAAAATCCTTAAAAAATGTCGAGGCAAATATTATCGCTCTTGTACTTACTTTTGGTACGCATATTGATATGTATATAGTATTATGAAAAGAATATTGTTAGCACTGCTTTTTTTATTGCCTTTTACTGCTGGCGCACAAGACACTAGCAAATACATGAATGACTCAGCTTTTATGTTGCCCGAAGCCAGAGTGACGGCACAATGGCTAAATGATACCGATAGATACAGATACAACCAAATGAAATTTTATGTCACTACCATTTTGCCGTACCTAGATGCTTCTACTCAGTTATTCAAAGATGTGAATGCCAAGGTCAATGAACAAGGGGTAAGCAGGAAAGAACGGAGAAAATATGTGAATAGCCGCGAAGACGAAATGCGCACAAAATTCGAAGACAAAATAAAACAGCTAAATGTAACTCAAGGTACTTTGCTGGTAAAATTGATATGCAGGCAAACTGAGCTAAACCTATATAAAATATTGCAAGAGTTTAAGAACCCACTTACGGCTGTAAAATGGCAAACATGGGCAAGACTTAATGGGCTGAATCTGGACAGGAGGTATAACCCCAAGGAAGAAAAAGACCTGGAAAACATCATGGAAGAACTTGGTTACCCATTGCCTGGTAGCTACAAGATGTACTATAATAAAGGTTGATAAGCAGCCACAGCAAAGGAATAGTGTATTTGTTACTGATTTGCATGGCATAGTTAAAGGGGCGTTATTAACCATGTATTATTTTTTGTTTTCCTTCACAAAATATACCTTTAGCTTATTCATTTATGAAACATGGTCAGCCCTCCTTTTTCTTTCGCACTTGCCCAAAATATATGTGAGAATTATCAGTCTCTTATAGGTTCGCCTTATGAGGAAGGATCTAATGCTGTGATTGATGCAGTAATAGTGTCACCATACGATAGCACTAATAAAAGCAGATTCATTATGCTTTATCTAGTGCTTAACGATGCAGTTGAAGCGCTTGCCTCAGATTCTAATACTGATCAGTACGATGTTTTGGTTTTATCTGGTTCTATTCACGATAACAGATTGCAGTATAAAAGCATCAGACACAGACTTGATTTAATACAAGTCAGAAAGGAACAACTTGCTTGAAAAAAAGCAACAAATTTTCAGAAATAAAATGGGCTCCAAGTATCTTACTCGGAGCCCATTTTTGTGTATCTAAACTTATTCGCCAGATAGTTTTTTCTCTAACGAAGAATCATAAGCCTGTTTCCAGTCGCTTACATATCCCCAGCTATCTCCGTCTATGTGTATTTCCTCATTTGCACTTACAGTTCCCAGTTTAGTGAATGGCAAATCTTTCAACTCGGCTTCAAACAATGCAACCAATGTAGGATTGATACTTACCACCACTCTGCTCTGACCTTCGCCAAACAGGGTAGCGTCTTTGCGATTATCAGCATCGGTATTGATGTTAAATCCTAGATTGTTGACCATTGATGATTCTAGCAAACAGGCAAACAAACCTCCCTCAGATATGTCGTGTGCCGATTTCACCAGTTTAGTAGCAATCAGTCTGGCTAAAGTTTGCTGCAATGCATACTCATCTTCCAAATCAAAGTGTGGCGCAGGGCTATGAGATACATCGCATATATGGTGCAGATACTCAGAGCAATTGATGTCGCCAGTGTTGGTACCCAGCATATACAATGTGTCACCGGCATGTTTAAACCCAATAGACATTTTCTGACTCAGATTGTCCATAACGCCCACCATACCTATAGTAGGGGTAGGGTATACAGGGCCATCTTCGCTCTGATTATAGAAGCTTACGTTACCACCAGTAACAGGCGTATCAAATTTACGACATGCATCGCCCATGCCTTTTATCGCATACACAAACTGATAATATACTTCAGGATTGTAAGGATTACCAAAGTTCAAGCAGTTGGTAATAGCTACTGGCTGTGCGCCACTGCACACTATGTTGCGGGCTGCCTCAGCTACTGCTATCATTGCGCCTTTGTAGGGGTCGGCATATACATATCGGCTGTTACAGTCGGTAGTCATTGCCAGTGCTTTCTCTGAGCCATGCACACGCACCACAGCCGCATCGCTAGGCTCATTGGTGTGTGTGTTGCCAGTGCCTACCATACTGTCATACTGGTCATATATCCAGTGTTTAGAGGCTATGTTGGGCAGTTGTATCAGTTCGTATGCTATGCCCTTCAGGTCGGCAGGTACAGGTACTGATGCAGCGTCAAACTTATTGATTTCCTCAAAGTACTCAGGTGTTTTGTACGCTCTTTCGTATATCGGAGCACCACCACCCAGCACCAGGCTTTCCGCGGGCACATCGGCCACCAGTTCGCCATTCATGTAGTATTTCAGGTTAGGGTCTTTGGTTACTTCGCCTATTTGCTCACAGTGTATGTCCCATTTGTCAAATATGCGCTGCACTTCTTCTTCCCTGCCTTTTACCACTACTATCAGCATGCGCTCCTGGCTTTCGCTCAGTAGCATTTCCCATGGCTTCATATTTTCTTGGCGGGTAGGTACCTTGTCCAGATGAATAATCATACCATGTTCGCCTTTGGCACTCATTTCGCTGGTGCTACAGGTGATGCCTGCTGCTCCCATATCTTGCATACCTATCAGCGCACCCGTGGGTATCATTTCTAGGCATGCTTCTAGTAGTTTTTTCTCTTCAAATGGATCACCTACTTGCACCGCAGGCAGTTGTTCCGCACTGTTTTCAGATATATCTGCCGATGCAAATGAGGCACCACCTATACCATCTTTACCAGTAGATGCACCAACTATAAATACTGGATTGCCTTCACCATGCGATGTTGCCGACACTGTCTGGCCTACGCGCACCACACCCACACTCATAGCATTTACCAGAGGGTTGGTTTGATAGCAGCTTTCGTAATAAACCTCGCCTGCTACTGTAGGTACACCAAAGCAATTGCCATAGTGCCCTATGCCCTTTACTACACCTTTTATCAGCCAGCGGGTTTTGGGGTTGTCTACCTTGCCAAAACGCAAAGAATTGAGCGAGGCTATGGGTCTTGCGCCCATCGTAAATATATCTCTGTGTATGCCACCTACGCCAGTAGCAGCTCCCTGAAAAGGCTCTATGGCAGAGGGGTGATTGTGACTCTCTATCTTAAACACGCAACCCCAGCCATCACCTATGTCTACTAGTCCGGCGTTTTCTTCACCAGCTTTCACCAGTAGCTTGGCACCATCTCTGGGCAAGGTTTTCAGCCATGTAATAGAGTTTTTGTAGCTACAATGTTCGCTCCACATTACGGAGTACATAGCTGTTTCGGTGAAATTGGGCGTGCGACCCAGTATTTCTTTTATTTTTTCAAATTCTTCTTCGCGAAGACCCAGTTTTACTGCTTGTTCGAGTGTGGCGATCATGCTACAAAAGTATAAAATAATTCAACCCTCTAGAAGTTGAATTAAAGAAAGTATGGGTCATTTGCTTTCGGGCTGCTGTATACATTTGTTTGCACAGGGCTTTTCGCAGCATTCAATCGCATAATTTTTTTAAACGACACGAATTATTTTCTACTCAATATTCTATGTCGTCTTTTTTGCAATACCATCTTGGACCACATGTTGGAAGCTCACAACCATAATTTACTTTCGGTTCGTGACAGTCGTTTAAGTGAGTTTCGCCTGTAATTGGATCAATGATATACAGCCCATGACATAATTTGATTGTATATTTTCGGGATTTGCATTTTGGACAATGCATTTTTGTTGGGTTTTGCGTGTAAGGGCATTCGTTTTTGAGTTGTATATTGTATAATTTGTTATTTTTGTATGGGATTGTAATAGAATCTATGGCTATATAAAAAAGTGGAATTCTGTTCTGAGAATAATTAGGGTTTTCTTCAAAAGGATAGAATGCACAGTTGATTTCAACTTTATATGTATCATCTTCTAGAGTTACTTCAAGAATTCCGTTCTTAGTGTTTTTCTTTAATTCAAATCCTGTGTTTACACTATTTCTAAAATTGTTTTTGCTTTGAAAAATAAAATAGAAATAGAGTTTCCCGTCTTTAGTTAGATTTGATAGCTGGGGAGATACTTCATAGTTTACGATGAATTTGCTCTCTTGTCCAATTAATTGTCCTACTGAAAACAATAAAAGTACCAATATAAGAGATTGTTTCAAGTTCAATTTTCTCATAAATTATAGCTGTTTTCGTTAATTTTTACCACCTATCAGCTTTTCAAGCTATCGAAGTGAGAGTTTTTGTTCGAAAATTACGTTTTGCACAGTTATTCACATTAACTCACAAGTTATCCACATCGGTTTAGCTAAAATGGTACAGTTACGACATCTAAAACCGCACCAGTAAAGGAATACAGGGATGCTCCAAATTGTGGATAAAAATCCACCCTCCAAATTTCATCGTTTGGGTGGGAAAAAGTGTAGATTTGTGTTGTATTTATCTATTAATCACATAAATGACCAGTTTTCTCGGCGAAGGTGAAGTAGCTATAGATTCCAAAGGGCGTTTCCTGTTGCCGGCAAAAATTGCCAAACAGATACCCGAAGGGATGGGGGAGAAGTTTGTCATAAACCGTGGTTTTGAAAAGTGCATTACAATTTATACGATGGATGTATGGACTGTGATTCATAATAAGGTTAGTAAGTTGAATGATTTAAGAGAAGATGTTAGGATGTTTAAGCGTTTGTTTCTGAATGGTGCATCTTTCGTAGAGCCTGATAGCGCAGGAAGGATTTTGATAACAAAATCATTACTCGAATTTGCAGGCATCGATAAAGATGCAGTGTTAACCGCTCAGGGCAACAAACTGGAATTATGGGACCAAGATACGTATTATAAATATCTCGAGCAAAATTCGGTCAACTACAGCCAGCTGGCACAAAGTGTGTCGGTGGATTTTGGGAATATTTTTGAAAACTAAACACTGTGGAGCAGCAAAATACATACCATACTACAGTGCTGCTAAAAGAAGCAGTAGACGGACTGGACATAAAACCAGACGGTGTGTATGTAGATGCAACATTTGGAGGTGGAGGACATAGTAGGGAGATATTGAGCAGACTGGGCAGCAAGGGTAAGTTGATAGCTTTTGATCAGGATGCTGATGCATGGCGAAACAAACCAGAAGATGAACGACTGATACCTGTGATGGAAAATTTTAAGTACATGCGCAGGTTTTTAAGATTGCATGGCTACACAGAGGTAGACGGGATATTGGCAGATTTGGGGGTAAGTTCTTTTCAGTTCGATACAGCAGAGCGTGGATTTTCAATAAGATTTGATGGTCCGCTGGATATGAGAATGGATAAACGCAGCGAGCTCACAGCAGCACATGTGCTGCGCACCTATACAGAGCAGCAACTACATCAGTTGTTTGAGCAGTATGGCGAGGTCCGCAACTCAAAGCAGTTGGCTAAGCATATAGTAGCACAGCGTGGTATGCAAAAATTGCAAACCATAACCGGGCTCAAAGCATTGCTGGCACCTGTAATGAAGGGCAACCCTAATAAATATCTGGCTCAGGTATTTCAGGCTTTAAGAATAGAGGTGAATGACGAATTGGGTGTATTAAAAGAATTGATGACGCAGGCTACCATTAGCCTGAAACCAGGTGGTAGATTAAGTATTATTTCGTTTCACTCGCTGGAGGACAGGATAGTGAAGCACTATATGAAAAGAGGAAGGTGGGATGAGCCGGGCGAATATGAAGAACCAACCGTAGCACCGCTG
>CAZRPA010000016.1:0-43496 GCA_964601855.1 uncultured Flavipsychrobacter sp. | reverse complement strand
GGTGCGTACCCCGCATAAAAAGCGGTGAGAGTCGAGGAGGACGGAAAGAACCTGCGCAAACAAGCATTTTATAAAAAACAGCTTCACTATCAATTGTATATTTGAGCATTGGGTGCAATGTAATGATAGATAGTTTTGTAATGAAAAATAGCAATTTAGTTAGGGATGCTTTGTTGGGAGTGGCTATTGGTGATTCACTTGGTGTTCCGGTAGAATTCATACCACGTAGCGTATTGGATACTGACCCTGTAACTGCGATGCGTGAAAAGGGGTCCCATAACCAACCTGCTGGTACATGGTCTGATGATACTTCACTAACTCTTTGCCTTGCTGAAATGCTATGTGGTCCTTACAGCCTTAAAGCTTTAGCCGGGTATTTTATAAATTGGAAAGAGCATGGATTTAATACTGCTCACGGATATGTTTTCGATATAGGAATAGCTACATCGGCAGCAATACACAATCTCTTCTCTGGTATTGATCCGATGCTTGCGGGTGGTACAGATGAAAACAGTAATGGTAATGGTTCTCTGATGCGCATATTGCCTCTTGTTTTCTTTATTAAAGATATGCCTGTAGAGCAGCGTTTTAGAATTACACGAGAGGTCTCTTCGCTCACACATCGTCATATAAGGTCAGTAGTAGCATGCTTTATTTATCTGGAGTATGCGCGCCTACTTATTGCAGGTAATGATAAAATGACAGCCTATGAGTTGATGAAGAAAAATGTACTTAGTTTTTTATCTGAAAGTGATGTGTGTCCTTACGAAGAGTTGACTAAGTTTCATAGAATATTAGAACTAAATGTTGGCAATTATGACCTATGCAGACTTTATGATGCTACTGTAGATGATATTTATTCAAGTGGATACGTTATTAATACACTTGAGGCAAGTTTTTGGTGCATATTTCATAGTAATAGTTTCAGTGAAGCGGTACTAATGGCAGTAAATCTGGGAGAGGATACAGATACAACAGGAGCAGTTACAGGAGGACTAGCAGGATTGCTATATGGAACAACCGGTATCCCTACAGACTGGCTTGAAGTACTTGCCAAGCGTAGTGAAATTGAAGATTTGGCAGTAAGAATGACTAAACAAATGGCGATTTAAAGTGTTTTTGTAATATTGTTTACTTTCGAAAGGAGGGAGTTATGTAACTGATTCCAATAATAGATGCACAACGCGGCGTACTTATGTTGGAAGTTGACTACTCAAAGTCTTCATTTTGTTTGCGTAAGTCATCGGGACGCTGAGTGAAAGTAAGTTCCCCGCAGAAAAAGCGGGGGAGTCAACGAGGACAGAAGATTGGAACGCATTTTTGTTTTTTAATGAAATCAGTTTCTATCTCTTCTTGCCGGTTTAAAAAAATGAGATGAATAGGTAAATATCCGATATCTCCTAAAGAGGATCTTATCTTACCCGGAATAGCCGGGTCTTCATAAACAACCAATATATCAATATCATTAGGCTTACTGTCAATTCTAATTGCAGAACCAAAAGCAAACACTTCGATATTTGTGATTTTCTTGAAATTTTCAGAAAGAATATTTGCTATATTAGTAATCTCATCTCTCATTTTCTATTCAGTCTACTGAGTAATTCACTCCATAAAAAAATATCAGCCCCCACTTCTTTTGCAGCTAAGTAGGCATTTGTTGTGGGACTTCCATTCGGATTGGTTTTTAAGATAATGTCGAACTTTCCGTACTTATTTGTCGCATTTCGAACCTCTTCCGCACTGAGCTCGTAAGAGTTTACTAAAACAATAATTAAGGGTTTCAAACCTCTTGTTCGGAATATCTTAAAAACTCGATCAAATAGGCGTTCAAGGTGGTCGACAAGGGTATGTCGTTTAAGTCCAACTTCAACAAATTGATACTCGCGTTTTTGTATACTTTTGTAATCTAGAGTATCAAATGATTGGGATATTTCTCCCTTTCCACCCCAACCAATATTTTTTTGACGAACGTAGTCTATTGCACTACCATTCCAAATTGATGCAGCTTTCGATATTATAATATTAGGTTTTTTTATTGCAACTACACATACCTGTTCTATATCAGATGCTTCAATATTTTCACCCTCAACGACTCCCACCACTACAATTTTCCCATTGGTAGTTTGTACTTCTAATAAATCTTCGCTCAACTTTTTCGCACTGAGTATATCGTGATTCTCTTTTTTATCACCGAGTTTTGATACCATCCAATCAGTATAGTTCATTATTGGTTCATTAAAATGTCAATAATATTTAGCGGAAATCTACTAGCAATTCCTGAATTACCGCCTAAATGTTTCTCAATTAAATCATCAACATGCTGTCGAAAATTTTCGAGAACCAATAGTTCATCTTCATTTAGTAGATTAATATTTAAATCAAGAAACAGCAGGGCTTTCTGGTTATTTGGAATTATTTGAAATAGCATTTTTCTCTTCCAAACAACGGCCTCCTCTGCTTCTGGATTTTCACGATATGGCAAATCTGGATTTAACTTATCGAATATTGCTTTATTAGCCCTGAATATTGGCAACAAAAAGTCTCGTGCCTCTTTTCTGCTTTCGAATTTTGGTATGCCTATAACATCAGCTATCTGTTTTTTATGGTTGACTTTCCAGCTACGAATGAGTTCGATGGGAAACATTTCCGGTGCCTTATCTATTTCAGTATGACAGGACGGGCAAAGTAGAATTAAATTATTATAGGTCGCTTTATCTTCAGTACTAATATTTTCATTAGCGCGTGGCCCTTTAACAGAAGCAGCAATTACATGCGCCATCTCGCCAATGTTATAATCGGCATCTGATAAATCTGAAAAGAGATTGCGGCGACATTGAGGTCTGTTGCAGTGACCCGCAGAATCCGAAAAGAGTCTTAGTTTAGTTTCTGCACTTGGATTCACTCTGCCATTCGCACAGCTATCTGCCATATAATTATTTGTTTTAAAGGTCGTAATTGAAAATACAAAGTGCCAATAGATTCCGTGACCCATGCAATGGTTTGGAATTTACGATTAAATTTAAGGAGACGTCAAATTATAATCTACTCTTAGAGCGGGTTTTACTTTTTTGCGGGCTGTATGGGACAACTTTCGAACTTTTGGGTGGAGGATTTTATGAGAATCGAAAAATTTTGACTCTTTGCTCAAAGCTAATTGGTGCTAGGTTGTGATAGTGATGATTAAGGGTATCTACAAAACTTTATTGTTTATTTTTGTTAGGTAACATCGTAATAAACACCTTCGAAAATATGGGAACCTGGAGTACAGCTATAAAAGACAGTGATGCGTTTTTAGATGTCTATGGTGAGTTTTTTGACCTCTATAACAAAGGCGGACAACCTGAGATCATTTCGAAAAAAATTATTGAAGATAATTGGGAAATCCTTGAGATTGACGAGGAAAAACATAGTCTATGGTTTGCACTTGCTTTAGCTCAATGGGAAACGAAAACACTGGACCAAAGTGTTTTGTCGCGAGTTGAGCAAATTATAACTTCAGGGGCAGATTTAGCACTTTGGTACCAGACAGGAGCAAGTGAACAAGATGTCAAGAAAAGGAACACTGTTCTAAATAATTTCTTAGAAAAGATAAAATCAAGCCGACCAAAAGTAAAACCGAGAAAACGAGCAAAACAAAAAACGCCAATATTCTCGACTGGAGATTGTCTAGTATTTAAAATGAACAATGGCAATTACGGAGGGGCGATTGTTTTAGCTACCGACCTCCATCCCGAAACTGCTTGCAATTTAGTAGTAACAACGCGACTAAACCAGATCACAAAACCGACGATAAATGACTTTGAAAATGCCGAAGTCCTCATATGCAATTTCGGGCAATGGCAAGATAGATTGGACGTTGTTTGGTATATGCCGGACTTATATTACAAGGAATATTCTAGCATGTATGAAATTGCCGGAAAAATTGATGTACAAATAGAATATTCAGCAAATAATTATGATGGTAGTGGCTATCTGTTTCATCCATCTTGGACCGCCGGATGGGATATGAAGTCAATATCTGAAAAACAGTTTGAATCTGAAATAGTAAAGCCGAAGCCTTCAAAAGTTGTTTCGATTAAACAATTGACTCAAAAAGCGTAAAAAATCCAAAACGGGCAACCTAACGGGACTCTACGAACGACAAAACCCACGCTTAGCGTGGGTTTTGTCGTTTTGCAGGCTGTAAGGGATTCGAACTTAAATAAGCTAACTTTCTTCATGTCAAGGCAAAGCCCCCTCCTCCCCCTGAACGTACAAGAGTGCGACGCAACCGACGATGATAGCAGTGCTGAGGCTGGTGACCAAAGAACAGAATACTGTGTGTGGCATATGTGTATAGTAGGTATCTATATAGTGTGGTGTAGTTTTGTTTAAGTTTTGTGTACTTTTGTTGAACAAAATAATTCACTGTAGGTGGGTGTGCTGTGATGAACAATAACAAAGGACATAGGGTGGCGGTGGTGTGGCTGAGAAATGACCTGAGGCTGCATGATAATGAAACACTGTACAGAGCGGTGATGGAAAATGATGTGGTGGTGCCGGTATATGTGTTTGATAAAAGGAACTACAGGACATCGACTTACGGTTTTAAGAAAACGGGTGACTATAGGGCGCAGTTTGTGATGGAGTGTGTGGCTGACCTGCGCCACAACATAAGGGCTGCGGGTGGTGAACTGGCTATATATACTGGCATACCTGAAGACCTGCTGCTGGCTGTGTGCCAACAATATGGTGCTGCGACGCTGTATGTGAGTCAAGAGGTGGCGCCTGAGGAAACGAAGGTGGAGGCTGAGCTGCTACAACGCCTGAGGGGCATGGGTGTGGCGATGAAAACCTACAGCACGGCTACGCTGCTAACGAAGGAACTGTTGCCGTTTGCGGTGGATAGTATGCCGGATATGTTTACGGCGTTTAGGTGGCAGGTGGAGCGGATAAATGCTATACAAGAGCCACTGCCAGCGCCTACCAAAATAACGGTGCCTGCAGGCATGAATGCGGGTGAGCTGCCAGAGATAAGTGCGCTGAATGGTGCGCCTGTGATTATAGACGCAAGAGCGGCGATAATGCATGTGGGTGGTGAAAAGGCGGCACTGGCTAGGCTGCAAGAGTATGTGTGGGAGACGGATGGTGTGGCGAGTTACTTTGAGACCCGCAATAGACTGGTGGGGAGGGACTACAGTACTAAACTATCGGCTTGGCTGGCTGTGGGTTGTGTATCGGCAAGGATGATACACCATACTGTGAAGGCGTATGAAAGGGAAAGAGTGGCTAATAAATCGACCTACTGGGTGACGTTTGAGCTGCTGTGGAGGGATTTTTTCAGGTTTAATATGGAGAAGTATCACTGCGAATTGTTCTTCAGCCAGGGGCCTAAAAGAAAGACGAAGGACCACACTGACAACTATGAACTGCTGCACCAATGGATAAATGGAGAGACGGGGAGTGATTTTGTGGATGCTAACATGAATGAGCTGCGGCTGACGGGATTTATGAGTAACAGAGGGCGGCAGATAACTGCTAGCTATCTGGTAAACGACCTGAAGGTGAAGTGGCTGATGGGTGCGGCGTACTTTGAGAGCCTGCTGATAGACTATGATGTGAGCAGCAACTATGGCAACTGGGCCTACATAGCGGGTGTGGGTAATGACCCAAGACAAGACAGATACTTTAATATAGACAAACAGGCTGCTACCTATGACGCGGATGGCGCGTACCGGAAGTTGTGGCTACCAAAACAATAAGCAATGTTACATTCAATGAAGACGCAGCAGTTGGTGAAGAGTGATATAAACACTGTGTGGGACTTTATAAGCTCGCCCAAGAACCTGCAAACGATAACGCCGGACTATATGGGCTTCATTATACTAAGCGACCCGGCTGAAAAGATGTTTCCGGGACAGATAATAGAATATAAGGTGAGTCCGCTGGCGGGCATAAAACTGCACTGGGTGACAGAGATAACGCATGTGCAGGACAAGGAATACTTTGTGGATGAACAGCGTTTTGGGCCGTATGCGTTTTGGCATCACAAACACTTTTTGAAGGAGACGAAGGAGGGTGTGATGATGTATGATGAGGTGCACTACAAGGCACCTATGGGTATACTGGGCAGGATGGCTAATGCACTGTTTATAGAGCGACAACTGAAGCAGATATTTGACTATAGGTTTGGGAAAATAGAAGAGTTATTTAACAAATAAACACCAGCACAAGGTTATGACTGACGATAACGAAAACTACTGCTACTATAGCGACCTGCCGTCGCCACTGGCTTATGAAGAGGATGAGCCTGAAAGCCCTGTCGAGCGGGCGCTGACGGCGGTGGATATAGACCGTATTATAGAAATGGCGTGGGAAGACAGAACGCCGTTTGACGCCATAAAATATCAGTTTGGGCTGACAGAGAGTGAGGTGCGCAAACTGATGAAGGAGCAGTTGCGGTTCAGAAGTTACAAGGCATGGCGTATGCGGGTGGAAGCCTGCCAAACCAAACACCGCAAGACGAGAAGCGAAGAGATAAGCAGATTTAGGTGTAGCAGGCAGAGGGCAATAACACAAAACAAAATATCAAAAAGATAAACAGACTATGAGCAAGACATATGTATTTGCCGGGGCGGGCAGCCTGATAGCTCAACAAGCGGCTGCTATGCTGCAAGCAGAGGGGCATAGGGTGATAGGGATATCGACAAAGGCAGATAGTGGCAACTATGATGAGTATCATCAGGTAACTGGCTATGAGCACGGTGCGTACCCTGCTATAGAAGGTGGCGTGGATGGGCTGGTGTACTATCCGGGCACTATCAATCTGAAGCCGTTTGGGCGGCTGAGTGCGCAAGACTTTATGAATGACTATGCGGTGAATGCACTGGGTGCAGTGGCGTTTGTGCAGGCATACCTGGCGAACCTGAAGAAAAGCAGCGCGGGATCGGTGGTGTTTATGAGCTCGGTAGCGGTGCAGGCGGGTATGCCGTTTCATGCATCTATAGCTATGGCAAAAGCTGCGCTGGAAGGGCTGACAAGATCGCTGGCGGCAGAGTTGGCACCTGCTATAAGGGTGAATGCTGTGGCACCATCGCTGACGGATACGCCACTGGGAGAAAGATTTATAAACACACCAGACAAAGCAGAGGCCGCACAGAAAAGAAACCCTATGAAAAAGATAGGTAGCGCGGAAGATGTGGCGAATGCGGTGACGTTTTTGCTATCGGACAAATCTGGGTGGATAACAGGGCAGATAATGGCTGTAGATGGTGGTATGAGTACCCTAAAAATATAACTATAATAGATGAGTAGACTGGAATATAGCAGTAAGGATATACAAGGTTTTGAGCAGCGATATAGAGCACGCTTTATCAACTCGCTAGGGGGCTATAAGAGCTTGTCGCTGATAGGTACACGTAGCAGGGCGGGTAATACCAATCTGGCGGTGTTCAATTCGTTTTTTCATATAGGTGCCAATCCGCCATTGTTTGGGTTTATAGTGCGGCCCGATAGTGTGGAGCGGCATACGCTGAGCAATATACTGGAGACGAGCATATTCACGGTGAATCATGTGCGGGAGGAGTTTTATGTGGCAGCACACCAGACCTCTGCACGGTATGAAGGTAATGTGTCGGAGTTTGGGGCAGTGGGGCTGACGGAGGAATTTAAGCCGGGGTACTATGCGCCGTTTGTGGCGGAGAGTGCTGTGAAGATAGGGGCGGCATTCAGGCAACGGATAGATATAGCGCAAAACGGCACAGTGATGATACTGGCCGAGATAAAGTATGTGAGCATACCTGAGGCTAGCCTGGAGGAAGATGGCTATATAGACCTAGAAGCGGCGGGCACTGTGACCTGTAGCGGGCTAGATAGCTATCACCGCACAGAGCGCATAGGTAGGTTGACGTATGCCAAACCTGAAACCATGCCACAGCTGATAAAGAAACCGGGTATTGAGTAAACAAACCATAAATATAGTATGGTATAAGCGTGACTTGAGGTTTACAGACCATGAGCCGCTGGTAGCAGCACAAGAAGCCGGACTTCCTGTGCTGCTGTTGTATTGTTATGAGCCGAGCGTGATGGGCTATGCGGATAGTGATGTGCGCCACTGGCGGTTTGTGCACGAGAGCCTGACCGATATGCAGCAACGGCTAGCAGAGTATGGCGGGCAAATAGCAGTGATGCACAATGAGGTGCTACCGGTGCTGCAACAACTAGCAGCAGTGTATGATATACACACAATATACTCGTATGAAGAGACGGGTAACAGGCTGACCTATGACCGAGATATAGCAGTGGGTGCATACTGCAAAAGCAACAACATACACTGGCAGGAGTACCCGACCAATGGCATAATAAGAAAGCTGAAAAACCGCAACAACTGGCAGCGACTGTGGAAACAGAAAATGAATAGTGTGCCGCTGATGGTGGACACGAATCAACTGAAGTTTGTGGAGCTAGAACGGGATGTGTATGCAAGGCTGAAAGGAGCGGAGCTGCCTGTGGAGATAACAACTCGTAATGCTAAGTTTCAGGAGGGGGGAGAGCTGATGGCATGGCGGTATCTGGAGGATTTTTTGAAGGTGCGGTATGTGAATTATGCTAAACATATATCTAAGCCAGCACTAGCAAGGCGGGGATGTAGCAGGCTATCGCCGTACCTGGCGTGGGGCAATATATCTATGCGCATGGTGTATAACTATACGCTGCAGCACTATGATACTGCGCCCAACAAAAGACCACTGAGTCAGTTTATATCGCGGTTGCACTGGCATTGTCATTTCATACAGAAGTTTGAGCAGGAATGCCGCATGGAGTTTGAGCATGTGAACAAGGGGTATAATGACAAGATAAAACCCTACAACCCTGAGTATGTGGCGGCATGGATGAGTGGCAACACAGGCGTGCCTATAGTAGATGCCAATATGCGCTGTGTGATGCAGACAGGGTATATCAACTTCAGGATGCGGGCTATGTTGGTGTCGTTTCTGGTGTATAATCTGTGGCAGGAATGGCAGACAGGGGCGTACCACCTGGCGAGGCAGTTTCTGGACTATGAGCCGGGTATACACTTTCCACAGTTTCAGATGCAGGCGGGTGTGACGGGCATTAATACCCTGCGGATATACAACCCCATAAAAAACTCGTATGACCATGACCCAGATGGGGTATTCATAAGGCAATGGCTGCCAGCACTGCGCACGCTGCCCAACACGCTGATACATGAACCGTGGAAAATGAGCGCAATGGAGCAAACTATGTATGGCTGTGTGGTGGGTAAAGACTACCCAGCGCCTATAGTAGATGTAGAGGAGAGCCGCAAAACTGCTGCACAAATAGCCTGGACATGGCGCAAGGAAACAACAGTGAAAGAAGATGCACAGCGCATACTGAAAACGCACACCCACCGCAAAACCACCAAGGAAAAACCACTTAGTATAGGTACCTTGTTTGAAGACGAGAACGAAGAAGACAACGAAGATGAAGCAGCATAACAAAACCGTGAAAAAGGCTAACCTGCCCACTAAAATATGTGTGGTGTGCCAGCGACCATTTGCATGGCGCAAAAAATGGGAAAAGGTATGGGATGAGGTGAAGTACTGTAGCGATAGGTGCAGGGGAGCGGCAAAATAGGGATTTAGTGTATGTAGGGATTCAGTATATTGCAACAAACAGTATGCTATGAAAAACTACCTGAACGCCATCCGTAATTATGCCAACATAAAAGGCAGAATGGCTCGACATGAGTTTTTGCAGTTTATGTTACTCAATTTTGTCTTCCTGCAACTGATAAGTATTCTAGGGGCAATTTTATCATTTTTCTACCTTTCAATTCTATATTTAGTTGTGTTGCTTGTGCCTACTGTATCGGCAGTGGTGAGGCGAATACATGACACCGGCAAAAGTGCGAGATGGTTGGTGCCGCTCTCATTTTTAGCAATGGTTGGTGTCTTTTTTACTCTTGCTACCATGTTTATTGCTAAGGAAAGAGATGATGTATTTGTACAGGTGATGATATTGTTGTTTTTGGTTTCTCTAATAATTATTGGCAAACTGATATTTATATTATTTGAGAAAGGCAATAAAGGTGCTAACAAATATGGACCTGAACCTATAGATGCTGAATTGGAGGAAATTGAGCGGAAGAGATAGCTTAGGTCCATCATTACTTTTGCTCATGTATAGAAAGTGTTTACTTCATCTTGTAAAAACAGAATGCTATGAAATATTACCTACAAGCCTTTAACAACTATGCCAACATAAAGGGAAGAATGTCCAGAAATGAGTTTTGGCAGTTTATGTTGTTCAATATTGTGTTTTTGTTGCTGTCGCAAATGGCAGATCAATTGTTTGGGTCTAATTTGTCGTTCAGATTCATTAGATTTTTGTATCAAATTGTATTGCTTGCGCCTACTCTTTCGGCAATGGTGAGGCGGCTACATGATACGGGTAAAAGCGGAAAATGGTTGTTGTTACTTTTTGGAATAGCTTGTATTTCACCGTTGATTTTTTTCCTTCGATTTGTTAATTATGGTATAACATTTGGGTATTCATCACATGTTATAATAGGGTTGTCAATATTGCTTCTTCTGACAGTTGTAATTCTTATTTACCTGTTATCTGTAGCGGGCAATGAGGGCGGTAATAAATATGGGTTAGACCCTAGGGAGGTGAAAAGGGAAGAAGGGGGAGGATAGATAGACTTTTTGTAGTTAATAGGTCTATGAGTACTTTTGCTGGTGTATAGACAGTGTGAACTTAATCTTGTACAAGCAAAATGCTATGAAACACTACCTGCAAGCCTTACATGATTACAAAAACACAAAGGGACGAATGAGCAGGAGTGCATTTTGTCAGTTTGTAATATTCTTTATTGTTTTTTGGGTTTTGGTATTCATAGTGAATTATACAGTAAATACAATTACTGATTCCCGTTTTACTTTTGATAATACAGATGGTGCATTTACGAATTCCTATTTTATAGTAACCATTTACAACATTATAATGCTGCCTGCTATATTAACGGCAATGGTGAGGCGGTTACACGATACGGGGTATAGTGGTAAATGGACATTGTTACTATTTGCTGTGACTGGGTTAGGTACATTTCTGAGTTTTCAATCTATGTTTCAGATCAGAGTAAGCAATACAACATTCACAACAAATATATTGTTGTTGTTGTTATTATTAGCAATATCAATGTTCGGTGTTCTAGTTTATAAATTGTCTGTAGCTGGAGATGTGGGTACTAACAAATATGGTCCAGACCCAAGGGAGATGAATGGGGAGTAAGGTAGCTTATATAGTGTGCTACACTATATACATTGGCTTGAAGGTTTCGTAATTTGTTACAGCCCAATATCTGCTATATATTTGCTCGATATATCATTTTTATATAACTGCATACGCTTTGTCTGGTTTTATCGTATGTAGTAGTGGAGAATGACAAAACAATCTTCATTAAAAGGATTTTATGCAGCAGATATTTACCCGTCATTTGTTTTTTGTAGTAGTTAGTATACTGTGCCTGCCTGCAGTGGGAATGGCCAAAAATGACACCATTCGCACGAAGGATGGTGTGGATGTGTACATCAAGAAAAATCAGTCTAAGAAACTGAAATTTATAGGAGAGGCACGCCTGCTGGATATAGAGAGCGGAGCTACTGACCCACTGAGGGTAGGTGCGGGTGTGAGTGCCGATTATTTGCTACCGAAGATAGCATCTGCCAATGTGAGTTTGAAAGGAGCGTACTATAGTTTGTTGGAGCAGTTTTCTGAAAAAAAATCTAAAACTGATAATAAACTGAACATTCCTATAGTAGCTAATGCAGGTATAAGGCTGCATATATATGACGGCAAGGGCAAACACTGGCGTAAAATATACATACAGAAACATGTGGGGCTGAATGAAAATGGAACTACACGCACGACAGTACGTTTTTTGAAGGCTAAGTATCCTTGCAGGCTGATATATGCAGCAAGGGGTGGTGTGTATTTCAGTACATCGCCGGTGGTGTCTAACATGAACAAGGATATTTGGAAGCCCGAGGATAAGGGTTCTATACGCACTACAGATGGTACTGTGTTTGGGCTAGACCATTACACAAATAGCACTACAACAGGTTTTTATGTGGGTTTGTCGCGTATCATTAATATGCGCTTTCTGACGAGCAGCAATATAGAGGTGGATGAAAGTGAGCGTAAACTTACTTCGTTTTTTAAAGAGACTTATCTTGATATTTTGATAGCCAATACTACATTCGATCCTTTTCAGCGGGGGGGACTGAACTATGAGATAGTGGCTAATGCCGATGGTAGCTTCAGTACCAATAATGTGGGCTGGCGGCTAGGTAGCAGGCTGGTAAACACTAAGAAAAAGAATGGCATGGGTGCATATGCTGAGATAGGTATGCGCCCTGGAGTGTTTGGTAGAGGGATGTATGCTAGTTTGGGTTTTAATCTGGCTTTTACGAGATAGTGCTGCTTTTAAGCTTTACAAAACAATAAAATGGTACCTTTTATAACTTATGCCTCATCCTAGCCCGATGAGGCGTATTTTTTTGAGCTATGCGAATGGCAACTACGTGATTTTGCGTAAAACAATACTACTAAAGTGGTATTTTATTGGGGTGTGTTACCTGTAGCTTTGTACAAGATAATCTGGTAATAAATACCACTTATGAGGATGATAAAGTAGTTTCCACCCCTTGTTTTATCAAACGATAACAGCCGCCCTGAATAAGGGCGGCTGCGTTGTTTTAGCTAGTCTCTGTTGTTGTATTATTATTTGCAGGAGGGGTGCGCTCTTGCTTCCAGTAGTCTTTCCATTGCTGGGGGGTGAGCGCATCTGCTGCGCTAAAGTTGCCAATTTTGGTACGGCGAAGCTCCTGTAGGTAAGCGCCACAACCCAGTATATCGCCTATGTCCTTAGCTAGTGAGCGTATGTAGGTGCCGGTGCTGCAAGTGACCCTAAAGTGTACCTCGGGCAGTGCTATTTTAGTTATCTCAAATTCACCAATCGTTACAGGTCTGGCATCCATCACTATGTCTTTGCCCGCACGAGCGAGGTCGTAAGCACGTTTGCCGTCTTTTTTTATGGCGGAGTGTATAGGCGGCACTTGCATAATATCGCCAGTGAGCTGCGCAGCGGCAGCTAATATTTGTTCGTCGGTGATGTGCTCAAAAGGTAGCACATTAAATGGTGTACTCTCGAGATCGTAGGTTTCTGTGATGGCACCCAAATGAAAGATACCAGTGTATTCCTTGGGTAGTTGTTGGTAGCCAGCTATACTTTTGGTCATTTCGCCGGTGCAGCATATGAGTAGTCCGGTAGCTAGAGGGTCGAGCGTGCCGCAATGACCTATTTTGGCACGGAGTGCTATTTTTATGCTGTTTACCGCATCAAACGAAGTCCATTTGTATGGTTTGTCTATCAGAATCACCCCACCTTTTTTGAGCTGGGTGGGCAAAGGTTTTTGTTGCATTTGCTGCAAAGGTAGCTATATAGCCTTAAATATACTGCTATGTGCTGATGGCATACGGTAAAGATGCGCCTAATGGGCGGTTAATGTACCACCAGTAACTTGCCCTTTAAGGTAGACTGGGGCAAGTGGACCACAAAAAAGTACATACTGGCTGCAAGATTGCTGGTATTGATAGTGAAAAAGTTGTCGGTGGTTTCTATGCTTTGTACCGCCTGACCGGAGAGGTTGTAGAGCAGCAAGGATACTTTTTTGCCATTATTGGAGAAGAATAAACGGCATTGATCGTTAGCGGGGTTTGGGTATAGGTTGTAGCCACCAGTAGAAAACAGGTAAACAGACTGCGTGGCAGTGATGCCTGTAAGTCCAAACTGTAGCTTGTAAAAGTTGGTCTTGTTAAGCACTGGGGTTTCGTCAATGAAAAGGTATGTCTGGGCACTATCTGTGCTGCCGCACACACCGCTAATCTCGCCTATCTGGGTGTAGGATATTTGGTCTTCAGACCGTAGTATGGTAATGCATCGCAGGTGTTGCCCTGGCTTATTGTCCATCGCAGATAGGTTTTTCCGTCCTTAGCCTCGGCTATAAAGTTTCGGGCAAATGTTGATTGTCCCAGTGTACTAGTTGCTGTTATTGCCAATAGAAATAATGAAAATATTGTTCCTGCAACTTTCATAAACATCCTGCACTTATTTGCATTAATAACGATATTTCTGTTGGTATATTGTAGGTGATGGGTGAAAATGATAAAAGGGACCAAGAATGGTCCCCTCTCGAATCAACCACTCAAAAGGTTAGGATTACATTTTTTTCATGTCTCCTTTAGTTTCTTATATTATTATTTGGATTGTGGCATCATTGCTGAATAGATATACGAGTAGAGTTGTGAAATGGTTTGTAGCAGTGACAAAATATTAATGCTGAAAGAGAACCTTAGACTGATGTTTGCCGTAAATTCACAAAGACAACTCAATACCATTATGCATGCAGACGACCAAATTCTTATCATTCGAAAGAACGATTTTCTGGCAAAACTGACGGAAGATGAATATAATGCGTTGAACATTATTCACAACTTTGTGGTGGCTAGAAGAGATGATTATATCTATTTAGATGCAGGTTTTCACAACAAACTTTATTTTATAAAGGAGGGTTTTGTGAAGGTGGGTAATGTAGATGAAGAGGGTAATGAACTAGTAAAGGAGATACTACAGCCAGGCGATGTGTTTGGGCAGTTCAGCCTAGAACGTAACAATATGATGGGTGAGTTTGCAAGAGCGCATAAACAAGAGGCAGTGTTGTGTGCCTTTACTGTGCAAGATTTTGAGAAAATTCTCAGTACAAGGCCCGATATGAGTATAGCTTTCTCCAAAAAAGTAGGTAAAAAACTGATGCAAACTGAAACCCGGATACTGAATCTGCTGCAGAAAGATGTGCGATCGAGGTTGCTCTATTTTTTCTGGACTCTAGGTAGGCAGCACGGGCAAAATGGAGAAAACAGAGTAGTGATCAACAACTACCTTACACACGAAGATATATCGAGACTAACGGGCACCAGCAGGCAGTCTGTGACTACCATGCTGAGTATGCTAGCAGATGAAGGGCTGGTGACTATGGACAGGAAACAGATAATAATACCAGACCTAAAAATGCTAGAAAAAGAAGCCAAAGTAGGATAGGTTATTCCCAATCAGTATAGTCGGCATTCCAGTTGATACGTTCTCCGCTTTTGCCTAGCCCCATTAGTTTATTCATACGCATGGTAATACCTATTTCGTTGTAAGCACCAGCTATGTGATAGAACGACCTGCCATAGTGTATCACAAATTTGTTGAGGTCTAAGCCAGCGCCGAAGGCAAAACCAGCCATGCCAGGAATGGTTTGGAGTGCCATCTCTTTGCGACGCAGGTAGTTGTAAGAGCCGGTAACCGTTAAGCGCTTACCTAGAGTGATTTCGGCTCCAAAAATGAAGTGGCGGAAGAGCTTGTCTGTGAAGTAAGATTTCTTTTTCTGGTTGCTGTCGGTAGTGTTTATGAGTGTGTTGGTGCTGGCATCGGCAGGGTTGTCGTAGCGAATATCCCACTCATAGAGGTGGTGAATGGTAGTAAATAGTTTGAGCGGCACATGTTTGAAACGCTTAGATACCCCTAGTTGCAGATCGAAGGGGATAGGCTCGGCAATATTGTCATCGGTGTATTTGTCTATCATCACACCCATGTTTTTTGCCACTACACCTATATCCCACAGCGATGCTGTATCGTAGTAGTTGAGCCCTATGTCCATCATAGCCGCCGATGCCCGAACGGTATTGAGTGCAGAGTGTGCATAGCGGAGATTGGCCCCGTAACGCCAGTGCTGCATGTAGCTACGCGATGCGCCGAGGGTAACTGCATAGTCTGATGCACGGAACTGCCCTATCTGATTGCCGGTAAAGTCTGTTTCAGTGAAGCTACCATAATTCATGTATTGCACACCCATCACAAAAGAGGTATTAATCTTCTGCATGTGGTAGCCATAGTTGAGATTGGTGGCACTGATACCTGCATAGAGACTGTTGTGGTTGAGCTGCAACTGATTGTGCAGGCCAGCCCGCATGAGTGAGGGGTTTTGCAACGCCAGTGATATGTCATTGGCGGGATTTGCCACACTTATTCCCCCCAATGCTGACACATGTGGAGAATTAGATAGCCTCAGAAACTCGAATGCATACTGACCACCATTTACCTGTGCCCCCACTGTGGAGCTAAGCAGTAGCATGGCAGGCAATAGACCTGCAATAGCAGATAGCCTGAGCGAAAAAAGGTGGGTAAACGATACCAATGTGAAACGAGCTTTGGGCATAATGGCTGATATACTATTGCTTAAAAACGTACTGCCTCTGATATTATTGTATGCTACAGATGTAAACAGCCTTGAAGCAGGGCAAAAAAGCGTTGACTGATTTATCCGTGCTGCAAGGCTGTGTAAAATTTTTAGTTTGTGTTACTGTTGACTATTTTTCATGTCTTCTATCACTAGGTTGCTTACACCTGTGTTAGAGAAGCCGCCATCGTGAAACAGGTTTTGCATAGTGACCATGCGGGTGTAATCGCTGAAGAACATGATGCAGTAGTTGGCACAGTCTTCGGCACTTGCGTTGCCTAATGGCGACATTTTTTCGGCATAGTTGTAAAACACATCAAAACCTGATACACCAGAGCCAGCTGTAGTAACAGTAGGCGACTGTGATATAGTATTTACACGCACTTTGCGTGCAAAGCCATAATGGTAGCCAAAGCTGCGGGCTATGCTTTCCAGCACCGCTTTAGCATCTGCCATGTCGTTGTAGCCAGGGAAGGTGCGCTGTGCAGCAATGTAGCTGAGCGCTAGTACAGAGCCCCACTCATTGAGTGCATCGGCCTTCATAGCAGCTTGCAGTACTCTGTGCAGCGACAAAGCAGAGATATCCAATGTCTTGAGGAAGTTGTCGTGATTAGATGCTGTGTATTCTATGTTTTTGCGCACATTCGGCGACATGCCTATAGAGTGCAAAATGAAGTCGAATTTGCCACCAAATATTTCCATGCTTTTTTGCATTAGTGCATCTAGGTCGGCATCAGATGTAGCGTCGGCTGCTATAACCTGTGCATTGCACTCTTTGGCTAATTCATTGATTTTGCCCATGCGCAGTGCTATAGGGGCATTGGTAAGTACTATTTCAGCACCCTCAGCTACAGCAGCAAGTGCGGTTTTCCAGGCTATAGAGCGCTCGTCGAGTGCGCCGAAAATAATTCCTTTTTTTCCTTTAAGCAGTTGATTTGCCATAAACGTATTTAATCAGTTTGTTGTTATGAATGGTATAAAGCGACACGTACTACAGTACACTACTACACCAGTTGAGATGGTAAAAGTAGAAAAAACTACGCTAATGCAATAATTAGCAAACACAAGGCACTGACGGTAAAGTGACAGACAACGGTGTCTTTGAGCCTTAGAATGTTTCGTACTGTATGTCGTAGATAGCGGTACGGTTGTTGAGCACACTATCCGTTACAGAGTACTTGGTTTGTGTTATTTTGCTGAATGCATCTATACTGTAGGTGATGTAAGCACTCTTATTGCGAGCAGTCATAGACTCTACTAGGTGTGCATTGCGGTATATGTTGTTGCCATACATAGTAAACGATTCCAGTTGCAGATAGTCACCTATACGGTTGGCATCTTCTGTGTAGAAGTGATAAGATTCGCCTATCCATTCTGCACCTGGGAAGGTAAGACTATCTTTTTTGAACACAGTATCAATCATGTTGAGTTTGATAGGCTCGTAATTATAGCCGCTTATAGTATGTACATCAGAGTTGTAGCTTACCAGCGTCTGAATGTTGAATAGTGTAAAAGGTGGGATATCTTGGTAATATTTGAGTGTAAGGGGTGTTTTTACTTGATTAAAACTTACATTAAGTAAGCCATCATAGTTGTGTTTCAGGAAGTCGCCATTTACTGAGGTATAAGTTGTTGTGGCAGTCATTTCAATATTGCGGTGGCTAGTGGCTCTTTTGGTGTTTCGAGCCAGTAGTTGACCGTAATATTCAAATGTATTTACCAGATTTGGGGTGTGAGCAGTAACTATAAATCCATTTGAATTGAGTACAAATGTGTCGCGTTGCACAATGTTGTTCGTAAGTATGTTTTTTGTGGTTTTGTATACTGTATCGCCACTGTACTGGAAAGTTATATCCTTGTAAATGGCAAAGGTGTCATTGCCGGTATAGGTGATTTTAGACAGGCGGTTTACCTGATCGTAATAGAACCTGAATTTTTCTGTTATTGTAGCTGGTACAGAACTGGCACCTGCCATTGTAATGGTAGTGATCTTGGTATATCCTTGCATACGCACATTGTTGGGGGTAGGTGCATTAGAATGGATTCTTTTTTTGCAAGAAGTACCTACAAATGTAGCAAGGAGTAATAGGGCTGCTATATATAATGAAAAATTCTTTTTCATAAGAATGCTTTTGATATTAGAAACTCAAAAATAGTAAATTGATATCAATAGTCAATCATACTTCCAAAATTAGTAGTGTGGGCTGCAGAGAAGTATAAGTGGTTATTTTAGAGAGCACAGAGATGAAATTGTCTTGTCTATTTTTGTTTTTCTGTCATAAACCTTATTAGTAGGTTGGCTACACCAGGAATATTGTTGAGGGTCACAGCCTCGGGCTTGTCGTAGACATCGTGGTAGTATCCTTTGCCACCATTAGAGTATAAGAAAAATGCGGGTACACCTGTTTCTGAAAAATAATAGTGGTCGCTATTGGCAGCTTTGCCCCTGCTTTTGATAACAGGTAGGTAATTGTGTTTTTCGTTGAGCGATGTGAGTAGCTCGTATTCTTTGGGATGCATAGTGGCGTTTACTACTGTAACACCATCGGTAGCATCGCCCATGATATCCAGATTGCAGAGCATTTTTATAGCACCCAGCGGGAATGGTGGATGTTGCACAAAATGAGCTGAGCCCAGTAAACCAGCTTCCTCGCCACTAAATGCTACGAATACCATAGTGTAACGTTGTGGGTGTAAGGCATAATACTGAGCCAGATAGAGCAGCATAGCTGTGCCACTGGCATTGTCGCTAGCACCCGGGAAAACAGCTTGGCTACCCATCATGCCCAGATGGTCGTAGTGTGCAGAAAAAACAATAAAACTGTCGGGCAAAGTACCCGGAACGCAGGCTACAATGTTAGTAGCCATAAACTTTTCTTTGAGTGTAGCTTTAATGTTAACGCTGGCAATAGATGGTATGTGGGGTAGCGAGCTATCTGGAACGTATATAACGGTAGCAGCATTGGTGTGGTCTGCTACGGTCCACATTAGTTTGCTTTTTTGGGGAATGATGTAGCAACCAGAAGGCAACAATGAAGGCAGCTGGTGGCTAGGTATGCCAGTGCTTCGGCACATACTATCTGTGTGTAGCAGGAGCCAAATACAGGTGTCGCTCAGTGTGGCTTTTGCGTACTTCCATTGTTGGGTAGTGGTTATCTCAGCAAGATCTTTTATTGCTATTGGTTTTCGGCTATTGTACGAAGCACTAGCTGCATCTACAAGGTAGTCTTGGCCGGGTGTTAGTTCTTTCCCGTTTATAGAAACATTCATTATGCTGGGGAAAGTATTGACCGGAAATGAGTAAGACTGTTGCATGTCTGTAATGCCTGGAGCCGAAGAGAGACCTAGTTTTGTGAAATGGTTGTGGATGTATGTAGCTGATTTTCTCTGACCATTGCCTACATAGCCTCTCCCCATCATATTGTGATCAGTGAGCTTGTATATATGAGCGCGTAGTAGGGTGGATATACTATCTGTAACTGTCTGTGCATGAGCGCCAAACACTAAAAATGTACTGACTATAAAAAGGTATGTACGGTGTAGCATGTGTTAGTTTTTGTGGGGATGGTGCGGTAAACTTAAATAGAGCAATAGACTACTTAATTCTGTTGAAGTCAAGGTCTACTAAGGCATAATTTTTATCGCGCCAGTGGTAGTGCCACCACTCAGTGGGCACAAAATTGAACCCATGTTTCCACATTAAGTTTTTTAGCAGTCTTCTATTTGCCAGTACTTCGGGAGGCAGTTGTAAGAAACTGTGGTGTGCAGTATCTGTAAAGTTGTCGAAGTCTGTACCCATATTTAGCTCCATGCCTGTGCTGAGCTGTACAATGGTGAGGTCGAGAGCTGTGCCCCTGTTGTGGTGGCTGCCACGTTTGGGGTTAGCCACATAGCGTTTGTCACTGGCTTGCTGCCACAATATGCAGCTAACGCTAAAGGGTCTGTATGCATCAAATATCTTTAATCCTAGCCCCTTTTTGTTTAGTTCTTCTTGCACTTTTCTCAGTGCATCAGCAGGGGGCTTGCGTAGTAATGCTACTGGGTGACGATAGAGTGCTTTGTGGGTGAAGTTGTGTGTGGTGCCGTATCTGAGGTCTATGAGCAAGCTGGGTATTTGACGCTGTAGCGACACAAATACTGCATTGGGGTTGGCTTGTACACTCTCATTAAGTGCAGAAGGTGTGTTTATAACAGGCAGGTTTGTTTTGCAGGGTTGTGCAGGGCAGTTTTGTGCCACTAACACAACAGTGGCCAGTATTATTACAAACCTGATTGCCATTATTTTAGTTCTTCATAATCTACATAGTCACCTTCTCTGTTTACTTTTCTTGCAGATGGTGGTGGCTGGTTCATATTTCGTTCCATTTCCTTCATTTGTTCTTGCATACGGCGCATCTGATTAGTGGCAGTAAATGCTACACGAAGTATTGGGAGCACGAAATAAAATATAATCCTGAGGATGATGCTGATAACAATTATCCAGAAAATCACTTTTAGCATTTGTCAAAGGTAGGGCATACAATGAATGGTTAGTTGCAAACAAGCAGAAAATGAAGTGTTTTGTTGTGCTTTAACATTGCTTATGGTGCTGGTAGAGCCCTTTTATTGTGCTTATTTTATCATTTTCTGGGTCAGTAAATGTTAAAAAAACGTTTAGGAATGATTATGTGAAGGTATAAAAAGGTTCGTTTTCTATTATTTTATTAATTGTCGGTTAGTATTTTTTGTTTAATAATTGTAAAGAAAAGTTAAACAAATTTTGGGTTGATTGTTGTGCTGTTTTGTTTTATAGTTTTGATAAAAATTTAAACAAGATGAAAAAAACAATCCTCCTTACTGCCGCACTTGCCGGCGTATTGGGCGCCACAGCCCAAACAGCAAGAGTACAAGTGATACACAATAGTGCTGACTTAGCTGCTGACTCTGTAGATGTGTATCTGGACAACGGAATCCTGCTTAACAATTTTGCGTTCCGCACAGCAACAGGCTTCATAGATGCACCAGCAACTGGTACACCTATCAGACTGTCAGTAGCTCCAAAGAACAGTACGAGCGTAGCAGACACATTCTACAGTGTAACTGTAACACTGGACCCTGCTAAGAAGTATGTAATAGTGGCTAATGGTTTGGCTAGCACCTCAGGGTATACGCCATCTGTAGCTACAGTGCCATTCCGCTTGTCGGTATATGACATGGCTCGTGAATCAGCCACTGTAGGTACTAACACAGATCTACTGGTAGCACATGGTTGCACAGATGCGCCAGTGGTAGATGTGAGAGCTGGTAACACTGTACTGGTAAATGATATAGCTTTTGGTCAGTATAATGCAACTGGTTATGTGTCATTGCCAACAGCCAATTACATAGTAGACGTAACTACAGCTTCAGGCACAGTGGTAAAAAGATATTCTGCGCCATTGTCTACACTTAGCCTTGCAGGCGCTTCGCTGACGGTAGTAGCATCTGGTTTCCTAGACCCATCAGTTAACAGCAGTGGTGCTCCATTTGGTTTGTGGGCTGCCCCAGCTACTGCAGGTGCACTGATACCGCTTGAAGAAGTGGCTCGTGTGCAAGTAATACACAACTGTGCAGATGCTGCAGCAGACTCAGTAGATGTGTATCTGAATGGCACATTGTTGCTCAACAACTTTGCGTTCCGTACAGCATCACAATTTGTGAATGCACCAGTAGGTGTGCCAGTAACACTGGGCGTAGCACCTAAAACAAGCACTAGCGTTACTGATACTATATACAGCGCTACAGTAACACTGAGCTCTGATAAAAGGTACATCATTGTAGCAAATGGTCTTGTAAGCCCAACGGGATATACTCCTTCGGCAGCAACAGTGCCTTTCCGCCTGAGTATATATGACCAAGGTAGAGAGATATCTGCTTTCTCAGCAGACACTACAGACTTGCTGGTAGTACATGGCAGTACTGATGCACCTGTTGTAGATGTAAAAGCAGGAACTACTACACTAGTTAATGATATTGCCTTTGGCAACTTTGCCAGTGGTGGTTATCTGAACTTGCCTACCAACAACTACACTATAGATGTAACAAACTCAGCAGGTAGTGCAGTAATAAAAAGATACTCTGCACCACTTACTACACTGGGTCTTGATGAAGATGCAATAACAGTAGTAGCTTCAGGTTTTGTAGACCCAACAGCTAACAGCGGTGGTGCTGCATTTGGATTGTGGGTAGCATTGGCATCAGGTGGTGCAATGATTCCATTGCCAGAAGCAACCGTATCAGTAAATGCAGTACAATCTGCAGCAGGTTATAAAGTATATCCTAACCCAGTAACTGGTACACTGAATTTTGCAACTACCGACAACACTACTACTAAACATGTAGGCTTGTACAATGTAACAGGTAGCATGGTAGCAGAAATGAAAGATGCCAAAAATGGCAGCTTTGATATGAGCAATCTGGCTACAGGTGTGTATATACTCAAAGTAATATCTGTAGATGGTGCAACATCTGTGTTCAACATCACAAAACAATAAGAGGTAAGTAAGATGGTTTGAGAGGAAAACCGAGAGGTTCATTTATGGCGTGTGCGGCTGCTTTGTCTAAGGCAGCCGCTTTTTTGTTGGGTTTACTGTTAATTTTCTATCAGTATGGCTATGTATAGTATATAACACTTTATTTTGCCAGATACGGGCAACAATTCCCCTACTAATACTACTGCCAATGGCATGGCTTCAACTAATGAGGTGGCAAAATTTACTGATCATCTTCCTCACCCAGACGGTGGTGTGGGCATGTCTGGTATTGCCTGTGCAGCCGTCGGTGCTTACTCCGTTTCATTTTTTGCTGCTTACTACATCTACTGTGCTCATAGCGGCTGCGGGTTACATTATCAACGATTACTTTGATGTGCGGATAGATATCATAAACCAGCCAGATAAGGTGGTGCTGGGTAAAGTAATACAACGCAAACATGCCATAATAGCACATTCGGTAATGAATGTGGTGGCTATACTTATGGCAGGGTATGTAGCAGCTAGGGCTCAACACTATCAGTGGTTGCTGCTGCAGCTAGGGTGTACAGCTCTATTGTGGTTTTACTCCACTACCTATAAGCGGCAATACATGACTGGTAATGTAGCAGTGGCACTGCTCACTGCCCTTACCATTATAGCACTGTATGTATACGAGCCAGCAATGCGCCTATCTGCACTAAGGCCACTAATAGCCAATGGAAAGCCTAGTGTATCGTCGCTGCCTGTGTGGATATTGGTTATCTATGCTTACTTCGCATTTATGCTCACGTGGGTGCGCGAGATAATAAAGGACATGGAAGACATGCAAGGCGATGAGGCTGAGGGCTGTGTAACAATGCCTATAAAACGAGGCTTGGGGTATGCGGCAAGGTTTGCCACCGTACTGGCTATGCTGGCGTTGCTGCCACTGATAGTGGGTGGTGTATTACTGATAGGGTATGGCTATTATTTGCTGGCAATTTATGTTTTACTTTTGCTGGCAGCACCGCTGATAGGGTGGGTCATATATATGTGGAGAGGTGTGGCTAACCCAGCACACTATCACCAGTGTAGCAGAATACTGAAAATAATAATGGTACTGGGTATATGCTCAGTGCTAATTTATAAAATACAATAACGACCGATAAACAGTGCAGAAAATAATACTTGCCTCACAGTCGCCACGCCGCAGACAGCTACTAGAAATGGCGGAAATAGAATTTGAAGTGGTGATAGCTGATGTAGACGAAACTAACCCGCCGGGTATGCCTGGTGAAGAGGTGCCCGCTCATCTGGCGCAGAAAAAAGCAGATGCGATTGCACATCTGGTGCCGGGTGCTATAGTAATAGCTGCCGATACTATAGTGCTGCTAGAAGGGCAGATACTGGGCAAGCCCAAGGATGCTGATGAGGCTATAGCTATGCTGACTGCACTAGCTGGCAGGGGGCACAGGGTAGTGACTGGTGTGTGTGTCCGCAGCAATGGCACAGACCATGTATTCTCAGTAGTGACGGAGGTGTTTTTCAGACCGCTAACTCAAGAGCAGATAGTACATTATGTACACAATTACCAGCCCTATGACAAAGCTGGCGCATATGCCATACAAGAGTGGATAGGGGTGACTGGTATAGAAAAAATAAACGGCGACTACTACAACGTAATGGGCTTGCCGGTGGGTGATGTGGTAAATGTGCTGCGTACCCTGCAACAATAATAAAAGTACTGGTATAGTAACAACAATAAACGAAACACCCGGCACATATGGAATGGTGCCGGGTGTTTTGTTTATTGCTTATTCTTGTTGTTATTGTTATTCTTGAATTTTCGGTTTTTGTTGAAGTTGTTGCCGCCGCCGCCAAAACTGTTGGCACCTCCACCGCCTGTATTGTCTCGGAAGTTGTTGCGTTGGTTGCCGCCCTGGCCACCTTGCCCTGGCTGACCGCCTTTGAAGTTTCGGTTGTTGTTATTATTGTTATTGTTCCTTTGCTTAAAGTTGCGGTTGTTGTTATTGTTGTTGCTGGCAGGGTTAGTGTCAAATGTGACTCTGAATCCACCGGTTTCGTACTTTAGTTTGCCTCCCGATATTTCGGCAAGCTCGTTTTTTATCATGTCGTCATGCACAGGTTCTTTGTGCCAGTTGCCATAAGCTAGTTTCATGTAGTAGCCTACAGCCTGAGTGAGTCCGTGTTTCTTTTCTTCGTTGGTTTCAGCAATAGCTTTGTCTAGTAATCCCTGTATGTTTTTGCCCAGATGTCTGTGTTTAATGCTGGCTTGTGGGTAGGGGAGTACTTCTGGTTTTTTGAACACAGATTCGGGGGTAGGGCAAGGATAGGGTGAGTCTACATCTAGCTGAAATTCGGTCATCTGAAACAGGTGATCCCAAAGTTTGTGTTTGTAGTCTTCTATGGTTTTGAGGTGTGGGTTTAGTGTGCCCATCAGCTCTATAATGATTTCAGCTTGTTTCAGTCGTTTTTCTCTGTCTTCTACTGATACCAGATACTCTACCATTTTCTGCACATTTCTGCCATATTCGGGCATCAGCATTCTGCTGCGTGTAGTGTTATATTCCATTATCTAATTAATAAAAGTCTTTTTGTGGTACAATAAATTGTTGGTGTGTATTACTGGATGTTTCTTCGTGTAAATAAGCAGTTGTGAAGTGATAGCAACAGGAGAGAGGTTGCACAACACAAAAAGCAAAAGAAATCATCCGTACTATAACCAACAAGCAGAGGGACTGCTGAGATAGCTGGCAATAGCTGTGTGGCAAATATAAGTATAAAATGCTTTGTGCAAGAGGGTGAATTTACAATTAAATACCACTAATTATTTTGTCTGAAATCAACCTCCCTAAAATTACTCAGTTTTTCTATCGTAGACTTTCTGAAAAGTTTTATTGGGCTCACACTTTCTGCAGTTGGGGGTATGTATACGTATTTGTGTGGCATAACCAGCACGTCAATTTTGTGATTGTTTGTGAAATTGCTGAATATGGCATGGCTGGCGCCTTGCATTAGTTTAACACTTATGTTGCAGATATTTTTATTGTTGGCTTTTATGCGCCTGCATCTTTGGCGCAGTTGTTCGGTAATCAGGTTGTTTTTTTGTGCTATTGTTTTATTACTACCAGAAGGTATTTCGTAGGCATGAAATAGGTAAATATTCAATTTGTCTGCAATAGATTTTGCAGTTTTGTCTATAAGTTCAAGCGATTCTATTGAAAAATCTGTAGGTAACAGTACGTTTTTCATCCTATGTATTGCGCATAGTAAAGTTCTGTTTTTGTAACGATTGGTAGAGAGGATTAGTATTAGAATTTGATTAGAGAGCCATTGGAAAACAATGATAATTGGGCTAATGGTTTTTCTTGTTTCTACTTTGTATGCATCGGCTTATTTTTGTGGTGGGTGTAGTACCTTTAAGTATGGAAAAAACAAGGATAGATAAGTACCTATGGGCAATAAGATTTTTCAAAACCCGCTCGCAGGCTACTGATGCTATAGATAGCGGAAAGGTGAAAATGAATAGTGCTGCTGTGAAACCATCACGGTCAGTGACGGTGGGCGATGTGTACCAAATAAGGACTCCAGAGGGCAAAAAAACCATTCAGGTAACTGCCCTGCTAGAGAAAAGAGTAGCCTACCCAGAGGCTATAAAGCACTATGCAGACATAACACCAGAAGAAGACATTATAGTAAAGGATGCATTTGCGCCTAGCTTCTACACTGGTAAGAGACTAAGCAAAACAGGCCACCCTACCAAAAAACAACGAAGAGACCTCGAAGATTTTTTGAGTGATGGCACTGAGGAATAAAAAACTAACTAGTTGACACTAACATAGTTGCCGCCAATAGTCATAGTCCAGTTGCGACCACCATCAGCGCTTTCGTATATACCCTTGTTTGTGGCTAGGTATATGAACTTGCGTACAGTACCGTTTTTGTACACATTTTGCTTAGCGGCTATGCTTCTTACAGTAAGATTGCTTGCAAGGCCTTTGTTGTTAGGTTCCCATTGGTCAGTTTGTACATTTAGGATATACAAACCTTTGCCAGCAGTACCTACCAAACATACCTCTTCAAATGGTGCCTCTATACACAACAGTGGTGTGCCTGTTGGCAAGCCACCGTATGGCTGCCAGTTGGCTCCTTTGTCGTCACTGTACCATGCACCATAGTTGCATTTCGCATCTATGGCGATCAAGCGGTTGTTCAAGTGACCTAGATAAAAATAGCCAGTATCTCTGTAAGTACTGCCATAAGGAGGTAGAGGTCTTCCGCTCATGTTTCCCATAAATATATATGGGACATTGTCTGGGTTTGCAGTAACTTCTTTCCAGCGGTTTGCATAAACATTATCGTCTTTGCCAGCTTTGACAAAATTTCTGTGATAAACTGTGTCTAGATTCGAAGGGGCAGAATAAGCCAATCCGCATAGAGTGCCATCTGCTAACATGGTCATTGATTTCATTCTTACTGGCATAGTGCCTACTCCGAATGTATCGTAAGAGGCATCGAACCCCCATGTACGTATGTTTCCGTTATTATCGCTGGCTACTAGTCCCAGCCAGTTATTAGGGTTAGTTGTTTCGGAGGTTGTATAAACCCTATTATCCCATCTAGGTAGGTTCAATAACATGCTTTGGTTGAGGTTAATAGCACTACCGCTACAAGTTAAATTGGGATAGCTAGATAAAGTATCGTATGTCAGACTAAAGTTTTTGCCATCGTTGCTAGAAACGTACAATTTGTTTTTTGCCCACAATAAGTTGTTGCCAGAAGCTGCCAAAGCTCTAGTGGTGCTACCATCGGGTGGGAAAACCACCCCTGCGTGGGTTCTGCCATCATTAGTTTTAAAAAGAGCACCAGCGGTATCGGCAAAGTATAAACTGTATGGAGTAAGGATGGCATTGTTGTTGTCAATACCTTCAGTTTTTTTACAGCCATATATCCCTACAGCCACAAGAGATAGGAAAGCTAATGTTGAAAATAGGGGTGATTTACGCATTATTACAGATTTGCTACGGTTAATATAATGTACTAAACAAAGATAAGTATTAAAGTGACATTTTATAAGGCTACTCAAACAAGGTTATTTATTTGCTTTTGCCGTTATTGATTTCGTTCATTTTCATGCCAAAATCAATGATTTCCAGAATGCTATTTTCGTCTTTGTTAAGAAAGTTAATTTCAAGGTTGAATTTATAAGCCTGATCGGCATATTTGCCACCAGTGATGGATATATTGTCGAGTAGTTTTTTGCTTTCTGCTATCATAGCAGAGTCGTTTTTAGACGAGCTAATTGCTGGGTCTACATCTTTGAATAGTTGTTTTATATCCAGGTACATAGCAAAAGGATTGCGGGTGGCTCTACCAGAAATGTCTTCGGGCATAGCATCTTTTTTGTAGCTGCCATTGAGCATGCCAGTGGCGTAGCTATGTTTGTTGGTTATTACAGCATATTCTTTATTGCGCTGCAGGTATACGCTATCTTTTTCGGTGAGTGCCATAACGTAGTCATTTCCGCTTTTCTGCATGGCCATACCAGCAGTCATATCCAGCAGTTTATTGAAGTTTTCGGTGTTATTTATTTTCACAACATAGGTCATGTTCATTGTTGCCTTCTGTTGTTTGTGGTTTACCATTTGGCCCATAAACTCATCTTGTTTTGGCTCGGCACGCAGGCTTAGGTTGTTCATCACTATAGCCATATCGCCTGTGAATGCATTGAGTACATAGTCTACATCCATACCTTGTGCGCTGAGGCCCACATTAGTGATGCCAAAAAGCCCTGTTTTTTCAAGCATAGACTTTACACCAGCCGGAGATATGTGCATAGATAGCAGCATATCCATATTGTCTTTGGGTAGGCGAGCTATCATGTCTTTGTCAGCATTTTCGGTGCCAAAGTCTTTAGCCGCGTCTTCCATTTGCGATGGCAAGTAGTAGTTTATGTCGCCAGCAATTTTTCCTTTCTTGAAGTCGAACCCAGTAGTAAGTACAGCATCTTTCCAAGAAGCAGATGATAGCGATACACCATTCAGCTCGCCAGTGACATTGTCTGTGTAGCCAGATATAAGACTACCATAGTTGAGCCAAAAGGACAGGTCGTAGTTGTGTTTGCTAAAGCCTGCAAAACGTTTGTTGTTCACAATATTGTTGCCTGCTGGGGTAAGGAATGCCTTATCCATCTCGGCAGCTATCATTGTTTCATCTACCTGAGGTCCGTCAGGGTTTTGATCTTCTGTAACAGAGCTGCTGGCATTGAGTATTATGAGTATTTCGGATGTCCAGCCTATATACATACCTTCTCCCAGCATGGTTTCTTTTCTGCCATTTCGGGCAGTGATAGTAGCTTTTGGGAAAACTAGCTTTACATAAGCCTCCCACGCGGCTGCATCAGCCAGCGGCACCAGACCCGCAACTAGGTTGCCGCCATAGAAACGGCTATCGGGTTTGGTATAAACATAAAAGGTATTGGAAACGTCGAACCCGGCGTTTTCAATACCTCCTACTGCATCAGCAGCATTTTCTGCTGCCATTCGTTTTTGTATTTCTTTAAATAGCTTGCTACCAGTTATGAGGTTCCAAGCTATTTTTTTGCTCAGCGATTTTAGATTTATACCTACTACAGCCACTGCATCAGCGGGAATGTAGCGGGCATTGTCTGGGGTCTTGCTGCATGCGGCCAGAAGCACGGCTGCAAAAAAAATAATGAATAGTGTGCGTGCCTGCCGTAGCATATAGATCCTTTTTGTTGTTAGAACGGTAAATCGTCAATAGCCTGCTGCGATTGATTGAAAGATGGTGCTGCACTATAGTTGCCACCAGCGTTAGCGGGCTGTGGTGCACTATTGTATGCCGGAGCCTGTGCCTGTGGTGCGGGTGCCGCTTGTGCTGCTCCTGCTGGTTCTACACGCCAAGCGTCCAGATTAGTGATGTATTTAGTTTGACCATCTTTTTTATCAACATAAGAATTGCCCTTGATGTTGAAACTTACCTTTATCATATCGCCATTGTTGTAACGGTCTATGATGTCGCACTTTGTTTGTACTAATTGCAATTTTGCAAAGTTGGTGTAGATGTTGCCATTTATTTCTTCGGCTAATTCCATTACAAACTCGCGTTTTTTGAATTTGTCACTTACCTGTAGGGTGTCGTACTTTACTAATAATTTACCTGATACTTCTAAGCTCATTTTATGAAAATTTTAATTGTTTACCATTTTGTGTATTGCCACCTACTCTAAGGTATGAAAATAATAAAAAAAAGCGCTTGTTTAGAGCACTTTTTTTATCAAACCAATAAAACTTTGGGGAGGCTGAAGGGTTTCGAACCCTCGACCCTCAGAACCACAATCTGATGCTCTAACCTACTGAGCTACAGCCTCCGTGAATAAATCGGACGGCAAAGGTATGTAAAATTTACAAACCTAAAACCTGTTTGTTGATATTTTTATTCATTGCAGATGATTGCAGCCATTCTAATGCTATAGCATGGCTGCAATCATTGTTTTCTAGCTATTCTTTTATCAGTTTATACACCACTCCTGCGTTGCCAGTATTGCGTACATGCAGCATGTACAAACCTGTAGAAAGCATGGAAGCAGGTATTTCTAGTTTGTTTTCTTTGCCATTGCTGGTGGTGTATATGGTTTTGCCGGTTACATCTGTGAGCAATAGCTCGCTGTGTGCGGGTATGCCAGCTACCGTCCAGCCGGTGCTGGTGGGGTTGGGGTATATGCTGATGCTAGTATTCTCAAATCCTGCTACGCCCAGGTTCATCTGGCGCATAAGGCTGGTAAGACTATCAGTTAACCAGTTATTAGGGTCTATAGCAAAACTTGTGGTTGTTTTGTTCCAAGTAAAGCTATATGACTGTGATGCCATATCGTTTATTACTCTTATTATAGTATCGCCAGTAGTAGACCTCAGTCGTAACTCTAAAGGTACTTTAAACAATGGCACTGAAGCAGGAGTGGAAGTACGTTGGTTTATTTGCACGTAAACATTGTTGCCACTTTGATTCCATCTTACATCGTACAACGGGTATCCTTCGCCATAAAACCATTGCTCGAAAAACGTATCAATTGATGTGCCATTTATGGTGCTACCTAGCAGCGTTTTGGTAAGGTTTTTAAAATCTTCTATGGTGCCAGTGCTGTCCTTCATAGATGTTTGCCATGCTCTAAGCAGGTCGAAGAAATAAGTATCGTTGTTGATGATGTGGCGTAGTGTGTGTATGGCACAGGCTCCTTTGTCGTAAGACAGGCGGCTGCTGAATATTCTGCCTTCATCGGTAGTGTCATCTACAAATACGCTGCCACCTAGTTGGCTCATTACTGTTTTTTGACGGTCGCGAATATCGGCAGTTGCAGCTGCTCTACCTCTAAAATGATCGGCATAGAGATATTCTGTATAGCTGGCAAAACCTTCGTTTATAACTATATCTGCCCATGTGGCACAGGTTACGTTATCGCCAAACCACTGGTGTCCTAGTTCGTGTGCTACCAGCCAGCTTTGGAAAAAGCCCATTGTAGACATGGTTTGGTGCTCCATGCCGCCGCTGAGCGGTGCCATAGCATGACCGTATTTTTCTTTCCAGAACGGATAACGCCCGTATATGCTGCTGAAATAATTAACCTGCTCATCGGTAGAGTCAATGATGTTTTTGAAGAAGGGCAATGTGCCACTGTTGTCATACACATAGTTTTGAATGAGCATAGAGTCGGCGCTACCATCAAAGTGCATGTAGTAAGAATAGTCTACATACTTAGCTACCGATGCAGATATGAGGTAATAATCGATAGGGTAGCGTTCTTTCCACTCATACCTGTGTCTGCCGGCGCCCATGGTTGTAACTGCTTGCAGTAGTCCGTTGCTGCCTGCCTTCAGCGAATCGTCAACAGTAATCCATATGTCTACCGAGTCAATTTTGTCTTTGAGCGATTGTTTGCAAGGCCACCAGTCTTTTGCACTGTAAGGCTCACTGAGTGTGAATGTAGCCCAATTGTCCCAGCTAGGCGACTGCAGGGTGCTGATACCATGTATATCTGACGAGGTACCAGATACTGGTGTGCCGTGATAAAACACTTGTGCTGTAAACATAGTACCCATTGCCATGGGGGAGGGAAGGCTCACGGTGTGTACGTCGCCGCTGCTAGTCACTGACTGTAGGGTGCCGTCTATAAGCACAGAGTCTACAACCAAGGGTGGTAGTAACTCAAACACATAACCAGGCATGGAGCTAGTGGTGACCTGCGCCACTGTAGTGACATCGCCACTCAGTGTAGTGGCTACATTGGTCATCTCCAGGTTTAGCTTCACGTATTTTACATCATACTTGTCTTCTTCGGGGCTAGCTACAGTTGTTTTTCCTGCATTTTTTATGCTCTCCAGTTTTGCCTTCACCGACTGACATTGCCAGTCTTTTCTGTCGTGCTGCCCGTAAGCATTTCCACATATGCTTAGCACCAGTAGCGCAGCAGTTGCTTTACTCACCATTCTCATTATTTCTTTTATTTTACACCTAAAACTAAGCCATTTTACCCAAATCGCAGTTTTACGTTATGGTTTGTTATTTGTGTATGCATCCGAAACTACTTTATTGCAGTGTAGCCCACACCATACGTAGCGACACATAACCACTTCTTTTGTACTTCACTACCGATGTAAACCGACCTCTGCGCTCGTCGAAATCTGACCCTTCTATAAAGCAACTTTTGTATTCTTTTGTCATAGGCTGCCCCATGAGGTAGTGTTTGGTTATTTCTTTTTTCTTATTCATTCGGTAGTAGCAGGCATTAGATAGTGCTGAGGTAAATACTGTATCACCGGGTTCTGCTATATTATTACTGAAGTTTTTTCCGCAGTCGTTGTACACTATGTATATATCGTCGCCCTTTGTACACACATTGGCCGACATAAATTGTCGTTCATATATCTGAGGTGGTAGGTCGTTAAACATTGCTTGCTGTTGCCATTTCTTGTTCATATCTAAGGGCCTGTAGTAGTGTCTGTAACTTTTGTAGTACTGCGATTTTGGGAGCACTCTGCCCCATATTTCATTGCCATCATCATCAAATTGTGTAATGCAGATATTGCCCAAATAGGTCTCAAACACCTGTGATCGTGAGTAGGTTTCTGTGTTGATGTAGCGGTTGTACGATTCTGAGATTACAGTAGATAATCCATTGCTATTGGTCATCATCTTGAGCGGAAAGCCACTGAAATAGTTTGTGGTATCTGTTTGTTCTTTGAGCCAGTTATTGGCCAGTTTGTTATTTAGCCAGCTATATTTACCATCTAGTGTTTGTTCGTCAAACTTGAACAATAGATTGTTTATGAACTGTGCAGGGCGCATTTCTATGCCATATCTCAGCACAGCATCTTTGTAGCTCAGCATCATTAGATTGATGGTGCCAGCAAATGGATTGTGGGTGTAGGTGGTGTAATAAGGAATGATTTCGGTAGACAAATCGGCCGTTCGTTGCAACGGTAGCGTGCTATCGCGAGGAATATAAAATACTTGCAGGAAATGATCATAAATAGGGCTAGACTCTACCGTATTTCCAGTGCCATTTACCAGCAGATTAGATAGCCCTAGTGTAATGCAGGTGCCCTTTTCATCAGCATCTACACCAGTTACATTCATGAAGTGGTATTTTTTTCGGTCAAATATCAGTGGTACATCTCTATATAGTTTGTGCTGGGCATTATAGTATTTTAAATGCACATCGCATTTCTGAAACTGCATAGCATCTTGCGAGTACAGTATCTGATAGCCACTGTCGTGTTTGTGCTTTACTACGAAAAAGCGGGTGGGTTTTGCCATACTCTTAGATCTGCCCATTGTTTCTTCCTCTATCAGTTTCCCGGTTTTTCCGTTAAACCTCATTCGTATCAATGCATGCCTGCCTGAGTTTTGCTGCTCGAAAAATAAAACTGCGTCTTCATTTATTTCATACATGCCTTTGAAGATACTTGTAGTAAGCATGAAGATGTCTAGTTTTTGGGGTGTAATAGAGGAGGTAAATAAACGATTGCAGGCGCTGTCAAACACATAAGTTTTGATGGGTTTATTTATTTCGAAGTGAAAAAGAATGGTATTACCATTTTTGAGACACAATACTTTATTGATACCTACCTCGTCGAGCCCCAAGGGTGGGCTTAGCGTATAGCTGTCTTGCGACCAGCCTTTGTATGCGCCAGATAATAGCAGCAAAAAAATAAAATAAAGACGTAGCATAGGGCTGTTTTCTTTATTCTAAGTTACTTAAAAGATGACTATCGAAAAAATATAGGGCTTCTTTTTGCTTATTATCTGCTGGTGAGTCGAAACTTCATGATGAATACCGGTGGTCTGTGACAAAAAAAAGCTATCGGAAAACCGATAGCTACAATTAACACTCACTCAAAATATAATTACTGAAAACGAAAGTAGGGCATAGTAATTTTTATGTTTTTATGAATAGTGCGTTGTTGTGTAATTTGTTTAGCTTTTAGCGCTAACCAGATTTATGTGTTCTGAGCTTACCATCTGCAAAGCCAAACTTTTGATAGATGGATACACTAGTTCATATACGCCTCTTTTGCTTGGCGGTACGTCTGATTCCTGCATCGCTACAATGTATATGATAGATTCTGGAATGTCTAATACTGCACATACCTTAGAAATTGTTCGCTGGCTGGGTCGCTTTATTCCGGTTTCTATCTGCGATAGAGATGTCTGTGAAAGATCACATTTTTCAGCAAGTTCATACTGTGTGATAGAAAGTTTTTTTCTGATTGATTTAATGGCCGATCCGATGTTCATTGCGTTTGTTTTTAAAAAAATGAATAGCGTCTATAGTTTTGAAAGTAAGCAGTGTGTATAAATGCGATACTATATAAGACGTTCAGACAGTAAAAAACGTTTGGTGAATGGATAAATATTCATTTTGATAAAATAAACTAAACGGTAATCTTACCCACTTACAATATGTTTTTGTAGGTAACTTTGTGCTTATGCCAGACAGTTTTTCCAAACAATTGACATTCGAGAAACGTACATTATTAGCAGTTATAGTACCGCAGTTCAGAAAGGATGGAATGTATTATGAGGTTAATATTAAGGGGTTTCCACGCTTCTTTATGACATGGACCGCCTTGGGGCGATATGATGTAGCAGGCGAAGACATACCTGTGCTACCCTACGAGCTAGTGCTGGCTGTGAGCGATGTGATAGAAGAAGCACGCCAATAGTATTGTTTTACTTCAACGTACGTTGTGGTGCTCTTTTTATTTTAATTATTGCTTTTTCACCTCGTTTGTTATAGGCTATCAATGGGTGTTTTGTCGCACCATCTTTTAGCAGCAGGGTGGCAGTATTGGGTGGGTCTGTACCTTCATTGCCTGCTATTATACTCAGTGTATTGATACCTGTAGCGGGGAGGTACACTTTTACGGTTTTCTTTTTCTTCACCAGTGAGTAGTCAGTTAGCAGCATACTATCATTTAGCTGTATACTCACCACATCGCCATCAGTAGCGCCACCATCCCAAAGGTCTATCTCCAGCGTATCTGATTGCCATAGGTAAGTTTTCTGCTGGCCCACAGTTATAGTAGCTGTTTCTTGTGGCTCATTGGGTTCTTGGATGGCTACTTTGATACCTGTTTTTTCTGTGGGCGATTTCTTTTTCATAGATATCACCGTATCATACTTTTCTGTAGCCTCAAATAGTGGTTGCAATTCATGGGCATTGCTGAAGCTCAGTGTGCCGGGTGTGCATGCTGTTTTGTCGGTTTGTTTGTTAGTCACAGCTCCTTTTAGGGTAGCACCTCTGTAGTCTTGTTCATAATACAGTTTAGCATTTACTAGGCACATGTAAGCCTTGGTAGGTAGGCTACGCGAAGAGGTTATTTCTACTTCTTTGAAGCTTAGCCTCTTCTCGTATCTGTCTACAGTGCCACGTATCACACTTATGGTTTGGTGAGGGGCGGCAAATGTCACCGCTTCGCCTGTGAGATTGCCGTCAACCTCAGTAAACGTAACCACATAAGGAAACGTTTCTCCAGTCTGCATACTTAGTGTACCAGTTATCTTGTACTGATGCTCCTGTGCGCTAATGCTAGCACTACACACCATATTGACGGCAATCCATAATAAAATACTATGTATTCTTTTCAACTTCTCTTTCCCCCTTATTGTTTATTGTACAGGCACATCTACCCAAGCACCATTTTCTTTCAATAGCTCTATCAGTTCATCTACAGCAGTTTCGCTGGGTACATTTCGTTTCACTACCTCTTTGCTTTTGTAGAGGGTTATTTTTCCTGGTCCGCTGCCCACATACCCAAAGTCGGCATCAGCCATCTCGCCTGGGCCATTTACTATGCAGCCCATTATAGCTATTTTCACACCTTTAAGGTGATTAGTAGCGGCTCTTATTTTTGCTGTGGTTTCTTGCAGGTCAAATAGTGTTCTGCCACAACTGGGGCAGCTTATATACTCTGTTTTGCTGATGCGGGTACGGGTGGCTTGCAGTATAGAGAAGGCAGTATTGTTGCAGAATTGTTCATTACTGTTTACTGGCAGGTAGGTTCTGCCACTTACAGCAGTATTGTCTATGGGGGTAGTGTTTATTAGCATCAGGCCATCGCCCATGCCATCTAGTAGCAGCCCGCCACTATCTGTAGCAAATTTCACCAAGTGAGTATCTGCCGATGTGCCCCAAGACTCTACTGCCCATATGATAGGTGTTTTTACATCTTGCTGCATGAGTAGTGTAGCAAAACTGCGAAGTGGTTTCATGCTGTTTTCGCTACTGCAGCTCACTATTATCACCGCACCTTTGTCGTGTTTCAGGCGGCTTATTAGCGATGCATAATTGGTGTCGTAGTCTGTCACCACCACCGATACAAAGTGTAGTTGGTGTGCAGGTACTTCGTGGTCTTTGTATTGTTTTTCGGTAAGGTATGGGTGGCAACTATCGCGGTCTTTTGTTTTCAGCCATGTTTTATAATCGCATATCACCTGTAGTGTGCCAGGCAATGCAAAGGTGGGTAATGTGTTGCCGGTGTATATATAGTCGGCAGCTCCATCGCTTATGTGCCATTTATCAGTAATAGCGTCATAGTTATACCCTATATCTTTCAGGCTGGCAGGGGTTAGATCGTCGCAGGCATAATAGTCGGCTATTACTACAGGTACGTGGCTACTGCCTATGTTTGCTATGTTAGTAGTGTACCTTCTGGTATACTCGTATGGCGAGTAGGGTAGTGGCTTACTGGGCACGGCTGCTATGCTTTCAGATGGGATTTCTTCAGTGCCTTGTATGGTCATAGGGTCGGCAGGTGGGTATCTGCTTACTATGTCTTTGCATACCGGTATCTCAAATTCGGGGTCTTCTGTCAGCGATACTCTTATCGTGTCTCCTATGCCATCTTCCAGCAGTGTGCCTATACCTATTGCACTTTTTATACGACCATCTTCGCCATCGCCAGCCTCTGTAACACCGAGGTGTAGTGGATAACACTCGCCAAACTCATAATCCATCTGCTGCACTAGTAAGCGGTATGCCTGTACCATCACTTGTGGATTGCTACTTTTCATGCTCAGCACTATCTGGTGGTAGTCTTCGTCTCTGGCTATTCTCAAAAACTCCATTGCACTTTCTACCATGCCCATAGCAGTATCGCCATAGCGGCTCATTATCCTGTCACTTAGCGAACCATGATTAGTACCTATGCGCATAGCCGTGCCATGCTCTTTGCATATTTTCACCAGCGGGGTAAACCGCTCTGCTATACGCTGCACTTCTGCAGCATACTCGTCATCGGTGTATTCTATAAGGTCAAATTTTTTCTTGTCTACATAGTTGCCTGGGTTTACCCTAACCTTTTCTACTATTCGTGCGGCTATTTCGGCAGCATTTGGGGTAAAGTGAATGTCTGCTACCAACGGGGTATTATAACCTCTGGCACGCAGTTCATTTTTTATATTCAGTAGGTTTTCTGCTTCGGTTTTGCTAGGTGCTGTAATGCGCACCAGCTCTGCACCAGCCTCTATACACCGTATCGTTTGTTCTACTGTAGCCATGGTATCCATGGTGTCGGTAGTGGTCATTGTTTGTATCCTTATGGGGTGGCCATTGCCTATCAATAGGTCACCAATTTTCACTTCTCTAGTAGGTAGGCGTTTATAACTTACCAGCGACTTGCAGTATTGCTCTAACATGGGTACGAAGTTAGTGCCGAATACATTTATCAGAAAAACAATTGCAAAAAATTCTCTTAAAGTTATTGGTTGTTTTTACTCAGACAATTACTACAGTTGTATCACTATGCCTGCATTGATGCCTATATTGCTGAATGGTATTGATTTAGATGGTGATGTAGTGGGTTTGTCAGGGTCAGGCGAAGAAACAATTTTGCCTGATTTTTTAAACTCGATTTCTCTATCACTTAAAGATAAATAGCTCAAATAGTTAACACCATTTCTAGTATACTCAGTTCTGCTGCCTTTAGCCAAGTAAGGCGAGTACGAAATCATGGCTATTTCACTGTATAGACGAAGGTTGTTTGAGAGATTAAAACTAGCTCCTACCGCACCACTGGCACCTAGTGAAAAGTGCATGGTATATTCCTCTGTCGTTTTTTCAATATTACTAGTCATACTCTCACTGTATGTTATGTCATACATCAGTGAGTTAACGACAGGTACTACCACACCCATACGAGCATAAATGTTGGTTTTGCTGCCACCTGTTTGCACTACAACCGATGGTTGTAACAGCAGGGTATTGCCATACGAGGTTGCTGCTTTTTTGTCAGTATAGGTAACACTTCCCGATGTGTATTCATCTATGAATGTGTAGTCGTATTTTTTGCCAGCTAAAGTTGAAGTAGCTATCATTTCTACACCCAGATTTTTGTTGATATTGTATCCAAGTGCCAATGTGCCAGATAGGCCTGCTCCGTAGGAGTAAGGTTGTATATTAAATACCTCCTCGTTAGCTACACTTACTATTGTGCCATTATCACCACCCATGCCTCCAGACATAGCAAAACCATACCCAAAACCCACACGCATATAAAATGGTTTGTTAGGGTTAGTTACTTTTGCTGCTTGTTGTGCACGAGTACTGAGGCAGGTAAGAGCCAGAAGGTTTAATAGAATGATTCTTTTCATTTGGATATATTTTGTGATAAAAATAATAAGAGAATCAATGTAAAAGGCTCATTAATACAAATTTATTGTCTGGCTAGTCTGTTTTCATTATGTATCCCATTCCTATAACAGTATGTATGAGTTTTGGCTCATAGTCTTTGTCTATTTTTTTGCGCAGGTAGTTTACATATACATCTACTACATTGGTAGCCATATTAAAGTCTACCCCCCATACATTCTCTAGCAGGTCCATGCGCGACACTACCTTGCCCTGGTTTTTTAGCAGATATTCCAGCAGTCGGTATTCGGTAGAGGTCAGTATTATTTCGTTATCTTCTCTTTTTACTCTTTTTGCATCTAGGTCTAGCTCCAGAGACGCTATTCTTAGTTTGTTTTCTTCTGTATGCCCAGTACTGCGGCGTATGAGTGCACGTATCCTTGCCCGCAACTCTGCAAACTTAAAAGGCTTTACCATATAGTCGTCTGCACCATACTCAAAGCCCGTCACTATGTTTTCTGTAGTGCCCAGTGCGGTCAGCATCAGTATAGGGTGGTTGTTTTTGGTTTTGCGTATTTGCCGGCACAGTTCCAGTCCATTAATACCTGGCAGCATTATGTCTATAATGTACAAGTCATAAGGGTGTGCAGCAGACATCTGCAAGCCAATGTTGCCATCTGGTGCCACACTTACTGTATAGCCGTCTTCTGTTAGCCCCTTACATACCATAGATGCTATATTCGCTTCATCGTCTACCAGTAGTATATTCATATTTGCGCACTGTTATGCATACAAAAATGAGCTTTTATTGGTAAAGTAGGTGTGAAAAAATTGTATCACACGAATTGTTGTGGTCATGCAGCAGCTTTGTACGTTTTCTTTTTGCATGGTTGTCACTGCTTAGTGTATCCATGTCTGCTTACTTATGTAGTCTGCATTAGCACATCTATCATCGTTGGTTGCGTCGCTCTCTTGTACGTTCGGGGCAGTGAGGGAAATTGTCCTCAATATCTGCTTGCCAAAGTGCTAGTTATGCAAATGCGTTAATATGCTATTGTATATTTTGTAAATAATGGTCGAATATATTGTCACTTAGTCACTTTATCCTTTGCGCTGAATTACATCTTATTTGAAAACTATAGAAACAGGTTTGTCGCTTCTCAGCATGCCTATACCTACCGTTCTTAGCCTAGCTATACGTATAATCAGCTATCAAAAGAAAAATCTAGCGCCAATGCTAACCATTGTTTACGAAGACGATTTCTTTACATTTTTTGAAATAAGAAAGGAGCAGCGTTTTGCTTCTTCAGCAAATAAGTTCCTTTAGCCAAATCATACAAATACATTCTATTAGTTGCAGCACCAGACATCTTGTTTTGCATTTTACTCATCAATACACCCCTCAAGTCATACAGGTAGTAATACTCGTCATACTTATCGACCTCTATATATAACACATCATATGCAGGATTAGGCCAGGCATGTATAGGCTCTATACCTGTTAAGTTATTTTCTAATGATTTGTTGTCGAATTTAACCACATTAATGTATTTATCAGCAGTATGCTTGTCCATAAATACACCTCCTGCATACAAAACACCAGCAGTGTCTGTGCAAATAGACCTAATACGTTCGTTTTTATGAATTGAGGTACTACCTATACCCACTTCATTCCAACTGATGCCATCCCATTTCTTCACGCAGGGTTGCCACATATGCTGCACTATGCCCATTCCTGCCACATATATATTACCCGCTTTGTCGCCAGTTATTACGTTTATTGAACCCGGGATATCTGAATTCAGTGAGTTATTACCATTGTCTACTTCTATCCACGATGTGCCGTCCCACTTTGCCAGACAGTTATTTCTATCCGCACTTACAATTTCACCACCAGCATATATATTGTCAGTTTCATCTATGAATAGTGCTCTTATTTCATTAGCTCTGTATATATCGTTAGGCTTATTATTGGTCACTATTAGGTTACTCCAGCTTATACCATCCCATTTGGCTACATACGCATTTCCCGATAGTTTAAATTCACCTGCAGCATATATATACCCTTTACTATCTGCCTCCAGAGCCATTATTACATCACTTGCATTCAGTGCATTACTCACCCTACCCAGTTGCTGCCAGTTAGTACCATCCCACTTAGCTACATTATATCTTCCAGTAGTATCGTTCAGTGCTCCGGCCACATATACATTTCCTTCCTTGTCTGTGCAAAATGTATAAATCCCTTTGTACGTGCTAAAAACACTATCGCCTGCACCCTCGGCACTCCATGTGGCACCATTCCATTTCATCACACACCATTTTTCTGTAGTACGCAACTGCCCTAGCACATAAATATTATGCTCCTTATCCACACAAATCTTATTAGGTGTAGAGATGAAATTTAATGCATTATTACCCGTTCCCAGTTCTTCCCATTGCTCACCATTCCATTTCGCCACATAGCCATGCAATTCCGTGTCTTTATATATTCCGCCTACGTACAATATTCCATTATCATAACATACAGCCGCAACATTATTGTTTGCTTTCTGTGTACTGCCACTCACACCTACTTCTTCCCAACCTTGGCTAAAGACAGGTGTAATACTAAACAACCACAGAATGAACAGTGTAAATCTTTTCATAGCATAACGGATATTATGCAAACATAACTACTGTTACGCTAAAAAAGCGATATTCTAGAAAAATAATAGATGTATAAATTGTTCTAGTAATAATTGCAGATGACCAGTCCTTTTTTGTTTTTAGGATAAGTTTTTACTTATAATATAGCACCTCCACTAAAAAAACAAGGCACCATATTTCTATGATGCCTTGTTCTATTTTATTGAAAAACTACTTTTTTATAAAGTACGTTTCACTTCTACTTCTTCAAATCCTTCTATGATGTCGCCTACTCGCAGATCGTTGTAGTTTTTCACCATCAAGCCACATTCGTAGCCATAGTTCACTTCCTTAACATCATCTTTAAAGCGTTTCAGAGAGCTTAGTTCGCCGGTGTGTACCACTATACCATCGCGCACCACATTGAGCCTTGTTTGTCTGGTCATTTTGCCTTCCAACACATAACAACCCGCTATCGTACCTACACCGTTTATTTTGTAGATTTCGCGTATCTCTATGTTGCTCACTGTTTTCTTCTCTACTTTTGGTTCCAGCAGACCTTCCATTGCGCTCTTTATCTCTTCTATAGCATCGTATATAATAGAGTAAGTGCGTATTTCTATGTTCTCTTGCTCTGCCAGTCTTGCAGCCTGCATAGACGGACGTACCTGGAAGCCCACAATGATAGCATCTGACGCTGTAGCCAGCAATACATCGCTCTCGGTAATCTGACCCACACCTTTGTGAACTACATTGATAGCCACCTCTTCAGTTGACAGTTTCTGCAACGAATCGCTCAATGCTTCTACAGAACCGTCAAAGTCACCCTTAATGATAATACCCAGTTCTTTAAAGTTACCCAGAGCCAAACGACGACCGATTTCATCGAGCGTAATGTGTTTGCGTGCTCTGATACCCTGCTCACGCATGATCTGTGCACGGTGGTTGGCTATGTCTTTTGCCTCCGATTCCTCAGCATATACCCTGAACTTCTCACCCGCTTGAGGTGCGCCATTCAGACCCAGCACCTGTACTGGTGTAGAAGGACCAGCAGATTTCACACGCTGTCCACGTTCGTTGAACATTGCCTTTATTTTGCCGTAGTGCTGTCCGCATACTGCCATGTCGCCCTGGTTAAGCGTACCGTTTTGTATAAGGATAGTAGACTGATAACCACGACCCTTATCGAGCGATGCTTCAATAACACTACCCATAGCCTGACGGTCGGGGTTGGCTTTTACTTCCAGCATTTCTGCTTCCAGCCCTATTTTCTCCAGTAGGAGGTCTATGTTCAGCCCTTTCTTGGCAGATATTTCCTGACTTTGGTATTTACCACCCCAGTCTTCTACCAGTATATTCATACCGGCCAGTTGCTCTTTTATTTTTTCGGGGTTGGCACCTTCTTTGTCTATTTTATTGATAGCAAATATCATAGGTAGGCTTGCTGCCTGTGCGTGCGATATTGCCTCCTTGGTTTGTGGCATTATAGCATCGTCGGCCGCTACTACTATTACTGCTATGTCAGCTACTTTGGCACCACGAGCACGCATTGCGGTAAACGCTTCGTGCCCCGGAGTATCTAGGAATGTGATTTGTTTGCCGGTTGCAGTGGTTACTCTGTATGCACCTATGTGCTGAGTGATACCACCTGCCTCGCCAGCTACCACATTGGCACTGCGTATATAGTCAAGTAGCGATGTTTTACCATGATCTACGTGACCCATAATGGTCACAATAGGAGCTCTTGGCAGCAAATCTTCTGGTGCGTCTTCTACTTCTACATCTTCTTCTGCTTCTTGCTCCAGATTTATAAACTCAACATCAAATCCAAATTCACTCGATACCAATTCTATCACCTCAGCATCCAAACGCTGATTGATAGATACCATGATACCCAGACTC
>CAZRPA010000015.1:0-44415 GCA_964601855.1 uncultured Flavipsychrobacter sp. | reverse complement strand
TTACTATATAAGTTACCCTGAGAGTTAATAAAGTATAGTACACCGTTTATTAGTTTACTATACACTACTTTGCCTTGGTAATGGTTACTGTAAACCAAGCAAGCATCAAACTGTTTGTAAAATTTAAATAGCCCATTATTAGAACCCACCCAATAATTTCCGTTTTTGTCTTGGGTTACAGATGCGATTTGCAATCCGTGAAGCAAATGAGTTTGATTGACAATCAATCCTTCATTTGTAGCAAGAAGTATATTGTTATTGTTGTGATATACTCTTTTTAATTTCTCAATCTGGCTGTTTTCTTTACTTAATCCACAAATACGACTTTTGTTGTGATATACGCCATAATTTCTTACAAAGTATTTTCTACCCTGATTCGGGTAATATTTGAAGTTGTTTATTGTGTCTTCAACTTTTATTTTCTCTTTAGAAATAACATTAGATAAGGAATCAACAAACAAAATAGTTTTTTGAAAAGTTACTTTATAGACGTTGTTTCGTAGTTTTTCTACGAAGTGAATATTTTCGTTTATTAGGTCGTTATCACTGAAATATATTTCAGTGATATGCATTCCTTTTATGTTGTAGAAACGTAGCTGCTCATTATAGCATATAGTAACACTACTATCTGCCTCCGTAATGATGTATCTTATAAACGAACTTTTGCTATTTGTTTTTAGTTGAGGACAATTAATGTCTGAAAAAAAAGTATCGTTTTTAAAATAGCAAAGCCTCCCGCTATAGGTGGCTAACCACAAACGTTTATCATTATCTTCATTAAAAAAGAATATTTCGTTGTCTGGTAAACCGTTGGATGTATTAAATACTTCAAACTTATTACCATTATACCTTGCAACACCTTTATCTGTTGCTATCCACAGAAAACCATAAGAATCTGTGTACAAGTCGTACACGTTGTTTGAGGGCAAGCCGTTTTCTATTGTATATGCTACATTGGGATATAACTGCGACAAAACGGTGTTGTGGCACAGCAGAATACCGATAAGAAAACTAAGTACGGTCTTGCTTGCCACTATTTTTTAGTTTTAATGCAGTCATAAGTGATGCATATCTTCGACGGCTTATAGGTAGGGTGTTACCGCTTTTAAGTACTGCTTCATTAGTATCGGTTTTTATTTTCTGCACTTGTTGTAGGTTGATAGTAAATGAACGATGAATTCTAAAGAAATTTTCTGCAGGCAACAATTCCTCAAATTCCGATAAAAAAGTACAAACAACCATCCATTTTATAGCCTTATCAGTGTAGAATACTACTTTCGAATAGTTGCCCTGAGCCTCTATATATATTATTTTGTCAAATTTTACGATCTCTACTGCGTTTGTATCTCTCAACAGCAGTTTATCTTGTTTCACTTTGTCAGTGATCTGATTAGAGATAGACTGATAAGATACAGAGTTCAGTAAATTAAACCTATCATATTTTATCTTTCGATGCAGTTTTAGTACCGCTGACTGTAGCTCTTTGATACTTATTGGTTTCAGTATATAATCGATAGCGTTTAAACGAAATGCATTTAATGCAAACTCATCGTAAGCAGTCACAAAAATCACTTCAAAATTGAAAGGAGAAATTCTATCCAAAAATCTGAAAGCATTTTCATGTGGCATTTCAATATCCAGAAAAACTGCGTCAGGTTTTAATATCGACAATTGTTTTTCAGCATCTTCAGTACTAGTGAATATGCCTAATATATTTATCGGTGGTTCAACATACTCAATGAGCATATTGCTTAGATTGAGGCACGCTCTTTCTTCATCGTCTATAATACAGACATTTAGCTTTTTGTGTATTTCCTCATTTGTTCCATAGTTCATAAGAATATTAATATGTGACCATAAACGTAATGTCGCAAGCTACTTTTTCCAAATAATATTGATGAGCGGTACTAAAAAGCACGTGAATGTATATGCAGGCACATACCTATTGCACCCCCTGCGCTTTTAGTTCGGCAAGTTTCTGTCGCGCGGCTTGTGTATAAGTGCTCCCAGGGTAGTCTATTATTAACTGCTCGTAATAGTTTTTAGCTTCTACAGGTTGATGCAGGTTGTTGTAATAGATTTCCGCTGTTTTATACACAGCATCATCAGCTTGTACGTCTTTTCCGTATTTTTCTATTACCTCTTTCAGGTGTGCCAGTGCTTTGGTATAATCTTGGTGTTTCATAGCTATGCTGGCACGCATCATTACTAGGTCATCATTAAGCGGGTGTTTTGGGTATGCCTTGCTGATACTATCTACAAGTGCTTCAGCTTCACTGTCTTTGTTTTGAAATAGCAACAAACCAGCAGTAGCAAATCGCTCCAAAGGGAGGGTAACGCTGTCTTCCACATTTTCTGTTATTAGTACAGAAAGATCTATAGCGTCATTAGATATAAGATTGGTGGTGCCAGATTTAAGAATACCCAATTGTTTCTGTGCTAAGTCAAAATCTCCTCTGTAAAAAGCCAGACGCGCATTTCTAAACCTTGCATCTTCGCCCATTACATCTTGTTTAAATTCTTTTTCAACTTGGCTATAAGTGAGCGAGGCGTCCCAAACTTTGCCTTGTAGCAGATAATAGTCGCCCAGCTGTAGCTTGAATACGCCCATCATATTCCGGCGGGTATCAGGCTCGGCTATGGCAAGTTTAAGGATGTCTATAGCTTTTTTTACATTGTTGCCATATACAGCATGTAGCGTAGCAAAGTCTGCTGCGGTTCTCATGGTGTAGTGCTTAGGGTAATCTACCAAAAAGCTATCATACAATGTTGCTAGCGCTGCTACATCTTCTGGTTTCCTTGCATTGTTTTCTTGCAGTTGTGCCAACGACGCAGCTAATTTCTCGCTTCGTGCCAGTATGTAATAGGGTACTTCTTTGCCTTTAGCTATTATAGCATCAAAACCTTTGTTCGCAATTTCATACTGTTTGGCAGCCACTGCCGTCCTAGCAAAATCCATTACCCTTCTGCCGTTTTCTTGGTTGCGCTCATCTATAGCTTCAATCTGTATAAGTGCCCCTTCCCAGTCATTTTTTTGGGTGTATATCCAAGTAAGTATTTCACCATAATAATTGTTACCAGGGTCTTGATTTATTTTTTTTATCAGTCCTTTTTGTACCTGTTGTATTTTTTGTGGGTCTGTTCCCACCAGCTCCAGTAGTGTTTCTTTAGCATTTTCGGCAGTCATAAACACACTGGGTCCGCCTCGCAGCAGGGCTTCTACTGCTTTTTCCAGATTGCCGGTTTTGGCATATAGAGCTGCCAGTGGTCTGCCATACATCGGTGGATTACCCAGCAGCATGAGTGCTCGCTCATAGGTCAAGATGGCGTAGTCGTTTCTGTTTATTTCTGTAAATGCCTTAGCTACATTGGTAGTGAGTATATCATCACCATTCAGCATTGCCAACACACTATCATACTGAACTTTAGATTTTTCCGGGTGCGAACATTCATCATATACCCTGCCTAGTTCCAGATTCACCTCAGGCTGGCGGGAATAAGCAGGATAGGCAGCAGCACGTTTTTCTACAAGTTTTTCAGCAATCTTGCATTTGTTACCTAGTATCAGCACACTTATATACTCTTCATACACTGAGTCGGGCGACTGTTTGTACAGTTCACCATATAGTTCTATAGCTTTATCGTAGTTTTTTTCTGTTGCGTATTGTCTTGCCTTTTCGGCTACAGACTGAGCCTGAGCGACAGTGCATGCCAGAAATGACAGTAAAACCGCAAAACCGCATTTCACTTTGTTCATTTTACCAGTCATAGGTTGTGTTAATCCCAAATGTAAGATTTATTGTACTATAGTATTCTTAGCGAAAATATAAATGTGTGGGATTAGTAGCACCCACACGACACAGTTATCTAAGCACAAAATGTTGTTTCTCTTTAAATTCTGGTCTGGAGAGTAGTAGCCCAGAGTGGTACAGGTCTATACTCATAGTCATTGTTGGCAGGTTACTTACTATGTTCCAGTTGCTAGTATGTTGCGCTGTACTATGAATAGCTGGTAGTACTACAAAACCCTGGCTAAGAACTGATGTGTATTTTGCTATCCATGTTACCCAATCCTGAGGCATACTTTCTGGCAGCAACACAATACTAGCTGGTTCTACAAGAGTATCAGTTACCGGCAAACCATAAACAGCAGATAACTGAGCTAGCAGTGCTGCTGTGTCAGTGACCACCTTGCGCCCCTGCTTATTGCGCAATACATGCTCTACAAAATGATACACGAATGGAGAGTGTGTGCCATGTCTGCCGCGGGCTTGCATACGAAACAGAATGTATTGGCATAGGGCATGTATCGTCATATACTGAACAGCAAAGCAAAACTAAAGTTGTATGGCCTCGTATAGTTGAAAAGTAAAAGAGAAAAGGTGTTTTTCATCGCTTCCATGTGGCTCCTCCCACACCAGCTTCCAATGAGTGTGGTCTATAGATGCAAAAAAAGTATCTGCTTCAGGTATGGTGGTGTGCACCTTGGTGACATACAATTTATCTGCATTTAGTATCGTTTGATTGAAGATATTCCCTCCACCAATGATAAAAACTTCTTCTGCACCTGTATTTTCAATGTGCAGAAGCGCAGTAGCCACATCCTGAAACAACAGAACACCATCGGGTACCTGAAAAGCAGGATCAGAAGACAAAACCACGTTCAATCTACCGGGCAATGGTTTGCCCAACGATTGAAATGTTTTACGACCCATCAGTACGGGTTTGCCCAGAGTAGTGCGTTTGAAAAACTTCAAATCATCTGGCAGGTGCCACGGCAGGTTGTTGTCCTTGCCTATAGCACCATCTTCTGCCACAGCAACAATGAGCGATTGTATCATATCTCCCCAAAAGTAAACAGTAAAATGGAGAAAATGCCGATAATGCTGGTATACCCATGTACAATGAACCAAAAAATTAATACCCTTTTACAGAGAAATAGAGGTAATTTTGCGTACTTTTTTGTAGGTGTAGTATGCTTTCAGAATACTCGCTTATGGTTTCTAAATAGTTTAAAAAATATGACAGGCAATGCTGGCACCGGAACTGATGGAGCGAATTCTGGAAGGCGACCTTACCGGGTTGTTGCAGCACAGCGGAGATGAAGATTTTCCGGCTGAAGTAGCCCGCATGTTCGAATCGTTCAGTAACGAGGAAGCAATTACAGCTTTTTTGTCGCTGCCCGATAATCTTCAATCAAAAATATTCCCCTACTTCGACCATGTGCTTCAGTTAGGCATCATGGAAGAATTGCCCAAAGCGCAGATATCTACCATACTCAACAATCTGGAGTCAAATGAGCTCGTTGCTTTCTTTGATACACTAGACGGAATAGAAGTAACAGAATACCTGAACTTACTTAACGACAAAAACAGACTTGCCACTTACGACCTGTTGGGATACCCAGAGCAAAGTGTAGCAAGGCTTATAAATACTAAGTTTACCACTGTACGTAAGGAGTGGACTCTAGGGCAGGCTATTGATCATATTCGCCGGTTTTACACAGATACCCCAGCCGCAAATGTGATTTTTGTGGTAGACAATAATGGCAAACTGGTAGATGACCTGCATATAAGAAGGCTTATACTCAATGACCAAACAAAAAAGATAGAGGATATTATGGATGGCTTTTATGTAAAGCTAGACATACAGGATAGTATAGACGATGCCATTCAGAAGTTTAAAGAATATGACCGTGTAGCAATTCCGGTTACCAATAGTAACAATGTGGTAATGGGTGTGGTGACGATCGATGATGTGATAGATGAAGCGGAAGAAAAAGACACCAAAGACATGCAGCAGTTTGGTGGTGTGGAGAGCTTAGACCTTCCTTATGTAAAGACAGACTTCTTTACCATGATTCAGAAGCGTGCAGGCTGGCTTATAGTACTTTTTATAGGTGAGTTATTCACGGCTACCGCCATGGCGCATTTCGAGCTGGAGTTATCTAAGGCTATTGTGTTGCAGTTGTTTATTCCCCTTATCATATCCAGCGGAGGCAATTCCGGCTCTCAGGCAGCTACCCTCATCATCAGGGCTATGGCGCTTAAAGAACTCTCTTACCGCGACTGGTGGTATGTAATGAAGCGCGAAATTTTTTCTGGTATTACCTTGGGGCTTATATTGGGCATTATAGGGTTTGTGCGTATAGTTATTTGGCAGAACATGGGCTGGTATAATTATGGTGCTCATTTCAATTGGATACTAGTAGGGCTCACCGTATCACTGTCAGTAATAGGCATAGTTTTGTGGGGTACGCTTACGGGCTCCATGATACCCATGATACTAAAAAGACTAAAATTAGACCCTGCTACTTCGTCAGCACCGTTTGTTGCTACCTTGGTAGACGTTACTGGCTTGGTTATATATTTCAGCATTGCTGCGGTGATACTGGGCATATAATTGTTATACAGCTATTACTACATTTCCACCTACAGGGTGCCCTGTACAGGTAAGCACACACCCTTTTTGCAGTTCCACATCCATCAGTACCTCGTTGTATGAATGCCAAACTTTGCCTGCTGTGCATATAGCAGCACAACTACCACATCTACCCACCTCACAACTGTATGGCAATGATAAGCCATGTTGTTTTGCAGCTTGCAAAATATTGTTGGGATAAGAAACGGGTATATGGTACGTATGTTGTTTGTAATGTATGGTAACAATGTGTGTTTGCGCGTCGGGCGGCTGGGGTAGAGTGCTTATTCTGTCGGTAGTGTTGAAATGTTCTTTGTGTATCTGCTCTGGCTTTGCGCCAGCTTCTTGTAGGGCATAAGTTACCATACGCATATAGCCGTGAGGGCCACAAACGTAAAAGACACTATGATGCATATCACTAATACTATATTCATTCAGTAATACCCGCACTAACGACTTGCTAAGACGCGCACGGGCAAGATTAAAAGCATTGCTGTACAAAAACTCTATAAGAAACCTATTTGAAAACGACTTTTGCAGTAGCAGTAAAGCATCCATAAAAACATCTTCATTAGGGCTGCTATTGCTGTAAATGAGCACTATACGAGCACTGACATTTTCATGCAGCAATGTTTTTATCAAGGGCAATATGGGCGTTATACCCACTCCAGCAGCAAAAAACGCATACTGTTTGTACGCAGAGGTAATATCTGGTAAGGTGAAAAAACCACCAATGCCTGAAGAGAGCAACACGTCTCCCTGCACCACTTTGTCGTGTAGATACCGGGAAAACACACCATTATCTACTCGTTTTACAGTTATGGCTGGCTGTTCGTTTAGTGTGGCGCAAGACGACAATGAATAAGACCTGCGTTCTTCACTGTCGCCATTTTTTTTAACCAGTGTCACAAATTGTCCTGATTTGTAATCAACAGGTTTACCATCTACTCGTTCCAACTCAAAAGTTTTTACGTCAGTAGCTTCATCTTTTATAGATGTTACAATTAGTGGGGTGTATGTAGGCAAGACATCAGCCATAGAAAAACTAAACGTTTACTGTAAAAATAAGGACGAAGCCCGTATATGTGCGTACTTTTGCATCTGTGATAGATTTTTCGTCTGAAATACAATTTAAGACCGCACGCAGTGGTGGTAAAGGTGGCCAGAACGTGAACAAAGTAGAAACCATGGTAGAAGCTTTGTGGTGCGTAGCTGAGTCTCGTTTTTTTACCGCCCAAGAAAAAGAAAGGATACTCCTAAAGCTGGAAAGCAAAATAAACAAAGACGGATACCTAACAATAAAGTGCAGCGAAACCCGCTCACAGCTTGAGAATAAAGGAATTGCTATCAGTAAAATGGAAGCAATAGTTGCCAAAAGCCTGATACTTCCCAAAAAACGAAAAGCAACTAGACCCACCAAAGCAGCTAAAGAAAAAAGACTAGAAGGTAAGCGGATAGACTCTATGAAAAAAGAAATGAGAAGACCACCTTCGGCAGACTGATTACATAAACAAACTGTAGTAAACCCACACAAATGGGATAGCTATCAGCAGCGAATCGAACCTGTCCAAAGCACCACCATGACCCGGCATCATGTTGCCCGAGTCCTTTACATTAGCCAGCCTTTTCAATTTAGATTCCAGCAAATCTCCCAAGGTACCGGCTATAGCCACTATTGTAGCAATAAAAATCCAATCTATAGTCCGGCTATTGTTGATTGTACCCCCTACTGGCCAATAACCATATATGCCAGCTACCATTACTGTTAACACTGCTCCACCAGCGGTACCCTCCCAAGTTTTTTTAGGAGAAATAGGAGAAAATGGAGTTTTGCCTATAAAAGAACCTACTATGTATGCCATTGTATCGTTGATCCATATCATTATGATAATGGCGATAGGCAGCATAAAGTCATGATTCCGCATATCGCCTAACAGTACCATAGACAGCGTAATGTAGAAAAGACCACTTACAGACTGTATGAGCGCAGGTAAGGCATTTCTGATTGGCAAAACGCAAGCCAATAAAAGTATTGGTGTAGCAAGTGGCAATACCGTGAACGTGAGCCAGAGGGGTTTCTCTATAGATAGATAACCCATAGGGCGGGCAAAGAGAACCAGCAAAAATAGCGAAATAACCTGCAGTGTTATCTGTAGCCACATAGGCCAATATTTACCCTCGTCTATCTTTTGCAGCAACCCAAAATACTCCCGTAGGCACAATACATTGATGAGTGCTACCAAAGCTATGAATACCCAAGGATGCTCTAAAAACAGCCCAGAGAGCATGATAGCCCCAAAAACAACAGCACTAGCTGTGCGCTTGTAAAACGTGGGCATATTGAGTGCCATATAGTATGGTATTATTTAACTATTGAATCAGAACTTGTTCTTCCACATCATGCTCTCTACTGGCTTGTCTGTGCGACCTGTATACTTTGCATCAGTTTTTTTGTTGTACTTATTCAGCACTTCACCCTCAACTGGGAAATATATCAACTGACCTATAGGCATACCTGCATAGATACGTACCGGATGTACGCACGATATTTCCAGCGTCCACGCGTTACAAAAGCCTACATCTCCTTTGCCTGCTGTAGCATGTATATCTATCCCAAGCCTGCCTGTAGAAGATTTACCCTCCAAAAATGGCACATGGGCATGTGTTTCTGTATACTCTAGTGTCACACCTAGGTACAGAGTGTGTGGCTGAAGTACATATCCCTCAGCAGGTATCTCAAAGTGAGTTATTGTATTATGTTTTCGGGCATCAAGCAGTGTATCGTTATACATAGCAAGATACTTGCCTAGGTGCACGTCATAAGAGTTTGAGCCAAGCTTTTTAGGGTCGAATGGCTCTATGACAATAGTGCCTTTTTCTATTTCTTCAAGGATACGGGAGTCTGACAATATCATAAGGCAAATATATAATAATCTGTACCGTTGAAAGGCATAAACGGAAGTTTTTTAGCAAAAGTACACGTGTTAACTATAAAAATGATATTTTTGCTCCCCTTTCAAAACATATTATGGAATATAGAGAAATAGTAGCGGTTACAGGACTTACTGGATTATATCAGTTGATGACCACCAAAAGCGATGGCGCAATAGTACGCAGCGTAGCAGACAAAACCACCAAGTTTATATCTGCTCGTCAGCATAACGTTACTCCCCTGGAGAGTATAGAAGTATACACAACAGGCGATAATGTACGCCTGCAGGTAGTGTTTATGAAGATGCTAGAAAACGAAACATCTAATCCAGCAGCAGCAGTAAAAGCTAGCGATAACAATGCCGTAAAATCTTACTTCAAAAACATTTTTCCTGAATTTGACGAAGAGCGTGTTTATGTCAGCGACATGAAAAAAATGCTGAAGTGGTTCGAAATTCTGAAGTCTAACGAGCTGCTGAAATTTGAAGAACCAACAGAAGAACTAATAGCGGAGGAGGTAAAGGAAGAAGTTGTAGAAGAAGCTCCTAAAAAAGCGGCTGAAACAATCGAAGAATCAACTGAAGAAAAACCTGCTAAGAAAGCTGCTAAGAAAAAGAAAACAGAGGAATAGTTTTCTGTTCTTTTATCTTGTAGAGGAGAGTGTCTTTTTTTAATGATTTACTTTTATATCTTTAGTCCCGTTACGAAAAGTAATTGCTGATGAAAAGAATATTTATCTTGTTGTTTGCTTTTTTTGCGCTCATACTCAGTATGGGCAGTTGCCGCATGCGTGGCGTCAGTGGTACTTCTTACAAGATGTATAAGCAACCTGTAAAAACATCAAAGCACTATGGTGCTAAGAAAAACGTATGGACACGCTCACATTTCTGGGGCAAAAAAAGATATGGGCACCGTCCTTATCAACACAGAGGAAGATATAGGTAATCAAATAGTTTCTTGTTTATACAGCCGGGTCGCACAACCCGGCTTTTTTGTTGGCTACAGCTACATAGGGTCTACATCAAACACTATTTGCACAGCAGCATTACCCTTCTGTCCTAGTATGTACAGTCGTTGTTCTTTAATAAATGCTTTCACATTATATACCAGAGTGTTATTTCTGGGGCATTTAATCCATATTTCTCTTATATACTGGTTGCGCACTCTGGGCACCATAGCGGGTCCGGGTCCTTGCACAGCTATACCTTCTATTGTGGCTAATGCTTCTGCCATTATCTGAGCTGCCTGAGCCACTCTGTCCTCATCGCTATGCCTGAATATTATTTTTATTATCCTGCTGAAAGGAGGGTAGAAAAACTGCTCCCTGTATTTTATTTCGTTGGTGTAAAAAGCATGTACATCATGGTTTTTCACCCATTGCAACACTGGGTGCTGCAGGTTGTATGCCTGAATGATAACCTTACCCAAACCATCTGCCCTGCCAGCCCTGCCACTTACCTGCTCCATAAGCTGAAAAGCCCTTTCGTTGACCCTAAAATCAGGAAATGACAACAAGCTGTCTGCACTTATCACACCCACCAGAGTCACCGCCTCTAAGTCCAGGCCTTTTACCACCATTTGTGTGCCGGTGAGTACGTCTATTTTTTTCTTTTCCAGTTTACTCAGTAGTTCTGTTACGGTATGTTTGCCTCGCATACTGTCTACGTCCATTCGAGCTACACGCGCATCCGGAAACACTATTTTTACTTCCTCTTCTATCTTCTCTGTACCAAACGATTTGCTGGTGAGTGTATTACTACCGCATTGGTGGCAGGTTTGCATCACTAAGTTCTTATAGCCGCAATAGTGGCAGTGTAGCTTATCTGTGCTTTTGTGGTAGGTGAGCGACACATCGCAGTTGGTGCATTTGGGTGTCCAGCCACAGGTAGTACACAGCAAAAACGGTGCATAGCCCCTCCGGTTCTGAAACAATATTACCTGCCGGCGTTGCTGCAAGGTTTCTTTGATAGCCTCTTGCAACTCTGGTGTCAGCATTTTTACACCCAGCGTTTTTACCTTATTCAGCGACCGGGCATCTACTATAGTTATTTCGGGCATACCTACACCCATATACCTGTCTTTTAGTGCCACGTATGCATACTTGCCTAGTTGCACATTGTACAGTGTTTCTACCGATGGTGTTGCTGAGCCCAGCAATACTTTTGCACCATACATAGAGGCCATGTATATAGCAGCATCTCTGGCATGAAACCGAGGTGCAGGGTCTTTTTGTTTGTAAGAGGAGTCATGTTCTTCATCAGCTATTATAAGCCCTATGTCCACATAAGGCAGCCACATTGCCGATCTTGGACCAGCTACTACCTTATACGTGCCCTTTTTTACCTTTTCCCATATTTCCACCCGTTCATTGTTGCTAAAGTGCGAATGATATACGCCCAACTCATCGCCAAAGAAAGCCCTCAATCTGCTTACCAGTTGTGTAGTAAGGCCTATTTCGGGTAGCAGCAGTATAGCTTGTTTGCCGGCTGCTATGCATTCTTTTATTTTCCTTATATACAGTAGTGTTTTACCGCTACCAGTCACACCATGCAGCAGAGTAACATTTTTTTCGTTCAGCGCTTTGGTGAGTTGCTCATAGGCGGTTTGCTGGGCAGGAGTGAAAATAATTTCCTTTTTTTCAGCCTCACTTGTATACAGGAGCCTATCGGCATTTTGTTCGGTTATTGTAAAAACGCCTTTGTCTGTAAGGGTTTTCAGTTGCGAGGTTATACCCGTTACCCTATCCAGCAAATCTTGTTGTCGCACTACTCCGTTTTTCTGTTTCAGCTCCATGTATCCCATCAGCAACTGTAGTTGTTTGGGGGCTTTACCCAGCTCGTCAAACAGCGCTATCAATTGTTTTTCTTCAGCATACCTTGGGTGAAGCGTTACTACTTTTTCGCGTTTTGGTCGGTAGGCTGTTTCCAGAGCCTCGTTTATCACTATTACTTCTTGTTCCAGCAGTTCATTAAGCACAGCGGCAAAGTGGTTATTATGTACTATCGCTCTCAGTTCTGTAATAGTCACTTCTTTACGCATCCGTATAGCCTGTGCGGCAGCATATGCAGCATCGCTCCAGTCATACACTACACTATCATCACCCACCCATTCCAGCCGTGTTTCGCCCATCATCTTCAGGTGTGCCGGCAGGGCTGCATTCATCACCTCTCCAGGCGATGCCATATAGTAGTCGGCTATCCACCGCCAAAACCGCAGTTGCTGCTCAGATACTACAGGCTCTTCGTCTATAATGCCTTTTATGGGTTTTACTATATAGTTTTCCGGTTTGTCATTGTGTAGCCGTTCCACTATGCCCGAGTACTGTTTGTTTTTGCCCAGAGCCACCTCCACACGCATGCCCGAGCGCATGTGTTCTTGCAAAGCTATAGGCACCCCATAAGTAAGCACCTGAGGCAAATTGAGCGGTAATATAATGTCGGCAAACATACCTGCAAGTTAGCGATATAGGAGGGAATGTGAGGGGGGGCCAGAGGTTAAAATAAATTCTGGGGTGAAAGGTTATTATCCTATTCCCTACCTTTGGTATATGAATACAGAAACCAAATTGCGGGAACTACTCAATAACCGCATACTTATAATAGATGGGGCTATGGGCACCATGATACAACGCTACAAACTGGAAGAAGGCGACTACAGAGGCGAGCGGTTTAAGGACTGGCATACCGATGTAAAGGGCAACAATGACCTCCTGTGCATCACTCAGCCACACATAATAAAAGCAATACACAAAGAATACCTTGATGCTGGTGCTAATATATTAGAAACCAACACCTTCAACGCGCAGACAGTATCTATGGCCGACTATGATATGCAGCCATTAGCAGCAGAGATAAATGCTGCTGCTGCAAGGGTAGCCAAAGAAGCTATAATAGAGTATGGCATAGAAAAAGGAATAGATGTGAGCGATCGCTTTGTGGCTGGTGCCATTGGTCCTATGAACAAAACGCTCTCTTTATCGCCCGATGTTAATAACCCTGGTTACAGAGCCATTTCTTTCGACGAAGTAGCAGATGCTTACTACGAACAAATAAAAGCATTGCTAGAAAACGGTGTAGATATACTGCTCATCGAAACCATTTTCGACACCCTGAATGCAAAAGCGGCTATCTATGCTATCAACAAATACTTTAAAGACACAAAGGCCGAAAAATTGCCGGTAATGATATCGGGCACCATCACCGATGCATCGGGCCGTACACTGAGTGGGCAAACACTGGAGGCGTTTTACATATCTGTAATGCATGCCAACCCGCTGAGTATAGGGCTTAATTGTGCGCTGGGAGCAGCAGAAATGCGCCCACACGTTGAAGAGCTGGCCAATATCGCAGCTTGTTATGTAACAGCTTACCCCAATGCTGGCTTGCCTAATGCAATGGGCGAATATGACGAAAGCCCCGAGCAAACAGCAGCTATTGTAGCAGAATGGGCTAAAGAAGGATGGGTGAATATGCTGGGCGGTTGCTGTGGCACTACACCGCCACACATTGCAGCAATAGCCAAAGCTGTAAAAAACTATTCACCAAGGCCTCTGCCAATACTCACAGAAGCATAACCTATACCCCCGATGATATTTGTGAAAACGCTACTTTTCAGCCGTACTTTTATACTTGTGCGGCAGCTAAGTAGCGTTTTTTTATGCTGTAGTTTGTTGCTGGGTGCACGTGCCTTTGGCATCGTTAAGCTATCAGGCACTATTGTCCATCCTATATCCGACAGCGTAAAAGTGAGCTACAACGATAACAAGCTGGCTTATTACCCCAAGGAGTTTTTTGCAAAGGTAGACAAGGGAGGATCTTTTTCTATCGCCCTTCCTTTGCCATCAGGCACATTTATGCAGGCAGAAATTACCCATGGCAACCACTTGGCAGAAGTAATGCTATACGATGGCGATAGCTTACGCCTTACTGCCGATACCCGTCGTTTTGATAGTAGCATACATTACAGCGGCACAGGTAGTGAGGTGCAAAACTTTGTAGCTCTACACACTATTACCAGAGGCAGACTTAACCAATATACCCTGCGTGTAAAAAACCTATTGGGCAAAGAGCCCGAAGATTTTTACCGAGGTATAGAAGAAGAGCGCAAGAAAGAAGAGGATTTTGCAAACAAAAACCCTTATGTACTGCCAAAGCATTTCAAAAAAATATGGCTGGCTCACTTTGAGTATTACAACTATTTTTTTCTGCAACAGTATCCGCTCATGCATCAAATGATGAAGCTGCAGCGATACACAGATACTGTTCCCGCAGAAAACTATGCTGTACTAAAGTACATGCCACAAAAGTTCAGCGACGATTTGTTGCAGGTCCCATCCTATTTGCTATACCTCACAGGTGTATTTGAAACCAAGCTCAAAGCAGCAGGTCTGGGTTTTCCAGCATCTGATACGCAAAAGGCAAGGGTGCTATTAGACAGCCTGATAACGTTGGGTTACAATACCCTTCCCACACAGAGCAGTGAATACTTCATAGCGCAGGGGCTGTATGCACGTATAAGAGTGCAGGAGGTAAACAGAACTAAACAAGAATTAAACACGTTTACCACTCACTTTCCTTATAGTCAATACTCACCTCTACTCCAGAAACAACTCGATATTGCTGAGCGATTACTACCGGGCAAGCCAGCGCCTGACTTTCACACCAGCACTGTAGCAGGTAATCAACTAAATCTGTCCGACATCAACGACACCGTAGTTTATATCACCTTCTGGGCTAGTTGGTGCAAACAATGTGTAGGCGAAATGCGTATGATGGAGCGTAAGGTAAAACCGCTATTTGTTAACAAACCAGTACGCTTCGTTTATGTATCACTCGATGAAGATACCACTGTAGCTAAGCAGGTTATCAATCAGTTTAAGGTATCTGGCTGTCATACCTACACTTCTGGTAGCTGGTATGCCGATGTTGCTGTAAAGTACGGAATACAGGCATTGCCAGCCTATTTTCTTATAGATAGAAAGGGCAAGTTTGCAGTAACAAACCCGCCTACTCCCCAGCGCCCCACGGAGCTTATTGTAGCTATTTCTCGCTTGTACTAATTGCGATCTCCTGTTTATAATTTACTCAATGCTGACTTGAAGTTATTTATATCTTCTTCGGTAGTATCCCATGCACACATCAGGCGAACTTCATGTGTATCGTCTTTCCACACATAAAACGGATAATGCTCCTGTAGCGGTTCATACCAGTGTCGGGGTATTTCTGCAAATACCGCATTGGCTTGTACAGGTCTGGTAATCTTCACTTCCTTGTTTTCTGCTAGCGCTTCGTGGAGTAATTGCGCCATTTTATTGGCGTGGCTAGCTGTTGTCCGCCATAGTTGGTCATGTAGCATAGCCTCAAACTGTGCTGCTATATATCTGGTTTTAGATGCCAGTTGCATTACTTGTTTGTGTTTGTAAGCAATGTTTTTTGCCAGTTCTTTGTTGAACACTACTACTGCTTCCCCATACATCATTCCCGATTTGGTGCCACCAAGCGATAGAATATCAGCACCGGCTTCCGAGCTTATTTCAGCCAAACTACATCCTAACGAGGAGGCTGCATTAAAAAACCTAGATCCGTCTATATGCAGGTACAATCCATTCTCTTTACATACCGCACTAAGTGCTTTTATTTCTGCCGGGCTATACAACGTTCCGTATTCAGTGCTCTGTGTTATAGATAACATTGTAGCTTGTGCATAATGCACATCACCTTTCCTTATCAATCTGGCAGACAGAATTTCAGGTGTTAACTTACCATCACTATTAGACGGTAATGGGAAGAATCTACAACCAGTAAATGTTTCAGGGGCAGAAGATTCGTCGCAATATATATGTGAAGTATCGGCACATAGCACTGCATTGTGCGACTGGGTAGCACTGGCTATACTCAGCACATTGGCACCAGTGCCATTAAACACAAAATACACTTGTGCATCGCTGCTCTTAAACTCTTTTCTGAATAGCGCTATCGTTCGGGCGGTAATGTCATCAGCCCCATATGATCTTACATGATTATCGTTGGTAGCCGCCAAAGCCCGCATTACTTCTGGCAACACTCCTGCATAATTATCACTGGCAAAACTCTTCATTATCGCTATTTTGGTGGTAAATTTAGTTGATTTAAGTACTTTAGATGACATTAAATAATCAGTGTGATGAAGTATGCATTTCTGCTCACGTTGTCGCTGGCTATGTCTGCAGTGCTTTTTGCCCAGCGCACAGTAAAACTACACAACCTCTGGGCAAAACCCCAAGTTCATGTATTATTCGAAGGGTACACACTTTCCTTTAAAATCAAGGACATAAACAGAACAATAGAATTACTAAACGAAATTGGCGATACCACTTATGGCATTACATCCGGTCTCGACACTTTGCGCCAATTTCCAATCGAGTTATACCCAGGCTTAAAGTTGCAATACCGAAACACACTTCAACCCCTTGTGCAGCGAGGAGTTGGTTGTTTTTTGTTATTGTCAGGTCAGGCATACATAGTCAATAAAAAAAAGAAAAAACTAAAGGAGATTGTGGCAAATATCCTACCTGTAAAAGGAGATGACGAACTAGCTTACGTAAACTTCTACGACCCCAAAAACAACAAATTGCTGTTCTCCGGCTGTATGCCTGTAGGGCTCTACAACAAAGATTTGGGTATTGACTACTAACTACAATTTCGCTAATGTTTTTACTCGTGCGACTTACGTGGATAATTGAAGACCAAACTGGTTAAAACAGGGATGAAAAACACAGATACTGTAATGAGAGTAATAGCTACATCGGCAGTGTGGCTACCCAGAAACACCGAAAGCGACGCCTGAGGATAAAAATGCTCATACAGCGACAGTACTAGTTTTACACCCAATATAGCTATTACCACAAATGCAGAAGTCTCTAAAAACGCATATTTCTCCATCAGCTTAACAAACCACTGCGCAATGAAGCGCATGGCCAGTATACCTATAAAAACACCTATACATACCAACACAATGTTGGGCGTAAAAGCCACTGCAGCAAAAACATTATCAATAGAAAAAGCCATATCCATAATCTCTACTAATGCTACTGTAGCCCAAAAATTGCCTATTTTGCCTACTGTAACTCTGTAAAACCAATTGCTTTTTTTGTCTATTACATCATCCTCTTTCGTTTTAGTTTGTTTCCCCTTCCACCAGTTATACACCAAAAATAGAAGATACAAACCTCCTATTGGCTTCAGCCACCAAATTGTAATAAGCACTGCCGCAAACAACATAGCAAGCCCCCTGAAAAAATAAGCCCCCCAAATACCATAACGCAAAGCACGGTTTCGCTCGTCTTCTGGCAGGTCCATTACCATAGTTGCCAAAACTGCCGCATTATCTACAGACAAAAGACTTTCTATCAATATCAGATTTCCTATTATTGCCAAAGACGGCAGTGGGTTACTAATAATCTGATTGATCATCTCTTCCATAACGGTAGTATCTTGTTTTGTAATTGCGTGTGCAAATTACTTGATTTATAGTCAGTGACCTTTTACAATTATTATTCTTTATCAGTGAAAGGCTACGATCAAATTTACTTGGCACAAAACAGGCTCAATATTTATCCTCAATATTTCAGAGCTACTACATAGTTTTGCACCCAAATCTATTATGCCTAAAATTCCATTCTGGATATTTGTTATCATAGCCATTATTTACTTCACTGTCGTGAGGGTAGATACCATGGACGTAGACGCGTCTCAGTATGCCGAAATAAGCCGGGAAATGATGGAAAGCGGCAGCTATCTACAAATATTCGACCGCGGTATAGACTATCTCGACAAGCCCCCACTGCACTTCTGGCTCAGTGCCGTTTCCATGCGTATGTTTGGTGTTGGTAATTTTGGGTACAAGTTGCCATCTATATTATTTGCCCTCTGGTCTTTGTTTGCCACTTGGCGGTTGGGCAAGTTGTTATACAACGATGTCACAGGCAGAATGGCTGCACTTATATTAGCTACTTGTCAGGGCTTGTTCCTAATTACTAACGATGTTCGTTGCGATACCATTCTTATGAGTTGTGTCATAACGTCCATTTGGCTCATTCAGGAGTGGGTTGTTGGTCGCAAGATCAAGTATCTCTTGTTGGGTAGTGCCGCCATAGCCTTCGGCATGATGACCAAAGGTCCTGTTGCGCTAATGGTTCCGGGTTTTTGTTTTGTTACAGATTGGGTATTGCGTCGCCAATGGCGCAATTTTCTAACACCAGCGTTCCTACCAGCTCTCATAGTCATAGCTATACTACTCATACCCATGAGTATTGGTCTATATCAGCAGTTCGACCTCCAACCCCACAAGGCAGTAAATGGCACAACAGGGGTATCTGGTTTACGTTTCTTTTATTGGTCTCAAAGTTTTGGCAGGCTCACTGGCGAAAGCCCTTGGAACAATGGTGCCAAGCTCGACTTCCTGCTGCTCAATATGTTGTGGTCCTTTCTGCCTTGGATATTCTTATTTCTTACCGCGCTCATTGTTAGCATAGCCACCACTATTCGTCAGCGTTTTCGTCTTGTTGCTGGTCAGGAGTGGCTCACTACGGGCGGCTTCTTATTAGCTTACCTCACTTTGGGTTCATCGGCCTATCAGTTGCCCCACTATATATTTGTTGTTTTTCCATTAGCAGCCATACTTACAGCTAGTCTGTTGCACAAAATGGTAGTACAGGGTAGCTTTCCTTCATTGTTGCGCTTCATGGCACCCATACATACTGTTATCTCGTTTTTATTGCTTGCTGCAGTGGGCTGTCTTATAATAGTAGTTTTTCCAGCAGGCACAGTAGTTATCTTAGTTTGGGCAATATCTGTTGCGGGTTGGCTATACCTTGCGTTCTCCCACAAACTTAAATCAACCCGGTTGCTATGGCTACCTGCAGCAGCTATTATCATCGTTAATCTATTCCTTACCAATTGGTTTTATTATCCACTGTTGGGCTATCAGGTAGGGTCTCAGGTAGGTAGTTATATGCACACCCACCACATAGACCCCTCTACGGTAATGATATACAAACCAGAAGACCCACTCAATGCACTGCATTTTTATGCTCAGGGTGCAATACCCGGTACAGATACATCTGCTGCGCTCACCCGCAAGTATGTGCTTACTATGGGCAAAGGATACAAAAGCCTTACAGATCAAGGCTACAAGATGTCAATAATAAAACAGGGTGTGTATTACAAGGTCAGCGAACTTACCCTACCATTCCTCAATCCTGCTACACGTAGTGATGAGGTGCGCCACTATTACCTACTTAGCATAATACCCCAAACGGATAATCTTTAAGAATTATTTCCGTTTGCCAGTAGCGGGTACCGTCACCGTAGCTGGGGCAGAGTTAGGTCCTGTTACGCCACGCACAGTTATTGCACACAGAGTATAGGTGGTGGTTGTGCCGGGCTCTATACCTTCCAGTACATGTGCTTTTACAGTCTTGCCAAGTATATTTTCATCTGCTATCAGCACGCCATCAGCATATAGCCGGAAGCCAAGCAGGTCTGCAACATCGGGGTACAGCCACATCAGGTACACCTTACTGCCGTCTGTTACGTTTTTTATGAAGTTGGGTGCTGGCAAATCCAAACTCAGCGATTTAGCCACTACTGTGTCGCTAGGTTCACTCTCCATACCACTCAGGCTTACCGCCCGTACAAAAAAGTGATAATCAGCCGCCAGTCCAGACTCTACAGTATAGGTGTAGGAGGTTGTTCCTACAGGCAGTTTGTCTGCCAGCACATAATAGCGGCGTGTAGTAGGGTTGTAAGAGTAAATTTTGTAATTTTTTGTCACACCATCACCATTTATTATACTATCCCAGCTTATACGCATCACAAATTTTTTGTGCTCTATACCACCACTTACTTGTGTGTTCTGGGGCTTAGGTGGGTCTATCATCGGAAAGTAACTATACAGCATTTCAACACCAGGCACTAGTGTGCGGTCGTGATACAGTGCTACTACTTTCATTCTTATTTTGCTGCTGACCGACGACCCTGTTTTGTCATTATAGGTTCTGGTACTAGGGGGTAAAAGCTCAGATACGCGTCTGTATCTATCGGGCATATTGTCTTTCTCCACATAAAACCCCTTTACATATTGCTCATCTTCTACCGGAAAGGTCCAATCTACGGTTATGCCATCCTTAAAATAAAAACCAGACGATAGCACATTTGTTACCACTGTTTTTTTATACTCAAGTGGGTGCTGTGCTGGGTCATAAGTATATGATTTGATAATGCCCTCTATCCCAAACAATGATTGTGCACTAATACTATATTGTTCTGCGGTAGATCCGCTCGCAGATACATCATCCCACCCGTAATCAGAAACATGAGCAGCATCTGCGCTTACTATAGGTTGCTCATTTAGCCTTATGCCTTTTTTGTAGATATTAAAACCTGCTACGTAACTGCTTTTCACCTTTTTTTCATCAGCAATCCATATCAGCCTTATTCCCTTTTTGCCATTTCCTGCCTGCGATGTTATGTCTCTTATCACATTAAGGTCTGGTATTTCACCATAGTTCCACGTTATACTATCCAGTATCTCATTATTGTTATGCGAAAAAACACCATATTGATAGTCCGTTTTTTGAGTCAACGAGTGATCTACATACCCAAAACCACACATCACAGATATATCAAAATCCGTACCTGCCAGATATATAATGTCCAGTATTTCTTTGTCACTCTGCTTCCACTTTGTTAGAAAACTCTGGTAATCGTACTCCTTAAGTTTGCCAGCCTTTATTAGGTCTTTTAGTTTATTCTGTATTCTGGAGGCTTCTGAGTTATCCTTCTCAAACATTGAAAGTGACTTTTTCACAGATATGCCAGGCAACAACGGCTCAGAATTAAGCTTCACCCAGCTTCCTAGCCCATCTTTACGCTTAATATCAAAACCCGAAAAATTTGAAGGAATACTGTTCATAAACCACACCAGCTTCACAGTTTTGCCATCAGGGCTTTGTGCTAGTAAGTTGGTAGTTGTTTTTTGCCCTCGGCAAAGTGGGGAACATGCTAATAAAACACTAAAAGCTATTAAAATTGTTTTCATAAAGGATGAATAATGGTCATGTAAAAGTACAATATTTTGATACCGGACACCAATATAATGTCCAGTATCAACCTGATTTTAGTCAGGCAATATTATTAGATATATAAGCTTACACTTACCAGCACCTTACACATTGCACCTCTTTCACCAATATATCAATTGCTCCTTAGCTAAACAAGAACGCTATATCATCCTTGGTCAGTCGCTTCATAAATGCATTATCGTCGCTTACCAGTTCATTGGCAAGGTTGCGTTTGCGTTCTTGCAGCTGCAGCATTTTTTCTTCCAGCGTATCCTTACATATCAGCCTGTAGGCAAAAATGTTTTTTGTTTGTCCTATACGGTGTGTCCTGTCTATGGCTTGCTGTTCCACTGCTGGGTTCCACCATGGGTCTACTATATATACATAGTCGGCTGCAGTAAGGTTAAGACCTATACCACCTGCTTTTAGCGATATCAGAAACACTCTGCACTCAGGGTTGTTCTGAAACTCTTGTATAGCACGCTCTCTCTCTGCCGATGTGCTGCTACCGTCAAAGTATACATGGCTAATACCTTCTTTATTCAGTTTTTCCTTTATCAGTGCCAGCATTCCCAGAAACTGTGAGAAGATAAGCACCTTATGGTCGCCAACGTTTTCTGTTATTTCACGGCTCAGCTCATCTAGCTTCACCGAGTAATTGTGAAAGCGTTCCTCTTCATTAAGTATAGCTGGTGAGTCGCATATTTGCCTCAGGCGAGTAAGCCCCTGCAATATGTGCATCTGCGATCGCTCCATACCACGCTCCTCTATCATACCCAGTATCTGCGAACGGTAGGTATTGCGGTAAGCCTCATATATTTTACGCTGCTCTGTACCCATCTCGCAATACAGAATTGTTTCTGTTTTTTCGGGTAGGTCTTTGGCCACCTGCTCCTTGGTGCGGCGCAGCAAGAAGGGGCGGGTAAGCTTGCGCAATTGTTGTTTTACCTCATCTTCCATAAACTTATCTATGGGTGTGGCAAACTCACTCATAAAAAACTCTCTGCTACCCAGCATGCCAGGGTTCAGAAAGTTCATCTGAGCATATAGGTCAAAGGTATTGTTCTGCACAGGTGTACCGCTTAGTGCCAATCTGTTTTTACAGTTGAGCAGCAATGATGCCTTTGCCACCTGCGATTGAGGATTTTTTATAGATTGCGACTCATCTAGCACCACATAGTCAAATTCTATATCGCGCAGCCCTTTTATATCGCTTCGCATAGTGCCATAGGTCGTAATGATTACATCTGTACCCTTGTAAGAGGCCGGCAATGGATTTCTTTTAGGGCCATGGTGTATCACGTGCGTCAGTTCTGGTGTAAACTTCTTTATCTCGTTTTCCCAGTTATACATCAACGTCGTAGGGCATACTACAAGAAACGTAGCCTCAGGGTGCAGATTTTTGTAATGCTGAAAATAAGCCAGTGTTTGTACCGTTTTACCCAATCCCATATCATCTGCCAATATTCCACCCCAGCCAGCCTCATTCAGGAAGATAAGCCACTGAAACCCAGCCAACTGATAGGGGCGCAAAGTTGCTGCCAAATGCTCTGGCGGAACCACAAGGCTGTAATCGGTAGTAAGTATGTTTTCCAGCTTTTCTCTCTTCAGTTCCAGCTCTTCGTGCAGGGTGTCTTCATCTATCTCAGACAGCAACTCATCCAGCACACTGAAGTGATACTTTTTCAACCTTACTTTGTTGCCCTTGGTTTCACCCATTTTCAGCAACAAGCCATATTTTTTTAACCACTCATCAGGCAGTAGCCCTATCGAGCCATCGCCCAACCGCACAAAGTTCTGACGCTGTGCCAGTGCTTTTTTCACTTCTATGATAGATACCGACTGATCCCCGAACGTAAGTTCTACCGACGCATCAAACCAGTCTATACCACTGCTTACCTGTATCTGGGTTTGGGGTTTGTGAACGTTCACCCTTAGGTTTTTCAGCCCTTCAAAACCCATCATTTCCACACCATGCTCACGCATCAGCTCATTAAACCGGAAGAACCAGTTGTTTGCAAGCACTGATGTGCCAGGCAGGTGAAAGAAACCTTCTCTTTTATTATGCTGTATATCTGTATGCAATGTCATCAGCAAGTCCAGAAACTCCTGTTCTGCTGCTTCGTTACGCTTCATTATAGTTACTATGCCATTCTGTGGTTGTATCACATCCCCAAAGTAGCCCGGTTTTATTTCCAGGCTTCCATACATATACACGGGCTGCAATACCAGCGTTTGTTCCCGCTCGTACAGATAAACTCTGTATCCAGGCTTAGACTGATGTATATGCTCTATTAGCTCTTCTGAGAAGTGTACGTGCACCATATTGCTCCACTTCATCAGTTTATCACTCAGAAAAGTTTCCCACTTTCCACTATCTATTGTCAGCAGCCCGTCAGGCAGCAATTGTTCAGCAAGTTGCACCTCTTGTATACTTCCCAGCGCATACATGCAGTTGTCGTGCAGCAGCACAGCAGCATTTACTATTTCTACATTTTTGTGCGGTACTGCTTTAGAGTCTATGTTCCACTCCAGTTGCACCTTATACTTTTTGCCTACTTTCTGGGCCACAAGTTGTGGATGTGCCGCCCTGCCAGAAAATGACACTGGCTCTATAGACTTAGACGAAAGCGGTTTTCCCTTCTTTTTCAGATAAAGAAACGGGTGTGCCGAATATCGGTCTGCCAGCTTCTGGTACTTAGGTAGCAGGTACTCCCAGGCTTGCTCGCGCACTTCATCTTGTGGTATATCTTTCAGCACACTGTCATAGTCGTGCAGAAAATCGCCGAATGGCAAGGTTTTTTTCAGGTACTTAAGCACTTCTTCAGGCAGAAACTTGCGCACCACAGGCAGCAGGTCTCTGTCTTCTGTAGCAAACCTGATGGGGTTTACATATTGTCCCAGTTCTTGTTTTTCTATATTGCCCGTTAGCGATCTGCCATCTTCACCAGCTAGGCTGGCAATGAGTATCACTTCCATAAATGGAAAAGTAGCTAGGCTGGTATCTATTACCACACCCAGCCGTAGTTCTTCTTTAGGTGTTACTACTGCTGGTGTAGCGGCTATCTGTGCTGCCGTAGCAGCTGCCACAACCTGTTCTTTGGCAGTAGGTTTACTGTCTACTTTTTTAATTGAGGTATCCAGTACACGCAGAAAGGGTTTGTTGTTTTCGTACGTAAACTCAAACTTACCTTTCAAGTCGTCTTTCAGCGAATAGCCATATTGCTCCAGCAGTTTGTTCTTTTGCACATCCCAGTTTTGCACCGACTGAAAGTGCTGTGCGCCATGTGCTCTCAGCACCTGCAAAAACAAGGCAGCTTTGTGCATGCACAAAGGGTGCGATTTTTCATCACACCCGCAGGATGTATCAAAATAACGTTCTTCGTTTTGTTTGATGGTTACATGATAAGTCTTGTCTTCATCGGGCATATCTGCTTCTATGCTACCATTTTTATTGGTCACAATAGTAGCCCTACCCGAGTTTGCTAGTCTTTCGCCACGTTCCAGAGCCTCTGCTTCGGTAAACAGTTGCAGCATTTGCCTGTTCACTTGGCGCATCCGCACTACGGTGTGTTTCTGGTCATATTCTATACTTACGTTCTCAAAAAAGCCGCTTTGCAGTATATCATTCAGCTGAAACAAACCAGCCACTTCGTGCCGGCATATTTCACCTAGATTGTACGGGCACTGACAGCGCACTGTCATTTCCTTAGGTTGCAGATACTTGTTGATAGTAACAGTGTAGTAATTCTGATACAGATCATTGCGCACCCTGAAGCGCACTTGCTCTAGCAAATGATCTACATCCAGCATTTGTACGCCAGATGTATAAAAAATTTTCTTCCCACGCCGAATGACCTCCTCGGTACCGTGGTTGTAAACGTGTCTTAAAATTGGTGGTAATGACATTTATCCTTGCTCCGGTTCAAAAAAGGCAATCTACAAAAGTACCGAAAAAAGCCCAATAGATAATGAAGGTGGGCATATAAATATGTAAAGCAGTGAACGCATCTTGGCAAATACTAATACTGCAAAATTTGAGTGTCATCTTTCGGGTACAAACAAACGCCTCACCTACAAACAACAACGATTTTCCGATAGGCTATATAGTCTAATAGGCAGGTTAGTAACCCTATTTGAAGACAATATTCCCATTTTTTGCATTTCTACAACAGTAATTAGAAAGCCCTATGATAGGAATTATTGTATTTTTCGGTCGCAAATGAGGTAGTTACAAGTTATAAGTGCTTGTGGCGCTGTCACCATTTGCCAAAAGCTATGACCCACCGCATTTTACATGGTACACATCGCCCCGATCTGCTGCAAGACGAAACGCTTGCAACTATCTTTTGTGCCACAGCCTTGCGGTATCCACACAAAACAGCACTGATATTCAACAATATAAGCCTCACCTATGCTCAGCTCCACCACTGGAGCGATGCTATGGCAGCACACCTACAGCAGCTCGGCATAAAACCCGGCGATAGCGTGGGCGTGTGGTGGCCTCGGGGCGCAGCACTGCATGTGGCTATACTGGGTATAGTAAAAGCCGGTGCCGCCTATGTGCCGCTCGACTATGAAATGCCCGCCGATAGGGTGGCTGGTGTGCTGCAAGAGGTAGGCGCAGTAGCCTACATTAGCGATCGTACCTTACCCCTATCCTGCCAGGCAGTAACAGTAATAAACAAACCCGATGCACACACACCAGTAGCCCAAAAAAATGGTCCCTTACCCGATCACACAGCATACGTACTCTATACTTCTGGCAGTACGGGCAAACCCAAGGGAATACCCATCACACACAGGCAGATTTGTCACTTGGTGCGAGCCGAGAATACTATACTGCAAATAACCGCAGACGATAAAGTATATCAGGGCTTTTCGGTGTCCTTCGATATGTGGTGCGAGGAGTGCTGGATAGCCTACATGGTAGGTGCTACGCTTTGGGTTGCCGATGCCCCTACAGCAAAGTCTATAGATGAGTTGGGCGAGGTCCTGCGCCAAAACAACATTACGGTGCTGCATGCTGTGCCCAGCCTACTGGCTGTCATGGACGATGACATACCTTCTCTTAGGCTGGTAAATGCCGGTGGCGAGGCATGTACCACACAGGTGCTCGACCGCTGGTCTGCACCACCTCGTCTATTTTACAACACCTACGGCCCTACCGAAACCACAGTAACAGCAACCATTGCGGAGCTGAAACCCGGCGACAAAATAACCATAGGTGTGCCACTGCCAAACTATTCTTTGGCAGTAGTAGACGACCAACTGAATCCGCTACCTAATGGCGAACGGGGCGAGTTAGTAATATCAGGCCCTGGGGTATGCAATGGGTACATAAACCGACCCGACCTCACCAACGATAAGTTTGTAGCCAAGCCAAAAGCCCTGCACCAGATGTCGGGCGACCGCATATACCGCACTGGTGATGCAGCAGTAATAAACGAAGATCGTAGCATCGACTTTCAAGGCAGATTCGACGACCAGGTCAAGCTACGTGGATACCGCATAGAGCTCGGCGAAATAGAAAACAGAATCGCTACTCTGCCCGACATCTCGGCAGCAGCCGTAGCCATCAAAAAAGATATTAACGGGCAAGACCACCTGGCAGCTTTTGTAGTCTGCGACGACCCAGTGAGTATGAATCAGCAGCACATTCGCGAGGAGCTTGCTAAGGTTTTGCCCCCATACATGGTGCCGGGTGTCATAATGCAACTACCCGAAATGCCCCGCCTACCCAGCGGCAAAATAGACCGAAAATCACTACCAGTACCCGCTATGTTGATGGAAAACATAGCTCCAGTGGCAGATGAGGTTATAGACATCGACACATCTATTGGCGAGCGTACAATAGTTGTGCTAAGACGGTTTTTCCCTAACCGTACTATTACGCTCGACGATGATTTTTTTACAGACCTTGGTGGACATTCGTTGTTGGCAGCAGCCGTGGTATCAGGCTTGCGCAGAGATGCTGCCATACCGCAGGCGTCGCTCAAAGACCTTTACCTTCACCGCCCGCTCAGCAAGGTAGTAGCCCACTGGGAAGAAAAAACAGCAGACATCCCTAAGGCAAAAAGGGTATTCAACCATATACCCAAGGCTCGTTATTATATATGCTGGCTAGCACAAACGGTCTCTTTGTTACTAATGTATGGGCTGTTTGCCGTACAGATATTTTTCCCCTATTTGGGCTATTATATCGTTAAGGAAGAGTACAACAATATACCTTATGCCATAGCCGCAGCACTATGTCTGTTTCTGCTTATTCCACCATTTTTTGCACTGAGTAGTGTGGTCATTAAGTGGTTAGTCATAGGTCGCATGAAGGAAGGCGATTATCCGCTGTGGGGAAGTTATTACTTCAGGTGGTGGTTTGTCAAAACCATGCAGCGGCTGCTGCCATCTCAGTTTCTCAATGGCACACCACTTTACAATGGTTATTTGAGAAGGTTGGGTATGAAGGTGGCTAAAGACGCACAACTAGGCTCTATGACTGTAGGTGCCGAAGACCTCGTGACCATAGGCAGCGACGTTAGCATCAGCTCTCAAACAGTGCTCAACAATGCATTTGTAGAAGATGGCCTTCTTAAGTTGCGCCGCATTCACTTGGGCGACCATGCCTATGTGGGCAGCAGTGCTGTTATAGCTGGCGGGTCTAATATAGAGCCTTGGGGCGAATTGCAAGACCTGAGTTACCTGTCCGCAGGCAAAACCATAAAAACAGGGGAAGTATGGCAAGGAAGCCCAGCCGTCCTAAAAGAAACCAAAGCGCCACAAGACCTGCCTCAGCCGCTACCAGTCAGCAATACCACACGTAGGGCATATTCATTATTGTTCCTGCTATCGCTACTCATATTCCCAGTGGTAGTGCTGTTACCATTGTTGCCCACTGTCATCATTATTCACAATCTCGATAACTCCACCCCCGATTACGACTTCAGTTACCTCACAGTTACACCCTCTCTAGCACTCAGCTACATCCTACTATTCACTCTTAGTACTGTGCTGCTCACTAGGCTACTACAGCGGGGCATAAAACCCGGCAAGTATCCTATATACAGCCTTTTTTATGTGCGCAAATGGTTTGCCGATCAGCTCATGTCACTATCCCTCATAGTGCTACACCCTATGTATGCCACTGTTTATGTGTCGTTACTATTCAGGGCACTGGGTGCCAAGGTGGGCAGCAACACCGAGATATCAACCGCTAGTAGCGTCACACACCCATTGCTCGAAATTGGTAAAGATGCATTTGTAGCAGATGCTGTTACCTTAGGCGAAAGCGATGTACGAGCACAACAACTAATACTAGAGCATACCACTATAGGCGACAATAGTTTTGTGGGCAATAGTGCCCTCATTCCTCAAGGCTACAACTTGCCCTCACGCATGCTGATAGGTGTACTATCCACCCCTCCCAGCAAGGAGCAGTTATCAAGCAGTGACGCCCGCGATTGGTTTGGCTCACCAGCTATACCCTTGCCGCGCAGGCAGGAGAGTCGTGCATTTGCCGCCACCGAGACCCTCCGACCCACCCCTTCCAAAGTCTTGGGCAGAAGTATTGTAGAGTTTATACGTATTATTTTGCCCGAGACTACCATACTCATTTGCAGCATATTGTTCATCGCTTACTCACACAATCTGGTAGTAGATAAGCCCTGGTGGCGCACTGTGTTGGAGCTTCCGCTCTACTATCTGTTTTTTATGGGCGGTCCTGCATTGCTGGTTACAGTGCTGCTGAAGTGGCTAGCTGTAGGCCGTTACAAGCCAGAGCAAAAACCCATGTGGTCGCTTCGTGTGTGGCTCAGCGAGGCCGTTACCTCTACATACGAGTCGTTGGCTGTACCCTTCCTGCTCGATTTCACAAAGGGTACTCCATGGCTACCATTCTTGCTGCGCCTCTTCGGGGTCAAGACCGGCAAACGTGTATGGATGAATACTACCGACATCACCGAACACGATATGGTGACCATAGGTGACGACACAGCCATGAACGAAGATTGTGGTCCGCAAACACACCTATTCGAAGATAGGGTAATGAAAGTAGGCAACATAAAGATAGGTAAGAGATGTAGCATAGGTGCCCGCAGCATTATACTATACGACAGCGAAACAGGCGATGATGTAAACATCGACGCACTATCGCTGGTCATGAAAGGCGAAAGCCTCCAACCCGACACCCAATGGATAGGCAGCCCAGTAAGACCAACATAAATGCAAACATTCCCAATACCTAGCTTCAATAACTTTAGTTAATCACCAAAGATTAAAGATCATATTTACGTCTTTATACTTGTACTATCGCATCCTTTCTACTTCCATATCCAGCATACCATGAAAAAACACGTATTACTTCTCACCATTTTTACACTTCTTTTATTGCAAGTTGCAGCACAGGCGCAGATTATAACTACTGTGGCGGGTACGGGTTCTTCTGGTTTTTATGGAGAAGGCATACCTGCTACTGATGCTAACATCATGGGCGTAAGAGGTGTAGCATTAGATAAATTTGGTAATCTGTATATAGTAGATGCTGCAAATTTTCGAATTAGGAAGATTAGTTCTGATGGTATCATTACTACGGTTGCTGGCAACGGAAGTTCTGTTTTTAGTGGGGATGGAGGAATGGCAACTGACGCAGGTCTCACTCCTTTTAACGTAACGCTTGATGATGATGGCAATTTATACGTATCTGGAAATAATAGGGTTCGGAAAATAACCACATCGGGTATTATATCTACAATAGCTGGCACGGGTGAGCATAGTTATAATGGAGACAACATACCAGCTACTGCTGCTAAAATATGGGGACCTGAAGGATTGGTGTTTGATAAAAATGGCAATCTTTATATTGCAGATGTTGGGAACAGCAGGGTGCGTAAAGTAAGTACATCCGGCATAATAACTACAATAGCTGGTACTGGTATAGAAGGGTATAATGGAGACAATATACTAGCGGTAGATGCACAGTTAAACAAACCATCTGCACTTGTCTTTGATAATTTTAAAAGGTTATACATAGGGGACCAAGTTAACTACAGAATTCGAAGGGTGAATAAGGATGGTATAATCACAACTATTGCTGGAGTAGGTACTGCTGGCTATACAGGAGATAATGGATTAGCAACAGATGCGAAGCTGAGAAGTACAAGAAGTATAGCTATCGATAAGTACAGCAATGTTTTTTTTAGCGATGCAACGTATCATTGCATACGCAGAATTGATCAATCTGGTATTATTTCTACTATTGCAGGCACAGGTATCGTAGGATTTTCAGGCGATGGAGGCAATGCAATTCTGGCAAGAATAAATAGTCCACATGGTTTAGCAATAGACGAAATAGGTGGCTTGTACATAGCAGATTTTGGCAATAAGCGAATTAGGTATGTGAATAATTTGGTTTCTGTACCTGAAATAGGTACAAACAAGGACTGTATTTCGGTTTACCCTAATCCAAGCAATGGTAATTTTTACATTGACTTTCCGTCTTTTAAAAGTGCCCAAGTGTTGATCTCAGATATACTAGGAAACACAGTAAATAATGAAGAATCGATAAACAGCGGAAATTGCACAGTAAATACTGATTTACCGTCTGGTGTATATTTCGTACGAGTTATTGATGGCCAACAAACGTGCACACAGAAAATACATATACGCAAGTAGCAACACCAGAATATCATTTTCCTACTCTTTCCTATGCTTTCTCCACACTAGTTATTGAGCGCACCAGCAGCTACCCATTTTTTTATCTGTGTTATCTTACAGTCAGATAATTTGCTACCTCCCTGCGGCATAGCACTATACCCAGTTGTGTGCGACACACAATTGATAAGATTACCGTTCACAGCCGCATTTTTCACACTAGCATGGTCCATGAAGCTTCCTCCTGCCGATGATGCACTACTATGGCAACCAGTGCAGTAAGTCTGCATCATAGGTGCTATAGTGGTGCTGTAGGCATAGGCATTAGTATCGCAGGCAGTCGTGCAGCTACCTCCATTTTTTGCACCAGCATTTATCCAGCGTTTTATCAGGTCTTGTGTAGCAGCAGGTAGTGGTGCCGCATTGCGGGGCATACGGTCATCGCCAGTTTCTATCGCTATCGATTTCCATATTTTACTACCAGCAGCATTGCCAGGTGTTATTCCCTTTCTTACTATATTGGCATAGTTGTCCAGCACATATCCATCTTCTGCCGACCCTGCATTGTGGCAGCCACTCATAGCACAGTTCGACTGAAACACAGGTAGTATATCGCGCTCAAAACATATTGAAGTGTCGGGTGTAATGAGGCTGTCAGGCACTACATAGGGCTGATGCACACAAGAGTTGGTACCTGTTACACCCATAATTGCCATTACACTGATACCTATAAAAACGAAAGATTTCTTCAACAGTTGCATAATTGATTATTAGGGTCATTGCCAGTAACGACCCGCGCACAAAGGTAGATCAATTTGTTGCAATTCTGTGACAAAACAAGTTGCTGCCAGTACACATCCACGATAAGTAGGATAACTCACTTGTTTTTAAAAGCGTGGTATCGGGCATTAAAAAACAAAAATTAATATAACAAGTGAAGTCACGAACAATTTACGCAATGGCAAACTCATACCCTCAGCTCCCCCCTAAATCCCCTTGCTGCATAGTAAGACTGTGCACCATTATGATACACAAACACTGTACTATAACGATAATCTGCAAACAATGCACCACCTAAGTCTCTGATTTTCGCAGGTGTTTCTATCCAGCTCGATGTTTTTGCATCAAACACTTCTAGTTGTTGTAGCTTACGGTATTGTTCTTCGTTCAATATTTTTATCCCTATTTCCTCAGCCAATCCCAAGGCACTATTATCTGGTTTATTTTCTTTCCGCTCATTTAGTGCTTGTTGGTCATAGCAGATACTCCTACGCCCTTTAGGGCTCTCTGCCGCACAGTCACAAAACAGATATGCTCCACTTGCAGCATCTAAGCCTATTACATCTGGTTCTCCACCTGTTGCCTCCATTTGTTGTAGCGACCACAATTTATCTGGTGCAGATTCCAGCCTTCCCAAAACATCTGGCCACTCTATTTTTTTGTGACGATGCATATTCTTAAGAAAACGGCTTTTCAGCGTTTCCAGCAATTGCTTTTTTTCTTCTGCCGACAGTTCTCTTTTCATCATCTTGTTATTATAACAGAAATTATTATTCTAATTCTATTGTCTAGTTATATACCACTTCATTACACACATGGTAACATACCCTGACTATAATCAGTCATACAAAATAAGGTTTCTTTAGTTTTGTGTACAAATTAAAAAAGACAGGTATAATGTATAATTTTTTTATTTTTATACTCAGTATACCATTATGGCTGCAATAGCAGTCGCTAACATCCAACTCACACCTAATGATAGACACGCCAAGATATAAAGAACTACAGTCAATACTGGCGGAGCAAACTGATGAAAAAGGCAGAATAGACACTCTAGTTGATATAGGTGTAGAAGTTCGTACCATAGATGCAGAGCTGGCAATGTCCATGGCTGAAGAAATAATGCAACGTTCCCGCAAGATAGCCTACACTAGAGGTATAGGAAGAGGACTAAATCTGAAAGGATCTTGCTACTGGCTGATGGGCGAGTATGATGCAGGTCAGGAAACATTACAGGAAGCACTAAACATAGCACTGCGTATAAAAGACAACAGTCTTGAAGCGCGTGTGCTGCACAACTTTGGCAACATTTATAGAGATATGGGCGATCTCGCCAAGGCGCTCACCCACTTTGAAAAGGCATTGATCATCAACGAAGAAACCGGCGATGAATTTGCTCAATCTCTTATTCTTACTAGCATCTCTAATCTCTTATACGACCTCAATGACTATGATAGTGCATTGGAGTATGCGCTGAAATGCCTCCCTATTTTTGAGCGGGCACACAATCGCACCAGCCTCATCAATATTCACAATACCCTCGGCAATATCTATTTTAAGAAAGAACAATTTGCAGAAGCCTTACATTATTTCCAAGAAAATCTAAAACATTCCGATTCAGAAACAGCAGCTTATGTGATGGCAGAAAGCGGACTCGGTAAGGTACACTATAAAATGGGCGACTTTGGCAACGCCAGTACCCACCTTACTGATGCCCTGCGCAAAGCACAGCTACTGGGAAATATAGAAGTCCAAATTATCTCACACTTCTATTTGGGTAGGTTGTACATGGACGACGGCAACTTTCGCCAAGCACTCCAGTCATTACATTCTTCTTTCAGTTTGGCAGAGGAGTATTCCCGTCGCCACGATCTCATGAGCGTTCACGAAATGTTATCAGTCTTATACGACAAGATGGATGACATTCCCAAAGCTTTTCACCACCTCAAATCGTTCGAGCAACTAAAAGAAGAAATTTTCAAACAGAAAATAATCAATGAACTACGCAACCTACAGGTAAGGCAGCAGATAGAACTAGCCAAAAAGGAAAAAGAAGTAGCCATACGCACAGCACAGCTCAAGCACCAGTTTATGGCTAATATGAGCCATGAGATACGCACACCTATGAATGCCATTATAGGCATGGCAAGGTTATTGTTGGGCAAAGACCCGCGCCCAGACCAACTTAGATACCTTAATGCTATTCAGCTCTCTGCCGACAACCTTTTAGTTATCATCAACGACATACTCGACCTCTCTAAAATAGAGGCCGGAAAAATTGTTATCGAGCACATTGACTTCTCCCCAAAAGAAGTATTGAACAGTGTGAGAGATATGCTGATGCTGAAAGCTGAAGAAAAAAACCTTGCACTTAAATTAGATATCGACAGTACCATTCCCAAACGACTTACAGGAGACCCTACGCGTCTCAATCAAATACTTATAAATCTGGCAGGAAACGCCGTTAAGTTTACAGAGAAAGGGCACATTGAAGTCAGCGCCACCCTCACCAAAAAAGAAGGAGACAAACTTTGGGTCAAATTCGATGTTACAGATACAGGCATAGGTATTGCCCGAGAGCATTTGGATAGCATCTTCGATAGCTTCACTCAGGCAGGCGCAGAAACCACCCGCAAGTTTGGAGGCACAGGTTTGGGGCTCACCATATGTAGGCAGTTAGTAGGGCTTATGGGTGGCGAGATATCTGTTAGTAGCACTCTAGGCATCGGGACAACATTCACCGCCACAGTACCATTCACTGAAGTAGTATCGCAAGAAGAGCAACAACCCAACAAGGTATTAGATGCAGTATCCATGCGCAGATTAAGCAGCATGAAAGTACTTCTGGTCGAGGACAATGAGTTTAACCGAATGGTTGCAGAAGATACACTTAAAGAGTCTATTCCTGGAATACGCCTTGACGTAGCGGTTAACGGACAAGAAGCCGTAGATAGCGCGCGCAAAACACTATATGACGTAATACTTATGGACATCCAAATGCCAGTTATGGATGGACTGACGGCTACATTAGTCATTCGCAATCAATTGCCAGAACCTTATCGCCACACAAAAATAATAGCCATGACGGCTAACGTCTTGCAAGAAGATGTAAATCAGTATTTTGATGCAGGTATGAATGCTTTCATTTCCAAGCCCTTTCATGAAGACGAGTTACTGCTTAAAATGGACTCAGTAATGGGCAACACACCTACTTTTGTCAACAATAAAACAAACACAAATAATAACGTGAAAGAGGAAGCACCACCAAGTTTGCCCGATAAGGTTACTGACATGCAGTTTCTAAAGCAGCTCACCAATGGCAACGAAGAAAAAATGAAAAAATACATCAACATGTTTTTAGACAACGCCCCAAAGCTGCTCGAAAACATAGACAAAGCACTTGTCATAAAAGACTACCCTACTATAAAGATTGCAGCTCATTCTCTTAAGCCACAACTATCTTACATGGGTGTAAAAGAGGAGGTAAGCAAAATTTTTATGATTGAGCAAAGCGCAGGTGAAGCAGCACATTTTGGAACGCTTCCCATACTTATTCGCAATCTAAATCTATTGTGTAACAAGGCTTTCAGTGAGTTAAAAAACAACTAATTACTAACGAATTCTTCAACATTTTGAGGCACGAGCATGTTTTTTCTACTTTCTTATTTTGAACTTTAAGAAAATCAAATTACTTTTCTAAATAATTGAACCACCCAATATGGCAACAGAACAAAGTAAAGGGTACATTTTCCTGGTGGATGATGAACCTATACAAAACGAAATGCTGAAGGATTACATATCAGAACGCTTTCAGTATCAAATCAAAACCTACGAAAGTGGCGAAAGTGCGTTGCAAGACATGCATCTTGATCCTGAAGTAATTGTACTTGATTTTCACCTCAACTCCCATTTGCCAGATGCTCAAAATGGAGTAGAAGTGCTCAAAAAAATGAAGCAGTTAAAGCCAAATGCTCAAGTAATAATGCTCTCTGGTCAAGATAAGCTGGAAGTAGCTATCGAAAGCATGAAGCATGGTGCTTACGACTATGTTATAAAAGGCGAAACAGCCTTTTCTCGCATGGAAAACATCCTCAACAATATCAACGAACTAACAAGCATAAAAGCAGCCAATAAAAATTACAAAAAGGTCATCTCTTTCTTGTGGCTAGCTATTGCTGGTATTGCCTTGTTGTCTATTTTCTTGGTTTATGGCGTATTTGGAAGATATAAATAGTAAGTTTCTTCTAGCGAAAAAGCCTCTTTATTTTCAGATAAAGAGGCTTTTTCGCTAGTAACCAAAATGTAGTCTATATCACCACAACTTCTATAAAGTCAGCACGGTTATAGTATTTTCTAGCAAGCGCTTGGATTGTTGCTGGCGTTATAGTTTTATATATCTCCACATTGTTATTGAAGTAGTTTTCGTCAAAACCATTCAGTATCAATGACCGCCAACGTTGCAAAATAGAGAACGGACCATCCAAATCACCAAGTAGCCCACCCAATAAATAGTTCTTCACAAGAAGCAATTCCTCTTCTGAAACCTCTTCATTACAAAGGGTTTCCATTTCGTGGTATATCTCTTTTATTGCATTGTCTATCACACCTGTGCCTGTTTCTGTGTGTATCACCATCGATCCGCCACTCACTTCTGGTGTCACAGAGCTATATATACCATAAGTATAACCCTTATCCTCTCTTATATTGCTCATCAGTCTCGACCCGAAATATCCACCAAAGAGTGTGTTTAGCACTACCATAGGCGTGTAATCAGGATGATGTCTATTAGGAAACAATCTCCCCACTCTTATTGCTCCCTGTACACCAGCTTCGTCATTATTTAATCTATGCACTCGCTGTGCCGATGTCGCTAACTCATACTTCGGCACTGCCACAGGTGCAGCAGTTATCACAGCCTTACCAAACACTTCGTTCAGACATTTCACCTCTTCAGCACCAGCCTTACCGCCCATAAACATCCGTACGTTGGCAAGGTTGTAGTTGTTGCTGTAAAATGTCAGCAAATCTTTTCTCGTCAGTGCCTCTATTTTTTCTTTCCTTGTATACCTACCATACGGGTGCTCCTCACCAAACAGTAGTGCATCTATTTGTTGGTTCGCTACAAACTCACATTGTCTCAGATTTACTAGTAGTTTATCTATTGCGTTGCGCTTATTTATAGCTATTTCGTGCTCTGGCAGAGTGCTGTCTGTGAGCAATTCATACACCATTGGCAGCAACGAAGGCAAGTGTTTGTTGAGGGTATATAGTGTCACAGTTGCATAGTCATTACCTGCAGCCACCTTCAGTTGTGCACCATAAAACTCCAATGCTTCATGTATTTGCACGGAGGTATATTTCGATGTTCCACTTTTCAATAGTCCTGCTACAGCATGCGCTACAGATGGTTTTTGTTCGTACCACAACCCTGCCGGAAAAATCCAGTCTATTTGCACCACATCTTGTACCCCAGCATTCAGCCAGTAAAGGGGCAAACCATTATCTAGTATTTCTTTATTTATTCCAGGCAATTTATAATCAAACTCCACTGCATCATGCATCGCAGGGGCAACTGTACGGTCTATCAACATGCTATTCTGATTTTTTAAACTTTGTTTTTCATTACTCTTTTACAAACAGTGCTCTCAGCTCTCCTGCATCTTCAGTTTTCATTTTTCCGCCCAGCACTAGCCTCAACTGCCTACGTCTCAGCGCCCCATCATAGAATTTTTTCTCTTCCTCAGTCTCAGGTATTAGCTCAGGCACTTTTCTTGGTCTTCCATTGGGGTCTAAAGCCACAAATGTCAGGTATGCCTCGTTCGATAAATACTTATACTGTGCCGATAAGTCTTCCCCCCATACGCGCAAAAACACCTCCATTGATGTATTGAATGAGCGTGTCAATTTTGCTTCAATAGTCAGTAAGTTTCCCAGCTTTATTGGGTTAGCAAACGATACATTATCTACCGATGCAGTTACCACCGGGCAATTACAATGTTTTTGCGCAGCAATGGCTGCCGCTATGTCCATCCAGTGCATTAGCCTGCCACCCATCAAGTTTCCTAGGGTATTGGTGTCATTCGGCAGCACCAGCTCAGACATTACTATAAACGTATCTTTTGGGTGTTTCTCTTTCATCAATTTGTCATTATTTAAGCGGCAAGGTATCAACATTGCCTGTTATAAAAATGTTGTTATTTCATCAGTTCCTCGTAGGTCAACAATACATACGGCGTGCTGGTGTCTATCGCAAAGTAATGGGCATTCAATTCGCTATTGGGTACAGATCCAAAATCAAAACTCACTCTATCCGACATAGCGGGGTCTATAAGTGCCGCAGTATCAGCAGTTCTCACAAATCTACACGACAATTGAGGTCGATCTCCATTCATTGCAGAGCCTAGCATTAGTTCTTCTGGCAACGTCCAATCCAGGATCAATTGGTCACTCAATTTTTTGTTTTCATACAGTGCTACCTTCGAGAAACCTTTTTCCTTCATTTTGTGTAGCAGTACATTCTTAAGTTCATTTCTTTCACCAAACACCTTCGCCGACCTATAAATATAACCCATCCTCACCCCAAAAATAGCTAACAATAGCACTACCACAGTTTTTGTTTTCAGTTGGCTCAAATACTCAAATACAAATGCTGCAGCCATAACCACAGATAGTGCTCCCCATTCGCTTTCTATATGAAACAAAGCAAACTCACCCTTATAATCGCCGTATGTAAGCCCAATAATGATGATGTATCCTACGCAAGTAAGTACTGTCCACCCTGCTATGTGTTTACCTTTTTTCTTTACTAAAGAAAACATACCAGCAGCAAAAACAAACAATATTGGCCAGTATATTGTTAGCAAATGATAATAGAAAGTAGTTACAACAGGAGATACAAACGAAAACAATAGGTCCTTTATACTGAAGTGGGTCACGTTGTGCAAATGACTGTTTTCACCAGCTTTCCCACCTACAGTCACAAACCTGAATATAACTACTGCTATCAGCAATAGGCTAAGTACTATTGTTCTCTGTTTCGAAAAAAACCAATGCTCCTTGCCCAGTAAAAAATATACCCACAAAAACACAAATGGAATGATAGCAACAAAATGAGTAGATATAGTAATGAAGGATAGTAAAAAGAACATTGGGTAAATCACTATCACAGATACTTTTCGCGCCTCACACCATAGCAATACAGATAGTGTAATAAATGAAAACCCCACAGATTGTGGCACCTCGCTCACCCAGTAAAAAGAATCACTAAAGAATAGTGTGAAATATAGTGCCGCAAGTATCGCCAATGCATATTGCCGGCACCAGTAGCATATAGCAGTTGCCAGCAAGTAAAATGCATTAAACCCCACAGCATACAACAGCCCTACAATACGTATTGGTAAACTTAGCTTCACAGCCAAGTATGGTAAAAACTGACTTACAACAGAGCCATATCTACCCCATTGTACTTCCAGTTTGCCTTTATTTATTATGTTGAACAATAGGTAAGACCCATCACCAAAAAGCACCTTCTCCCTATAGAAAATACCTGAAAGCACCAGCAGCCCCACCATTGCCCACAAAGCCACCCTCGCTCCTGCCTTAAATGCTGTATTTGGTACGGTCATGAAACAGAATAGTTAAGGGGTTTGTTAGGGTAGGTGTTACTAATTTATACGAACGCTGTATTTGCCTATTGGTTTATGATCATTACTTACGTTCAGTAAGTATATACCATTACTCAACCATTCTGGAAGCACTAATCTGTTGGGCGTTTCATTTTTATTAATTACTCCACTGCATATTTGATTGCCTTTTACATCTGTTAGTATATAGCTACACTTGCCTATAGTAGGAAGATTCGCTAAGTAGATACATCCATCACTCGTAGGGTTAGGATATATTACAGGTGTCTCTTTGTCTGTTACTTTGTCTACACTGGCTACTTTCAGCCTTTGTATGTGAGTAGTAGCTTTTATGGGCTGTGTATAGCCCGCATCTCGATACACTATGGTCGCCAATGGTGATACCTCTTGTGCTCTGTAATACCGTTGTACATAAGACGTGTCTTTTTTACCCTGTTCCAGACTAAACATAGTTACTACACTGGGCACTGCAGGCACACCATCTGTAAAAAAACTATCGGTAGTAATAGTCGTACTGAATATCTGAAGCACATCAAAGTAATCAGACGAAAACCCCGCTGCATTTCTCACCTTCATTTTCCCCCATCCCTTCACGGTATCTCTGCGTTGTACATATCTACGCCGCACAAAAGGTTTATGCACATACGAAAACATAGCTACTGTCAACTCATAAGTAGTACTGTTGCTATAGTTGCTCTGCCATACACTATTGTACGTAGCCGGAAACCCTACATGTATCAGCGGAGTGCTGTTTGCCACAGTTTGTCCAGGGATGAATAGAGTATCAAATGGATCAATAGTTAAAGTAGCTAAGTTGTACTCTCTTTTTTTAACCTCAACTTCTGGTTCTATAATTCCACCGCCAGAAATATTAACGCCTGCATTTCCCTCATACCTGTATGCTCCTAACGAATACTCATTGCTATCTGCATACTGATAAAAGGAGCTGTTTACACGTGCATGCCAGAAGTAAGGCAATGAATCTACTATCGCAGTCATATCCCACGTTTCTACAGTAGCAGCAGGTAGCACCGGCAACACTGCACTGTGTAGTGATACCCTCAGGCTATCTACACCAGTGCCAACTGTGGCAAAACTTGTGCTGTTCAGACTTATCTGTGCACCAGTCCGGGAAAAAACAATTAGCATAAGCGAAAAAACGAGAAACACCGTTTTTACTACCGATTTATTTGCCATACAGTTAATAAGAGTGCAATATATGATATTATACCGTATTTCTTATTTGCTTAGGTGCATACTACGTTCTTTGTACAGTTGTCTGAACCAAGGATCTCTCAGGTTTTTAATAAACCTTATCGCTTCTCCGGTGCTTTTCATTTCTGGTCCCAGCTCTTTATTCACATTCGGAAACTTGTTGAAACTGAATATTGGCTCCTTTACTGCAAACCCTTCTAGCTTTTTCTCTATCACAAAGTCCTTTAGTTTCTTTTCGCCCATCATCACCTTGGTCGCTATGTTCAGGTAGGGTATGTTATAGGCTTTGGCTATAAACGGTGTTGTTCGGCTAGCTCTTGGGTTAGCTTCTATTACATATACTTTGTTGTCTTTTATGGCATACTGTATATTTATCAGCCCCTTTACATTTAGGCTCAGGGCTATTTTTTTAGCTATGTCAGCCATTTCCTCTACTACTAATGGCCCTAGGTTAAACACGGGCAGCAGTGCATGGCTGTCACCACTGTGTATACCTGCTGGTTCTATGTGCTCCATTATACCCATTATGTGCACCTCTTCTCCATCACATATTGCATCTACCTCAGCCTCTTGGCATCTGTCCAGAAAGTGATCAATCAGTATTTTGTTGCCGGGCAGGTGTTTCAGCAGGCTTACCACACTTTTCTCCAGCTCTTCATCATTTATCACTATGCGCATACGCTGACCTCCCAGCACATACGATGGGCGCACCAATACCGGATACCCTACTTCTTTGGCTACTTCTATTGCCTCATCAGTAGTATAGGCGGTACCATATCTTGGGTAAGGTATATTCAGTTCTTTCAGTGTATCGCTGAATCGTCCGCGGTCTTCAGCAATATCCATATTGTCAAAAGAAGTGCCTATGATTTTTATTCCTTTTTCATGCAGCCTTCTTGCTAGTTTCAGTGCGGTCTGTCCTCCCAGTTGCACTATTACACCTTCTGGCTGCTCATGTTCTATTATTTCCCAAAGGTGCTCCCAGTACACAGGCTCAAAGTATAGCTTGTCTGCTATATCAAAGTCTGTTGATACCGTTTCAGGGTTGCAGTTTACCATTATAGACTCATATCCACATTCTCTTATCGCCAATAGCCCATGCGTACAGCAATAATCAAATTCTATCCCCTGACCTATTCTGTTCGGACCCGAACCCAATACAATAATTTTCTTTTTATCAGTTCTTATGCTTTCATTGGTCAAACTTATTCCTGTGTTATTTTCAGGCTTATTTTCAAAAGTACTGTAGTAGTAGGGTGTTTTTGCTTCAAACTCTGCACTACAAGTATCCACCATCTTGAAAACTCTAGTTATTCCCAATGACTTTCTGTATTCATATACTTCTTCATCCGTACAGTCATTCAGCAGATTTGCAATTTGCTCGTCGCCAAAACCCATTTGTTTAGCACTACTCATTAGGTCTTTGGGCAACTGATGCAGATGTTTGTGCTTTTTAATTTCATTTTCCAGATTCACTATGTCTTGTATCTGATACAGAAACCATCTGTCTATTTGGGTCAACTCTCTTATTGTTTTGATAGATACCCCTGCAGCCATCGCTTCTTTTATGCGAAAGATACGGTCCCAAGTAGGTCGCTTCAGGGTATCTATGAGCTCTTCTGGTCTCAGTCTGCTAGTACTGATGAATGATAAACCAGTTGCATTATTTTCCAAACTCTGACATGCCTTTTGCAATGCCTCAGGAAATGTCCTGCCTATTGCCATTACTTCACCTACCGACTTCATCTGAAAACCCAGCGTATCGTCAGCTCCTTTGAATTTGTCAAAGTTCCAACGAGGCATTTTCACTATCACGTAGTCAAGTGCTGGCTCAAAGTAGGCAGATGTTGTTTGTGTTATCTGATTGCTCAGTTCGTCTAGATTATACCCTATAGCTAGTTTTGCTGCTATCTTCGCTATTGGGTATCCAGTAGCTTTCGACGCCAATGCTGACGACCGGCTCACTCTTGGGTTTATTTCTACAGTTATTATCTCTTCTGTTTCAGGGTTTAGCGCAAACTGCACATTGCAGCCACCAGCAAAATTGCCAAGATCGCGCATCATTTTTATAGCAGTGTTACGCATCAGCTGAAAAGCAGTATCGCTTAGGGTCATTGCTGGCGCTACAGTTATACTATCTCCAGTATGTATGCCCATTGGGTCAAAATTCTCTACTGTGCAAATGATAACCACATTATCATTCATATCGCGTAGCAACTCCAGTTCAAATTCTTTCCAGCCCAGTACTGCTTTTTCTACCAGTACCTCGTGTATCGGCGATGCGGACAATCCCCTATCCAATGCCGAATCTAGCTCTTCTTTATGCCTTACTATACTACCTCCAGAGCCACCCAATGTAAAGGATGGTCTTATTACTAGTGGAATACCAATTTCTTGTGCAAATTCTTTCCCTTCTAGTAGTGAGTTTGCTGTACGGGCTGTCGCTACAGGTACTCCCAGTTCTATCATCCACTTCCTAAATAACTCTCTGTCTTCAGCCTTGTCTATAGCTTTTATGTCTACTCCTATCAGTCGCACATTATACTTCTCCCATATCCCTAGCTCGTCCGCTTCTTTAGCCAAATTCAGGGCCGTTTGGCCACCCATAGTTGGCAACACAGCATCTATATTATTCTCCTCTAGTATTTGTTCCAGACTTTCTACCGTTAAGGGCAAAAGGTAAACCCTGTCCGCCATTATAGGATCGGTCATGATGGTTGCGGGGTTCGAATTGATAAGTATTACCTCAATTCCTTCTTCACGAAGACTTCTGGCAGCTTGAGACCCCGAATAGTCAAACTCACATGCTTGCCCAATTACAATAGGCCCAGAACCAATAATTAATACACTTTTAATAGAAAAATCACGCGGCATTAGCAGAAGATAATATGTAAAAAAATATAAACAACAGCGCGGTGAGCAGATATAGAAATCGGGCTCAGCGCCCGAGGTGCAAAAGTATAAAAAAACAAGATAGCTTGTTGACTAAAGTTAACAATAAATGAACTCTTCAGACAAATGGAGCAACCATTTTATTGTAGAAGACAAATCTTCTCATTCACAAATATTGTTGCAAATTCGCAAATGTAATCTAACGCAATGTACCGGTTCATTACATACCCAACACTATCCAGAAGTTCGATTTTCAATAAATTAACAAATTCAAATACATCTGTTGTTCCTATCCTTTTTGCACAGCTGTTAGTGTCCGCCCATATAAAATATTCATTTTTATGTGTAATTTGCTACTACTCATAAAAGTAGTAAAAACCGACGTTTCAATAAAATATTCAGATGAAACATAAATTACCCGATTGGGCATAAATAATTACATAATTTTGCAGTTCGGTACATTTTATATGTGCCTTCTAAATAATTTTCCGACTTTTTTGAATACAATTAAATAACGCCACAATGAGTTTTCTGGGCTTTTTTAAATTTCTGACACAAGAAATTGCAATAGATCTTGGCACAGCCAATACTTTAATAATACACAACGATCAGGTAGTAGTAGACGAACCATCAATAGTAGCTATAGACCGCACAACCAACAAAATTGTGGCTGTAGGTAAACTGGGTAAATGGACGGCCCCCAAAACCATTGATGCTGCAGGCCTTATGGTAGCACCCGGTTTTATTGATGTACACACCCATATTGAAGGAGAAGAAAAAAGACAACCT
>CAZRPA010000014.1:0-45409 GCA_964601855.1 uncultured Flavipsychrobacter sp. | reverse complement strand
AGTCAGCGTGACGCTGACAGTAAGTGAGTACGAGGCGAGATGCCTCGACCAGATGTGGCTGTCGGTCAGAAAATAAGACCAACAACGGCGGAATTGTACTGGCGAATAATGTATTTTTAACATCGGTCGGAAACCGACAACGTGCCTGATGTAGGTACAACCTACGGCAAACGGGGAGACTGAACTCCGTGTTTGTGTACCCTGCACGAGGCTGTCGGTCAGAAAATAAGACCAACAGCGGCGGAAAGACTGGATATCCCTAGCTAAGGAATGAGGATGGAGATAGCACAGGGATAGTAGCTGTTTTATAATCTTTTAAATTTCTGGTAATGAGGATAGGTATATTGTTGTTGATGGCTGTAAAATATTGTATTGCATCTTCAAAATCGGTGAAATCTGAATTCAATGCTAAAGAAATTACTTTATCATCAACAGCTAAAACGACTACTAATGTTTTTAGCTGGCTAAGAATTCGTCTGCTTTCTGCTCTATTATATTGCTTGGAGAGTAGGTAGTGAAGATTGCTGAAACTAAGTGAAGAAATATTAATAGTTATCTGTCCTTTATCTGCTAATGTAAACAACTGTGCAGCATGAATGTAAAAGGATTGCCTTTGCAAGAGCAGATCTAGTATAACGTCTGTATCAACGAAAATGCTGGTCATTATTTATATTTTTCTTGCAAGTGTTTGGAGATGTCTTTTTTGTAGTTGAAATTTTGAGGAAGATCTAACACTCCTGATAAGCTTTTAACAAGAGGGGATATTTCAATAGCGTTATTGTGTGTGTCTTTAGTTGTAACCTCTGACAGGTAATTTTCTATCAATTGGGATAGTGATGTATTGTTTTTTTTAGCAAATTCTTTTGCTTTTTTTATTATGTCGTCGTCTATAGACAAAGTAAACCTGACATCCATAGCATTAAATTTTGTACAAAGTTACTGAAAATGAATAAGTCTGATTATTTGACAATGTAATTTACTGATAATGCTTTTAAAAGGGTGTTGGCGATGCTACATCAACCTAAGATGTATACTTCACTTAGACTGAACTCCGTGTATGCGTGCCCTGCTCGAGGCTGTCGGTCAGAAAATAAGACCAACAGCGGCGGAAAGTTGTGATTTATAGCTCTTTTGTTTTCATGTTATTCATTCTTGATTATGTGGTCATTCAAAGGTGTAACTTAGCAATAATTAAAATAGCAGTCTATGCATATGAATAAAATCCACGTTCTGTCTGCGAAAGAATTCGCATTTGTACAAAAAATATCAAAAACACCACATGACCCAACTATATATCCGAGCAATATAGAAATCGTAACATTACCAAAAGAAATCTACGAAAACCATAAAAGCACTATAGTCTCGATACAGAGAAAGAGTCAATTAATTATTAATGACTTAGGTCATTTATATTGCGATTTTTGGGGAATATGTAAGGGAACAGAAATATATTTTTGCCAAATTGATGAAAGTTTTAAATAATTAACATATTCTTCAATTCTAGAAAATATTATACAGACCCGTTAAATTACTATGAGGAAAACCGTGGTAATATGAAGAAAAAACAGAAAGAGCGCATTATTGTTTTTATAAATTGTAAAACAACTATTCGTTATCTTGCTAACGATTCCAATTAATTTATTCTGGTTTTCTTAATTCTTATTGTTTTCACTATAAATCTATGGCTATGGCTTATAAAGACGATTTAAAAGACCCATTGTGGATAGCAAAAAGACAAGAGATATTAGAAAGAGATAATTTCCAATGTACTAAATGCGGCATTGAACGACCAGCTTTACGGGGTTTATTTAAAAAATTTGGCATTAAGAACTATACAGACTTCAAAAAAGAAGGCTATCAAGTAAGTGGTAAAGGCTACAATTCGTTACATTGCTATAATAAAGGATGGCATTACGACCTTGAATATATTGGGAACGACAACATACCCTTTAGTATTGAAAAATTACATTTCGCACAAAGAATAGGATACAATTTCCTGTGTTTTGCAGAAGAAGTAGTTGATGGAACTTCTTTAATTGACCACAACATACACCACAAATATTATATCAACAACCATAAACCATGGGAATATCCTAATGAAGCATTAACCTCACTATGTATGAAATGCCATAAACAGACTCATGAAGATATGACTATACCAGTATTTTCTCAACAAGGAGAGCAATTGTATATTGCCGAAGTTTGCCACAAATGCAGCGGCAGTGGATATATTTCGCAATATCATTATTACTCAGATGGCATTTGCTTTGAATGCTGGGGAAATGGTGTAATACTTATGAAAGTTGACTGACAAATATTTATAATATATCAATCTACTTTCCTGAATTAAAGAAAATAATACTTCATACAAATAATCAAAAAGAACGAACGGCACGCACAAAGAAATCGGACGTGTTCTTGGAATAGTTTGAGGGTATACCACCGACAAAAGACATAGCCCATGCATAGTAAGCAGGAGAGCCAAATTCAGGAGGGTACTCACTACTACTCCAATAGTTTCCGGTGGTAAATCCGCCAATATAAATTCTGTTAATATGTAATTTTTGCAACTCAACCCTACTTGGCAAATACCAGTCGCTATAACCATCGAATACAAGATCGGCACATATTCTAGCAGGTGTTCCTGATCCACAAGCAGCAGAAATTATAACCGTATTAGCAGCTCCTGTACCCAAAGCAGTAGATGTTCCACCTACTACAGTGGCATAACAGCCCCACTTTATAGTAGTACCTTGATCAATTGGTGCTGCAATTAAACCATGTATTTCTCCTACTATATAGCCTGGGTCACCTGGCTGTAAAATGTAGGCTATCTTGCCACCACCGTAAGTGGCTCCTATAGTCAATGAATTTACTGTAAGTACCAATGTTGCTGATGTACTACCACAACTATTGTTAACCGTATAGCTAATGGTAGTAGTGCCTGCTGCTAAACCACTTACCACACCTGTGCTGCCTACGATGGCTACGCCAGTAGCACTACTGCTCCAAGTGCCGCCTATAACAGCATTGCTAAAAGTTGTGGTGCTACCTACTGTTACATTTGATGTACCGGTGATGGTACCTGCTAATGGTAAAGGATTAACTGTTACTATACGGGTGGTAAAGTTACTGCCGCAACTATTGGTAACTGTATAACTGATTGTAGCAATACCAGAAGATACTCCACTAACAATACCTGTACTACCTACAGTAGCTACACCAGTAGCAGCACTACTCCATACACCTCCGGTAGTGACATTGCTAAGTGTAGTAGTGTTACCCATGCATACGGATGCTGTACCAGTTATACTACCTACGCTGGGAACTGTGCAGTTTGCAGCACTGATGCCAGGTATTACTACGTAATTCCCTCCACCACTGTAAAGTGTATCCCCAGTAGCACTAACCGTTAATTTTAATGAAGCTGAATTTAAAGCATATGGTACGCTCAACATCTGCTGAGTACCCATGTCTGTATAGGAAGACCCACCAGCAGGGTCCATCTCTATTTGTTGAAATTTGGCATTGGCACCCCAATTGATAGCTGCAAATGTGCCAGAAACGGGTGTGCCTTGCCCTATGACGAGCGAGAACATGCCATTGGCATCGGTTGTGACTGTGTGTGTTTCGCGGTATTTCATGGCACCAGTGGCTATGCTGTCGCGAATGGTGAAGCGAACTGAGATGGGGGTGCTTGCTAATACTGCACCGGTGCTGCTGCGGGCGGCTGCCTGGTAGGGAATGCCTTGGGGGGCTTGGGCGTGAGCTGTGCCGATGATTAATAAGATGGATAGAAGTGTGAGAATGTGTTTCATGGTATGTAAAAGTGATAGTGTGAAAACTGTAAGATAAAGTGTAAAATTAGCTTACTTGTTTGAATAATTTATATATTATTTTAGATTGACCATTCATTGTGAATATAGTTGCTGTTTGAAACACTATTCAAAGCCGCTCACTGCCCCGCTAGTAGAAGTGAGTGACACAATGTCCGCTGCTAGGAGTACCGCTGCTGGAGGCATAAAAAGTATTGATGTGTGGATACGTTTTTTAACGAGATGGTGGGTTTTTGATTATACTTTTATTAACAGCATTTGACCTACATTTGTTATGACTATACATAATCTATATGTTGCAATTCATGAAGAATAAAATTTTGATTCCGTTACTGGTGGCTGGTGCATTGGCGGCATTTTTCTCGTTCAGGTATGTAAAGGCCGGTGGGAGATCGTCGTATGAGCGGAGGGCACTGGTGATAGAAACTGTGATGAAGACGATACAGGCAGGACACTATGAGGCTAGACCAATAGATGATAGCTTCTCGGCAAGGGTATATAAGGCTACTATAAGTTCATTTGACGGGGAGAAGCTTTACTTTACGCAGCAGGACATCAACAAACTAAAAAAGTATGAATACCTGATAGATGACCAGGTGAAGGTGAATAGCAGTGAGTTTTTTGATACACTGGAGGCCATATATCTGCGCAGGATGGCGGCATCGGAAAAACTATATGAAGAGATATTGAAACAGCCATTTAGCTACACCACTGATGAGGTGCTGCAACTGACTGCCGACAAAATAGAATATGCTGCGAGCGAAAAGGAACTGGAAGAAAGGTGGAGAAAACACCTGAAATACAGATCGCTGGTGAAGTATATAGACCTAAAAACAGATCAGGACAAGAAAAAAGAGAATAAAGACTCGGCAAACGTGGTGCTGAAGACAGATGCTGAACTGGAAATAAAAGCCAGAGAAGATGTGCTGAAGAGTAACCAACGATACATGAAGCGACTGAAAAAGATAAAGGATGATGAGCGGTTTACGTTTTATGTGAACAAATTGACAGAATCGCACGACCCACATACTTCATATTTTCCGCCGGTGGAGAAGAGTGCGTTTGATGAGCGTATGAGTGGTAGCTTTATGGGTATAGGTGCGAGACTGAGCCCAGTGGACGATAAAACGATAGTGGCATCGATAATAACTGGTAGCCCATCGTGGAAGCAAGGTGACCTGAAAGAAGGTGATGAAATAATGAAGGTGGCACAGGGCGACAAAGAGCCGGTAGATATATCGGGGTATGAGCTAGATGATGTGGTGAAACTGATAAGGGGTGAGAAGGGCACAGAAGTGCGCCTGACCGTAAAAAGCAAGGATGGTGCGGTGAAGGTGATACCTATAAAAAGAGGTGTGGTGGAGATAGAGGAAACGTTTGCAAAATCGGCCATCATCAACAGTAAAGAAGGACCAATAGGGTTTATATATCTGCCGGAGTTTTATGCGGACTTTAACCACACTAGTGGCAGAACGTGTAGCAAGGATGTGGCTATAGAGGTGCAAAAACTAAAGGATGCTGGTGTGACGGGTATCATACTGGATCTGCGCTATAATGGTGGTGGATCGCTGGGTGATGTGGTGGATATGGCTGGTATTTTCCTAGGTAAAGGCCCTGTGGTGCAAGTGAAAAGCGGCAGATCTAACCCGAATGTGCTCCGCTCGCGCCCATACGATACAGCGATGTATAGTGGCCCACTGGCTATAATGGTGAATCAGAACAGTGCATCGGCATCGGAGATACTGGCGGCGGTGCTGCAAGACCACAACCGCGCTATAATAGTGGGTTCAACCACTTATGGCAAAGGTACGGTGCAGAAAATGGTGTCGCTGGATGATATGATAGACCCAATGACCCGCCTGAACATGATGAACGATACTACGAGCGGACAAAATGCATCGATAGGTGCACTGAAACTGACGATGGAGAAGTTTTATAGAGTGAATGGTGGATCGACCCAACTGAAAGGCGTGAAACCACATGTAGATATGCCCGACCCCTATGACGGATATGATGATGAAGAACTGGGCGAAAGACATAATAAATCGGCACTGGCATGGGATGAAATACCTGCTGTGAACTACAAACCCACTAATAGCATACCTAATCTGAATCAGCTAGTGGCAATGAGCAATAACAGGATAAATGCTAATCCTACCTTTAAGCTAATAAGCGACAATGCTAAACTGATACGGAAGAAAAGAGACGACAACAAAGTGTCGCTGAATGTGGATAAGTACAAAAAAGAACAAGAGGAAATAAATGCAACTTCTAAAAAGCTGGAAGAACTGCAAAAAAATGCAACTGCACTGGATATGACCAATGCACCTGCCGACATGGCTAAAATAAACATAGACAGTGCATCTGTAGCCAAAAACAAAGAATGGCTAAAGGCACTGGGCAAGGACATATACATAGCCGAAACAGTGAACATACTGCATGACCTGAAAAAGAGCAGTATGAAAATGAACATAGGTACGGGTATGAAATAAGTAGTGTAACGAAATAAGGAATAAAGTAAAACATAGGCGGACCTTTTGGGGGGTTCGCCTATGTTTTTTAGAAATTTGGGTTATTTGATTATCGCCAATCGTCTATTTTCAGTAATCTGAAGAAGGTATCTTCTTCTATTTCTCGCACGTGGCCGGGAGGGAGGTCGCCGAGGAGTAGGTCTTCGATAGATACTCTGACTAGCCGCTTGCAGGGGTGATTGATGGCACTGACCATCTTGCGTACCTGATGAAACTTGCCCTCGTAAAGTGAAATAGAGAGCCAAGTATGAGGGACAAAATCTCTTAGTTCGAGCTGGTGCGGGGGAAAAGGAGGTGGTGTGTCTAGTATGTGCACCTCGCAGGGAGGTGTAGTGTAGGTGGCACCTTCTTTCACTATTATATCTACCCCAGTCCTTAATTTTTCCAGCCCTTCGGGGGTTACTTTGTTTTTGACCCTTACTAGATAGGTGCGCCTGTGAGGGGTCTTGCCCTGAAAAAGTAGTTTTGTTACTTTTTTGTTGGTGGTGAGTATCAGTAATCCTTCGGATAAGCTGTCGAGCCTGCCTATGGCGTGTATGCCTTCGGGAAAGTGGAAATCGAGATCGCCCAGCAAACCTACGGGTTCTTTGCTCACAAACTGAGACACCATGTTCCAGGGTTTGTTTATGACAAAATATCTGTGGGCTGGTGTACTCATTTAGCTATATGGGTGTAGATGATGACGGCAAATATACCTTAGGAACGATGAATAAATAAATTCAACCCTGTACACTTTACTTATTCAACGTTCCTAAACTAATAATGACCATTAACTAACTGGGTAGCTATCGCGAACTGCAATGAGACAACCGTCAATTTCGGCAACGGCATCTGTAATAAGTGCCGATAGTACACCTGCATTTTCGTCGTCTATTACGAAATATTCGAGTTGTCTTGACATTTTGGCGAGAGCATGCAAGCCTAACAATGATGCTGAACCATATAACTTATGGCCAGCATGATTGATTTGCTTGATGTTGCCCAAAACATCCTCTGAAAGCAAATGAGATTTTGACCGTTCCATTTCTTCTATTATCACATCCAGTGTCTGCTTAATAGATTCAGTGTCAGAAGTGTCTATACCTAAAGTCTCTGCGAGGTTAGCGACACTAAATTGCACTTCTGGGACAGTAGCTTTACCAGCAACTGGTGCAGTATTTGTAATAGTTAAATTTTCCAAGGAGTTAAAAATAGGCAATAAATCTTCTTCGACGAAAGGTTTTGATACAAAACCATCCATACCAGCTTCCATACATTTTTCTTTTTCGCCCTGCACTACCCCAGCAGTAAGAGCTATAATAGGAATTCGGTTGAGCGGATGTTTTTCTCTAATCAATCTTGTAGCATCGTATCCATTCATGAGCGGCATCAGTACATCCATAAATATAATATCTGGCATCTGTGATGTGCATTGAGTTACAGCATCCTGGCCATTTGTTACCTCTGTAATAATAGAATCTGGTACTATTTTCTTTATGATAGCTTTTGCCAAGAGCATATTGATAGGATTGTCTTCCACAACCATTACACGGAGAGCAGTCTTTTTGCTGACATGCTTTGTCTTAACTAATAGCTCTACTCTACTAGCTTTAATAGTTGTTTTGGACAACAGATCATATATTTCATGAAATTTTATTGGTTTCAGTAGTCTGTGTTCAATATGTAACTCGCGACATGCCTTAATGATAATCTCGTCATCGGAAGAGCTGTGAAGCAAAATAAAACTTTGATCTTCCCCTTGTTTTCCGAAAGACTCTCTTATTCTTTTAATGGTTTCCAGTCCATCCATGTAGGGCATGTGATAGTCCATCAATATTACATCATACTTTGCTCCACCAGCCAAAAGTTGCATAGCATCAAAGCCATTTTTAGCTTCATCGGTCAGTATTTCGTTATATTCCAGCGTGTGTTTCAGTATGGTACGATTGTGGTCGTTGTCGTCGACTATCAATACCTTTTTGATGGTAGTAATGGCATGTGGCGCTTCTATGCCACCATACTCTGTGCGCACACGTATATCAAAGAAAAACGTACTTCCTTCACCTGGGGCACTAATCAATTGTAACTTGCTACCCATGAGCCGTAATAAACGATTAGATATGGTAAGCCCCAGCCCAGTGCCTCCGTACTTGCGGGTGGTAGATGCATCTTCTTGAGAGAAAGCTTCAAATATTTTCTCTTGTTTATCTCTGGGAATACCTATACCGGTATCTCTTACTTCAAACCTTATTACTATTTTACCATCTCTGTCTGGGAGGATGGGCAATTGAACCACTTTTAATTCAATTTCTCCTTTTTCGGTAAACTTCATAGAGTTACCCAGTAGATTTACGAGTACTTGTTTCAGTCTTATGTTATCTGTCCATAAGTATCCGGGTAAATCAGTAGCTACATTGAGCAGCATTTCGAGGCCCTTATTTTGCACCTGATAACTAATGATATCTATTGCCTGAGCAGTTAATTCGTAGAGGTTGCACTTGGTAATGTCCAACTCCAGTTTGCCTGCTTCTATTTTAGAGAAGTCGAGAATGTCGTTAATGATAGATAATAATCCATTGGCAGACTGATTGACAATAGTGAGGTAATGGTGCTGGGTTTCGGTTAGCTGGGTTTTGAGTATGAGGTCTGTAAATCCTATTACTCCGTTGAGTGGTGTACGAATTTCGTGACTCATATTAGACAAGAACTCTGATTTTGCTTTACTGGCTTGCTCTGCTACCACCTTGGCATTTCTAAGTTCTTCGCGTTGCAAGCAAACATCAGTAATATCTTGAGTCATCATCATGATACCACCAATAGTATTATCGTGTCGGAACCATGGGCGTACCTCCCAGCGTAAATACTGATCGTGATCCCAACCTAGAGGACGCCACACATCTTCTTCATTACGAATAACCTCCCCTTTCAAACAACGTTGATGAATTTGCTTCCATTCACTACCAATATTCGGGAAAATATCATAGTGCGAAATACCTGTAATGTCTTCAAAAGGAAGTTTGTAATCTTCTAGCCATGTGTTGCTGTATGCTATGTATTTCAGATCGGTATCGAACATGGCAACTGCTGCAGGAGTATGAGACACGAAGGCAGAAAGTTTTGCTTTTTGATCGATCAATTCTTGCTCTGCCCTTTTGCGCTCGGAAATATCTGTAGCAATACCTAAATAACCCAAGATAGTGCCATCTTTACTTCTGATAGCTGTGACTACTAGAGAAACTAAAAACTCAGTACCATCTTTGCGCACATAGGTCCATTCTGTTTGTTCTGAGCCAATAATTTCGGGGTTGTGCACAAACACACGAAAGCCCGATATTTCCATGTTATGCTGAATAGAAAGCTCATTACCTCTGGCAATTACTTCATCGGCTCGGTGAATGATGGCCGGGGAGTGTATACCAATAACTTCTGATGCTGAATAGCCTGTGAGTTTTTCGGCACCTTTATTAAAAACAGTAATGATACCTTCTGTGGTAGTAGAAATGATACTGACCTCTGAGGCAGCTTGAAGTACATTTTGCATTAAATTTCTGGAGGCTGCTATTTCCAGTTCAGCAATTTTCCTGCTGGTAATGTCCTGAAAAGTTCCAAAAATATTAATGCACTTTCCGTTTTGGAAATGTACATCTCCTACCACACGTACCCACACTTCCTCACCATTGCAGTTTACTATTTGTAGTTCTTCATCCCACGATTTGCCTTTAGAAATAGCGTCATTGAAGCAAACTAAAATCTTTTCTCTGCTCCTTCCTAACTTATAAAAAAGAATTCCATTCTCTATATCTGGCTCATAAATGCTATCTACCCCATGTATCTGCCGGGTGACAACAGACCATGACACCTTGTTGCTAATCAGATCTACCTCCCAAAAGCCTATACGAGCAATAGAGTTAGTTTGTTCTAACCTATCATTGAGCCTTTTGTATTCTTTTTCCAGTTTATGTCTTTCGGTGATGTCTAGTGCGTTTCCGATTACATACGCTGTTCCGTCCTGATTTCGCTCTACGACATTGTTGTAGAGCCATATGCGCTCTGAGCCATTGCTGTGCAGCGTGTGGGTGAAATTATTGGCGCGACCATGAAGTGTTATAAATTTGAAATAAGTATTTAATGCATCGTGGTACTGAGGTGCTATGATGTCGTAAAGTGTCAGTTCCAGCAACTCATCGATGGTATAACCCAGGCTCTGCGCACAGGCATTGTTGACACTAAATAATCTACCATTCATATCGTGCATGTACATCAACCCTTGAGAGTTTTCGTAGAATGCTTTAAATTTCTGTTCTGCATTTAATACGATTTGCTCCTGTAGTTTTTGCTCTGTAATATCTCGACCGATGAGAAATACACATTCAGTTTCGACAATATAATTCATAGACCAGTTAATAAGCCTATAAGAATTGTCGGAGATGCAATAGCGACAAGTGAAATTGCCTGGTTCGGGAGATTCTGAGGCTGCAGTGTGTTTTTGCAATTCGTTAGTAACAAGTGACACATCATCTGGACAAACGAAATCTAGAAAATTTACATTTCCCATGTTGACGGTATTTGTAATACCTACCATAGCGCCAAAAGCAGGATTGCTTTTTTTAAGTATTCCTACTTTATTAGTGATACAAATGCTGTCTGTGGAGAATGTAAACAGTCTTTCAAACTGCTTCAGGTTTTGCTTGTGACTAAAATCTTCAATCAGCTTCATAACCTGAGCAGCAATCAATTTCATTGCTTGTCTCTGCTCCTCGCTGAGCTTGCCGGGCACACTATTTATGACACATATAGTACCCAAAGCATACCCATTGGCATCTATAAGCGGACAGCCGCAGTAATGCCTGATATCAGGATTGCCGGTAACTAAAGGGTTGTTTACAAATCGATGATCTGTAAGTGCATTTTCTACTTCAAAGATATCATTGCCTTGAATTGCAACATTGCAAAAGGCAATGTTGCGGGGTGTTTCTCTTACATCAAGTCCAGTGTTAGACTTGAACCACTGACGTTCTTCGTCTAAAAGCGAAATCAGGGAAATGGGAGTATGGCAAATAAGAGCTGCCAACTCTGTGAGTCGGTCGAACTCGTCATCAGGAATTGAGTCGAGGATATCATAACTCTTTAAAGCTGCGAGCCTTAAATGTTCTTTATCAGAAATATTGCCCATTCAATTATTGGATTAAGGGGATAGCTTTTCTGTATCTACAAATGGCATTTAATATTGCCTGATACAAATCACAAAAATGCATGACAAAGTTACTAAATTAACTTAGTTTACTTAATATGATAAGCAATTGTAAAATTGTTTTTGGGTAAATGTTAACAGCAATTGCATCATACATATATCCATATATATACACTTTGTTGTGACGCTTATTTGGGTATAACATGTAACGATAGATAAATGGTAGACATGCAGCTAACTTAGCAACTTTAACATTAGACAAAGCGAAAAATATGATACTTAAGGAGAAAGATAAAGCACCAGCATTTAAAGCTAAAGATCAGAATGAAATAACACACACACTGAGCCAGTACAAAGGCAAAAAGGTGGTTCTATACTTCTACCCAAAGGACAACACCGAAACATGCACCAAACAAGCATGTAACCTGAGAGACAACTATGACCAACTAACTGAAAAGGGAATAGTAGTGCTAGGCGTGAGCCCTGACGACGAAAAGAGCCATAAAAAGTTTGAGACTAAGTTTAATCTACCATTTACACTACTAGTAGATACTGAACAGAAAATGATGAACGATTATGGTGTGTGGGCGTTGAAGAAATTTATGGGTAAAGAGTACATGGGCGTGCTACGTACTACGTTTTTGATAAATGAGCAGGGGAAGATAGACCACATAATAGAAAAGGTAGAAAGTAAAAACCACTCGCAGCAAATACTGGACTTGTGGAAACTATGACAATATGATGTGCAACAACAGATTGTAAAAGCAATAAACTATTACAGTATACCAAAGTTGAATAATAAAAAATTGTGGTTAAAAATTACCGAAATCATTTTTTTGGTTAATTTTAACGCATGAAAAAACTACTCCTTATTCTATTGATATCTCTTTTTGCTCAGCAATCCTATTCTAATAGCTTTTACTTTGGGTGGGATGGGTTTGGGATGGCCACGAGAAACAATTTTAACATGGCTATGAGTTATGGTGCCTATTATTATAGCGGCATAGCTTTTGGCACAGGCCTAGGGGCTACGGAATTTTACCAGCGATATAATACTTATTACAGCCGCGAAAACAGAAGTACTGTAGGTGGTAGCATACGTGCAGATGTAACTTATCGTTTTTTCTCGCCAATGGTAGTTTTCCAGCTGTCACGCAGTGGTCAGAGTCAGGTGTACTTTACAGGAGGTATAGGCGAGCTACAATCGGGCGGGGAGGCGATATATAATAAATGGTCGAGAGCACCATGGTCTAATAAAGGTGAGGTGTATGACAGTACAATAGACTTTACCCCAGAACTGAACAAGTATATATTCAGGATAGGGTTTGGTTTTACCCAGTTTTTGAGACTAGGAGGCAACTTTCATATGTTCATTAACGAAGATGCCGGTGTATTGGCTACACCTATAAGTGATGTATCGGGCAGGCAGTATAGTGACTTGAAAACCAATGCTGCACAGTTTTTTCAGCCCACCTACATTTCTATTAGGGTGGGTATAGGTCTTATTACACACTCGAAGGAACTGGAACACCCTTGGCAGATATATCCAGGAAAGCCTAATGACTAGGTAGCAGACAGCGATAAATAGAAACAAAAAAGCACAACCAACATCCCTACGATTTAAAACAATTCATAATAAAATGGGTTGCAAAAAGTCGAATCGTATAAATGTTGTACCTTTCGGGCGGTATGAGCAATCATACCCTTTTTTGTCTGTGGTAGTGAGGTGTAAAGGGTGAGATATATGTAAAAAAGGGTGTAAAGAAGGGAAAACTGAGACATAAAAAGTTTGTTCAGAATAGATAAATACTAAAAAATAATGTTTGCTTTTTTAGAGGGCAGCCTTGCGTATAAGTCTCCATCGCTACTGTACCTAGATGTAAATGGAGTAGGCTATGAAATAAACATCACCTTACAGACCTATGCCAAAATTCAACATTTGGAAGGTTGTAAATTATACACACACCTGCAAATAAGAGAAGATGCATGGGTGCTGTATGGGTTTGCAGACGAGGAAGAGAGGGCCACATTCAGAATGCTACTGAATATAAGTGGTGTGGGTGCTGCTACTGCCCGCATCATACTATCGTCACTTACTACAGATGAACTGGAAAAAGCAGTATCGGGCGAGGATAACAAGGCACTAGAGCGCGTGAAAGGCATAGGTGCCAAAACAGCGCAGCGCATCATACTGGAATTGAAAGGTAAAATTCAGAAAAGCAAAAATAGCTCGTCCATATCCGCCATAGTACACAATACTATCCCCGAAGATGCGTTAATAGCATTGGTAAACCTTGGTATAAACAAGGCTATGGCCGAAAATGCCATAAATAAAATAAACAACATATCTTCTCTATCTGTAGAAGATATTATCAAACAGGCATTGAGGGCATTGTAAAAAACCCAAAAATAAACACGTTGAAGGGGAAGAGTAATTTCGGGTATAAGTTGATTCTGTTCGTGGCATTGGTGGTGGCTATAGCCAACGCCACTGCACGTGGTTTCAATCCGTTTTTTGCTTACATACCACAAGATGAAGACACAACAAATGCTGATAGTATAGCCAAAGCCGATAGCATAGCAAAAGCAGAAATTGCCAAAGCAGAAAATGCCCGCAAACTTCGTTTCCCAATAACAGACAACACCGGCAACCCACTGACCGACCAAAACAAACCGGGAAGTATAGATCTGCAAGACCCTAAGAATTACCAAAAAACATTTGAATACGACCCAGACTCTAACAGATATTACTACACCTCCAAAATGGGTAATGAGTATCTGCGTGCGCCTACCTACCTGACGCTGGACGAGTATATGAAGTATAAGGCTAAAGAAGATGAACAAGCCTACTTTCAGCGCAGACTAAATAGCCTCTCGGAATTCAATAAAACACCCGAACTGCCTCAGATGTATAAGGAAGGGCTGTTTGACCGCATATTTGGTAGCTCTACCATACAGGTGAAACCACAAGGAAATGTGGATGTAACCTTTGGTGGCAACTGGCAAAATATAAAGAACCCTACCCTACCCATACGTGCACAGAAGTACGGGATATTTGACTTTGACATGCAGATGAACATCAATCTGCTGGCTACTGTGGGTGACAAACTGAAACTAAACATCAGCAATAATACCAAGGCAACATTTGACTACCAGAACATTCAGAAGCTGGACTATAATGGTAAGGAAGATGAGATGCTGAAAAAGATTGAGGCTGGAAACGTGAGTTTCCCGCTGAAAAGCAATTTGATAAGTGGTATACAGTCGCTGTTTGGTATCAAAACACAGTTGCAGTTTGGTAAACTATGGGTAACCGGTGTGGTATCGCAGCAAAAATCGCAGCGCAAAAGCTTGACCATACAAGGAGGGGCACAAGCACAGCAAATAGCCATAAAGGCAAATAACTATGAAGAGAACAGAAACTTCCTGCTGTCGCAATACTTCTATAACAACTATAACAAAGCACTGAAAGACTACCCGGTGATCAACTCACTGGTAACGCTAAACAAGGTGGAGGTATGGGTAACCAACAGAACTGGTGCAGTATCGGGCGTGAGAGACATACTAGGCTTCATGGACCTAGGAGAGGCAGAGCCATACCTGCCGCAACTGGCCAATGGTGCGAGTGGTATACCCTTTGGGCTGCCAGACAACCGTGCCAACCGACTTTATAGCCAACTACAAATAAGCCCTACAGGCAGACAGCAGAAGTCTGCCACCAATGCCGCTGTGGCACTGGGGCTAACTCAGGGTCAGGATTTTGAGCGTACTACAGCCCGCCAGTTGTCGCCTACGGAGTATACATTTAACGCACAACTGGGCTACATAATGCTGAATACCCAGATGAACCCTGACGATGTGCTGGGTGTAGCCTATAGATATACCTACAGAGGCAAGGTGTATCAGGTGGGTGAATTTGCGGCAGACCTACCACCCGACTCTACGAACCCTAAGGTAATATTTCTGAAGTTGCTGAAAGGCACTGCCCCTAGAACTAAGCTGCCAGTATGGAAGCTGATGATGAAAAACGTGTATGCGCTGGGTGGTTTTGGTGTGTCGAAAGACAACTTCATGCTGAATATATTGTACCAAGACCCAGGTGGTGGGGAAAAGCGTTATATGCCAGAAGGACCACTGGGTGGTACCCCATTCATAAGCCTACTGAATCTGGATCACCTGAATGCACAAAATGAGCCCAAACCTGATGGTATATTTGACTTTGTAGACGGGTTGACGATAAACACCCAACAGGGTAAAATCATATTCCCAGTATTGGAGCCATTTGGTAAAGATCTACTACCCGCAGTGTCCAATGAACCTGTGCTACAGCGCAGATACATCTATCAGGTATTGTATGACTCTACCAAGTTTATAGCTCAACAGTACCAGCAGAATGACCGATACATACTGAGAGGGTCTTATAAATCTTCATCTTCATCAGACATATTTTTGGGAGGTTTCAATATACCTCCGGGCTCTGTGTCTGTGAGTGCGGGTGGTACGAGGCTGGTAGAAAATCAGGATTACTCGATAGAGTATGGACTAGGCAGAATAAAGATATTGAACACAGGTATATTGAACTCTGGAGTACCTATCAATATACAGTATGAAGACAATGCCACCTTTGGTTTTCAGCAGCAGAACTTTATGGCACTGCGACTGGATTACTACAAGGACAAAAACCTGACACTGGGTGGCACCATCATGCGCCTGAAGGAGCGTCCGTTTACCCAAAAAGTGACGTTTGGTGATGACCCTATACAAAACACGGTGATAGGGCTGGATGCCAACTACCAGAAGGAAGTACCAGGTCTTACCCGCATCATAGACAAATTACCTATATACTCCTCTACTGCACCCTCATTCCTGAATACGAATTTGGAAGTAGCGGGGCTATTGCCTGGTCACCCGAAGCAGATAGCCGCACTAGACCCCGAGGGTGCTGTGTATATAGACGACTTTGAGGGAACGAGTAGCAGCTATGACCTGAAGTTTCCGGCACAGGCATGGTCGCTGGCATCTACACCATTTGGCGCTATAAACAGAAACGGACAAACATTGTTTCCTGAAGCATCGCTGACCAATAATCATGCTTATGGATTTAACAGAGCAAGGCTGGCATGGTATATGCTGGAGCCTACACTGGTAAACCCCGGATCTACGGTACCTAATTATGTAAGAGATGACTCTAACCAGCACTACATAAGGATGATACAAGTGAATCAGGTATTTCCGAATCAGAGTGCTGTGGTGCTGCAGGGTGCGCTCAATACCTTTGACCTTGGCTTTTATCCGAAAGACAGAGGTCCTTACAACTTTGATGTGACTAACATAGACCCCAATGACGGTAAACTGCTTAACCCTGAAAAAAGATGGGGTGGTATATCGCGGTCTATAGACAATACAGACTTTGAAGCATCGAATGTGCAGTATGTACAGTTCTGGGTGATGGACCCGTTTCTTACACAGGCCAACCCCAATGGTGGGTCTATGTACATCAATCTTGGTAATGTATCGGAAGATGTGATGAAGGACTCGAGGCTGTTTTTTGAGAATGGTATATCATCGCCCTTTGACCCTAGCAAACTGGACACTACGGCATGGGGATATGTACCAAAATTTGAGCAGCAGATAACCCGAGCATTTGATAATGATAATGCTGCCCGTAAACTACAAGATGTGGGATATGACGGGCTGGCCGATGTGAGCCTGCAGGGACAACAAAGTGAACAGACCGTATTTGGGAGGTTTCTGAACAATCTACAACAAAAGCTAAATGGTGGTGCAGGTAACCCTGCCTATGCAGAGGCTGCTTCTGACCCAGCTAATGACAACTTTAAATTTTACAGAGATTCGTCATTCAGCACCAACCCCAATGCTGATAAAATAAGTGTGCTTACCCGTTATAAACGCTTTAATAGCCCTGATGGCAACTCACCTATTACAGACCCTAACTCTTCGTTTTCTACATCGGGTACTGCGATACCAGAATCGGAGGATATAAACAGGGATAATACCATGAATGAGTCGGAGTCGTACTTTCAGTATCGTATCGACTTCAACCGCAACATGCAGGTGGGTACCAACAACATTATCAGTGTACGTAATTTTGACGTGAAGTTGCCGAATGGCACTACATCTCCAGAACGCTGGTATCAATTTAAAATACCGATTCAGAACTACGACCGTAGAGTGGGCGGCATATCAGATTTCCGTTCTATCCGCTTCATACGTATGTTTCTTACAGGCTGGGAAGACAGCGTTATAATGCGTTTTGCATCGCTGGAAATGGGTAGGAACCAATGGAGAAACTATAACTACTCACTGAATACACCAGGCGAAAACCTGCCACAGCAAAACCAAAGTCTTACAGACTTTACTGTAACCTCTGTGAGTCTGAATGAAAACGCATCGAGGTTGCCGGTGCCATACGTTCTGCCTCCAGGTGTGAATCGTCAGCAAAGTGCCAACCCTACTGGTGGTACAGGACCTATCTTGCTCAATGAGCAATCACTGTCGCTACGCGCCTGCGCACTGCAAGATGGTGATGCAAGAGGTGTATTTAAAGAGGTGAATGTAGATATGCGTCAGTTCAGCTACCTACGTATGTTTTTGCATGCAGAATCATTGGTAGATCAGCAGCCGGTAAAAAATGCAGATGTAGATGCGTTTATAAGAATAGGTAGTGACTTTACTAATAACTTTTATGAGTATCGCACACCACTTACTATTACTGCACCCGGAGTTAGCAATAGCCGTGATGACCTAATATGGCCAGCAGCCAATAATGTGAACATAAAACTACAGGAACTGGTAGATGCAAAAAAAGAACGCGATGCCAAAGGCTGGCCTAGTCATATACCCTACGAAACAAAAGACTCGAAAGGAAACACGATAGTAATAACAGGTAACCCCAACATAGGCGGCTCTAAAAACATAATGCTGGGTCTGGTGAACCCTAAAAAAAGCAATAAAACACCTGGCGATGATGGACTAGCAAAATGCATAGAAGTATGGTTTGACGAGATGCGTATATCTGGAACTAACGACCAAGCAGGATATGCAGCTGCAGGTAAGGTATCTGTGCAACTGGCAGACCTTGGCAATGTGAACTTATCGGGCAGTATGCACACAGCAGGCTATGGCAACATAGACCAGAAAATACAACAACGCTTTCAGGATAAATACTATCAGTACAATACCTCTACCAATCTGGCACTAGGCAAACTGATGCCTAAGAACTGGGGCGTACAGTTGCCACTGTTTGTAGGATATACCCAGAATGTGAGCACTCCTAAATACAATCCTTTTGACCAAGATGTATTACTTACTGATGAGCTGAATACTGCTAAAGATGCCCGTGCCAGAGACTCGATAAGAAGAGCTTCGCAGGACTTAACGTCTATAACCAGTATGAACCTTACGAACGTGCGCATACAAGGCAACCCAACCAAGCCTAACAATAAGCGCATGATATGGAGTATAAAGAACTTTGACTTCACGTATGCCTACAACAATCAGCTGAAGCGCAATCCCGTGCTGGAATATGACAAGATAACCACACAGCGATATGGTGTGGGGTATACATACAGCATTAAGTCTAAACCGATAGAACCATTCAAAAGAGCATTCAAATCGAAGTCTAAATGGCTGGGACTGGTTAGAGATTTCAATTTCAATCCTTTGCCATCGGCATTTAATATGCGCAATGACCTGAACAGGCTGACACAAGAAACACAGATACGCAACATAGACGACGGTAGCGGCTACAGAATACAACCTACTTTTTTCAAAAACTTCACTTGGAACAGGACCTACTCGCTGAGATGGGAATTGATGAAGTCGTTGTCGATAGACTTTTCGGCAACCAACGTATCGAGGATAGACGAGCCTTATGGCAGAGTAGATAATGCCCCCAAAAGAGATACACTGTTTGATAATATAAGAAGGCTAGGTAAGAACAATACCTACAACCAGACATTCAATAGCACCTACAATGTGCCCCTATCAAAACTACCCCTTACCGACTGGATGAGTGCAAGAGTAGGATACTCTGCCAACTACTCGTGGACTACTGCGCCACCTATTGCCTATGCACAGGGTAATACTATAGGTAATACCCAGACATCAAACATCACTGGTGAGTTCAACATGACGCAACTTTATAACAAATCGAAGTGGCTGAAGGCATTGAACTCCAAACCCAGAAAACCAGGAGAACCAAGGAGAGGTAAAGCGACAAAATCTGGGGACAACAAATCGGCACCAGTAGACCTGAGGAAAGGTGGTGGTATGCGCTTGCCAGGTGGTAAACGTGGCGAAGGAGAAGATGAGGATTTGCGCCCTGAAGGTGGTGGTGACGACCCTAAAGGAGATGATAAAGGTGGCAGTAAAAAGGATAAGAAAGATAAAGAAGACAGTGTAAAAGCTGCCGAAACACCGCTAGACAGACTGAAGGCATCTTTCCCGACGCTCAATACTGCAAAATTGACGGATAAACAACTAGACTCTTTGGTAGAAGTACAAAAAGAGATGGACAAGGCTAAGGAAATAGCAGATAAGAAAAAGAAAAAAGCTGATAAGAAACTAGCCCGGAAAGCCAAACGCAATAGACCAATATTCCTAAGCCCTGCGGAGCATGTAATAGGTCATGCATTAACTATACTAAATAGGGTAACTATCAATGTATCTCAGACTCAGGGAACAGTATTGCCTGGCTATATGGACAGCACCCGTATAATGGGTATTAACAATTCTTCTGGGGCACCAGGATTCAATTTTGTGTACGGATACCAACCTGACAAAGCATGGCTGGAAAGTGAAGCGAATGCCGGTCGTATATCGAGTGATTCATTGTTTAATGGGCAGTTTCAGCAAACATACTCGCGCAACCTGAATGCACAGGCTACATTGTTGCCTCACAAGTCGTTTAGGGTAGACCTTACGTTGACGCAAACATTCAGCAAGGCTTATAGCGAACTGTTTGCCAATGTAGGGAATGGTGGCTTTGAGCACCTTACACCATATCAGACTGGGTCGTTTAATATGACGTACATCTCTACCAGTAGTATGTTTAAGGATACCAGAGTAAACTCTGAGATATACAATACATTCCTTGCCAATAGGCAAATAATATCGAGAAGGCTGGGAACAAGCAACCCATACACTAATGGATTGCCCGACCCATACAATCCGGGGTATACTAAAGGCTACGGACCTTTTTCGCAGGATGTATTGATACCATCCTTCCTTGCTGCATATACAGGCAAGGATGCACAGACATCGGCACTTGTAGACTATAAAAATGAGCGTGTGAGAGACAATCCGTTCAGGTATTTCACGCCTATGCCCAACTGGCGTGTTACCTACAATGGCTTGAGTAAGCTACCTGTATTCTCTAAAATAATGACCAACTTTGTAGTAAACCATGCCTACTCAGGCACAGTGGCTATGAATAGCTTTAACTCATCGTTGTTGTTTGGCGACTTGTTTGGACTGGGCTTCCCATCGTTTATAGACTCTAACTCTACTAACTATATACCGTATTATCAAGTACCTAACGTTACGCTGACACAGGCTTTCAATCCGCTGATAGGTTTTGATGCTGCGTTTAAGAACAATCTTACAGCAAAATTTGAGGTAAGGAAATCGAAAGCACAGAGTCTGAGTATGATAGATTATCAGGTGGGAGAAAATACGAGCATGGAATATGTGATAGGTGGTGGTTTCAGAAAAAAAGGTGTACGTCTGCCCTTCCCACTGTTTGGTGTAAGAAAACTGAAAAATGAGCTTATTTTCAAGATGGATATAGGTATCAGGGACGACAGAACTACCAATACCTTCCTAGCTAATAATGTAAGTGTGACATCGAGAGGACAGAAAGTGATAAGGGTATCGCCTACAGTAAACTATGCGGTTAATGACCTGCTGACGCTTTTGTTCTTCTTTGATAGACAACAGACTATACCTTATGTATCAAATGCGTTTCCGGCTACTACCACCAGAGCAGGTGTAACGCTGAGATTTATCTTTGCACAATAATTGTAGCCACAAAAGGCATACAAGCAACCAACAGCTAATAGCGATATGCCCTACAATGCGAAAATATTCAATTGGCTTTTTGCAACTGGCATAATAGTGGCATTGCTGCAAATATGGCTACCTAGCTTTTACCTCACCTGCGATGGCCCTTGCCATCTGTACAATGCTAAGATTGTACATGATATATGGACTAATGAAAACACGGCACTCTGGAGCAGGTTTTATAACTTGGTATACACCCCCGACCCTAACAGTACTACCACGTTTGTGCTGGCTATGCTACTATTTGTAGCCAAGGGTGCTGCAGCCGAAAAAATATTCCTGAGCAGCTATGTACTTATATCCGCTATCGGTTTTTATTTACTCTTCAGCCACATAAGTAGTAAGAAAAGCTACTGGCCCTTAACGGTATTTGTTTTCATCTTCACTACTGCTTTTGCCAAGGGGTTTTATAATTTTTCTTTGGGCACAGCTTTTTTTTACTGGATGGTATGGGGATGGCTACGGTATATGGGCAAACCCAGCAATGGCAATGCTGCTTTGTTTTTCTTACTTTCCTTTTTCACTTTTTTCAGTCATTTGCTGCCATTTGTGTTTGGGGTTATCACCTGCGCAGCATTGATACTATCGCACACATTGGCCCTAGATGAAGTAGGGAAGAAACAACACAAGCTGAAGTATTTTGTACAGCATAGCTCTACACTGACTATATTACTCCTTCCGTTTCTTGTGCTCATGTTTTGGTTTACAGATAAACATGGGGGTATGCAATTGCACCTAAGACTACACCTGTATAGATTAATAGAATTACTGGAATTTAAGTACATCATAACCCTGGTGAAGCAAGAGTACGTATGGGCATTAATAACTGGTATCTTATTTTGCACCCTAATGGTGGTAACCTGCATAAAAGGACTGCGGCATTATACTGTTCACAAATACGATGGCTTTGTGCTGAGTCTGATAGCTGTGGGACTCATATACCTGCTGGTACCTGAGGATTTTTTGGGGCGCACTATTATCATTACCATCAGAGCGCAGATATTCGTTTATATAATAGTATGCTGTATAGTAGCCAGTCGCCTGCAGGAAGGTATAGTGAAGAATATATGCGGCATTATGGTAGCTGCTTTGTTCTTAATACTTAGCGGATACAGAATGGCATGTATGCAGAAAGCCAATATTGCTCTGGAAGGATACTTATCTGCCACAAACTATATAAACGATAATGCAGTAGTGCTGGCATTAGACTTTTCGCCCAATGGCAAGGATGCTAACGGACAACAAATAGCTACAAGAAATGCCATTTTTCATCATGCTGCTCAGTACATGGCAGCGACCAAACCATTAGTGATACTAGATAACTATGAAGCTAATATGGGCTACTTCCCTATCAGGTGGAGAGAGGAGGTGAACCCATACAACCACCTAAGTAAACGCAATGGCATGGAAGGGATACCACCCTATGCAGAAATAGAAAACTATAGCAAAACAACAGGAGTAACTATAGATAACATACTGCTGTGGTGCTATGACAGCAGCTACAACAAGAACGCTGATTTTGCGGTACTGCATGACGAGATAATGCATAACTACCACAAGGTATACACTGACAAGAGCGGCAACACACTGCTGTATGCACGAAACAAATGACAACATAATACCGTAAATACCCTCATCTAAATGCGCATCAATAACTACTATTATACAGCACACAGTAGCTCACATAAGCGTGTATGGGCCAACTTGTATAACTTTGCGCAATAAGGATAGTGATAGCTGCTAAATAAACTTGATTTATTGGCACTCTGATTTTGCAGTTTGTTGTGCTTATACTACACACAAGACTACTGCTATTTGAAAAATATTGCCGACTGGAAGCAGTTGCTTTATTTAAAATGACTCTTGAAAAAAAATAACAAATGGAAGAAAATAAAAGACAAAAACAGGTAGGACAGGTAGTGATGGAAGAACTGAGTGACATATTCAGAAGAGAAGATATGAATATGGTAGATGGCGGAATGGTATCTATAACCAAAGTAACTGTGACCCCAGACCTACTAGAAGCTAGAGTGTACCTGAGTTTTTTTCAGGTAAAAAACCCGGAAGAGCTACTAGAAAAAATAAAAGATCGTGGCTGGGAATGGAGAAAACTACTAGGACAGCGCATAAAAAACCAACTAAGACGTGTACCTGAGCTAACTTTTTATGGCGATGACTCGCTGGATCATGTGTTTAAGATGGATGAGCTTTTCAAGAAAATAAGCGCAGAAAGGGAAGCATTCAGGAAATCTGGCAGCAACGAAGCGTAAATGAACAAAACCGTTATCTGGCAGTTGGCTATGCGGTACCTTCTTGGCAAAAGAACAGCCAATATTGTGCCTGTACTATCGCGCATCAGCATGGTAGCTATTGCGGTGAGCAGTGCTGCTATGATAGTGGTGTTTTCAGTGTTCAACGGGCTGGAGGGTTTTGTAAAACAACTATACAACGGCTTTTACCCAGATATAAAAGTAACGGTAACCAAAGGAAAATTTTTTGATGCTGATACTAGTGTGGTAAGTAAGATGTACCAGGTAGCTGGGGTAAAAGCAGTAACTGCCGTAATAGAAGACAACGCTATAGTAAACAACACCAATAACAAAGAACAAAAGGTAGTAATAGTAAAAGGCATAGACCGCAACTACCTAGCAGTAAACAACATTAGAGAATCTATATCGGGCGAAGACAGTGTATCTGCTAGCAACCCATATACAGCCATAGCAGGCGCCAGAATACTGAACGAACTAGGCACTGACATTAATAATGTTTTCAGTACCATAGAGCTCTACTATGCCAACCCTGAGCAAACAAACTTTGCAGCATCGCCGGATAATGCATACCGCTCGCTGGAACTGCACCCTGCCGGTATGTTTCAGATATCTGACGACTTTGATGATAAATACATATTGGCTCCACTACAGCTTGTACAGCATTTATTTCATAAAGATGGGCAGTACTCATCGCTGGAGATAAGCGTAGAAGATGGCAAGACCGATGAAGTAAAAGCTGCACTGAGTAAGTTGATGGGAACCGACTACAAAGTAGAAAGCCGCTATGAGCAAAACAAAACCATGTTTATGGTGCTGCGTACCGAAAAGTGGGCAATATATGCCATATTGGTAATGGTACTGCTGGTAGCGTCTTTCAACCTAATAGGTGGGCTGACAATGATGGTGCTGGAAAAACAAAAAGACATAGCCATACTGAAAGCGATGGGAGCTGGCAACAACGATATAAAAGCAGTATTTCTGCTAGAGGGAGTACTCTGGGCTATGAGTGGCGGCATATCTGGTATACTGCTGGGGACACTGGTTTGTGTGGTGCAACAGCAGTTTGGTATCATCACTGTAGGCGGGTCGTTCCTTATGGAAGCATACCCTGTAGATATGAACCCAGAAGACTTCCTGTTGGTGTTAGTAACTATACTTGCTGTGGGACTACTGGCGGCATGGTATCCGGCCACAAAAGCCACAAAGGCTCCCGCGCCTGCCCTAAAGGGTGTGTAAGCCTATTTCTTTTGTACTGCCAGCTCTTTGTACACTTCCATATACTGCTCCGCCACTTTTTTGTGGTCATACTTGGCGGCATTTCTTAGCCCCAATTCTACCGTTGCGTTATAATGCTGCCTATCTGTTATTAACTCATTGATAGCTTTGGAGGTCTCTGCGGGTACTGTAGGACTAACCAGTATAGCAGAACCTTGGCCTACCTCTCGCATAGCACCTATATGGCTGGTTATAACCGGCCTGCCCACAGCCTGCGCCTCTATAATAGGCATGCCAAAACCCTCGTAGTGCGATGCTATATACAGTATATCGCAAGCCACATAGCGCTCATATACTTGCTCGTCGGTAAGTCGGTTATAGACAGTGTGGGATATATTATACTCTTTGAGTCTTGCCAGCTCGTCGGGTGCTGGCCACCCTACTATATCCAGATGGATATTCAACCCTTTTGATGCTTCTATGAGGTTATCCAGATTTTTGTGTTTGCCTGTACCCAGCATCAGTACTGTTGGCACAGCATTAAGATCAGCCTTGGGTGAGTACTTGAACACAGCTTTAACAGGATCAGGTATCACCCTGACACGGTTTTCAGGGAAACTGAAATACCTTATTAGCTTTTCCTTGGTAAACTCAGACACTACTGTTACAATGTTTATGTTCTTAAGAGGCCAATAAAACCAGAACAAGTGATAAAACATATGTTTCAGTCTGGAGTGAACAGGGTTTTCATAGTAGCCAAAATCGTGTATAGTAAGTATGTTTTTTCTGCCTTTAAGCCCAATAGCGAGAAAGTTTACATCGCCTGTAATATGATTGATATCGCTGGCACCAGAGGCTGCTTTGCGCACATTCTGCCATCTAGATAATGACGGGTCGAAAAAATAATCCCTTATTTCCGCCCTACCCTTTAGGTTTTCTTTTACCGATTGGAATATCCCCTCAATAGAAACGCCTGTATTTCTGGGCTCCCTATAGTAATGTGTTACCGATACTGGCAGGCTACTTTTATCCATTTTTACTCTATTACGTTTTGTAATACCCCATCTAGCAAGAATGTAGTGGGTGGTGCATAAAGGTAATATTATTTTCAAGGCAGGTGTATTAACCCATAAATGCTCTATGTAAAACTACTCAAAAACAGAAATCAGTAAAAAACACCACAAAATCAATGAAATGAACAACTATATGGCGGTAGAGGGCTGTAAATTTGCAGTATGAAGTTATCGGTAAAAAACACCATTCCTGTATATGACATTTGCGCTTTGGCTGATGCAAAACATATGCATGAAGACATAACCGCCGAAGGGTTTGCGCATTACCTGAAGCGTCACCCAGACCTTCATTTTCCACACAGACATTCGTTCTATCATGTAGTTTACTTCAGTAAGGGCAGTGGCACACATAGTATCGATTTCGAAACATTTGATGTGCAGCCCGGACAGATTTACTTTATGATACCTGGTCAGGTACACACATGGAACTTTGAAGGGGAAACAGATGGGTATATTATCAACTTTTCGGAGCAACTTATGTACTCCTTTCTGAAGGAAGGTCAGTATTTGGAACAGTTTCCCTTCTTTAGCGGGGCAGCAAAAGACGGAGTGATACAACTGAAAAAGAATAAAAACATAATAGAAAAACAACTGCAACAAATAATAACCGAAACAGAAACCAATGCTGCTATGAGCACAGAAATGATAAGGGTGCATCTCTTATCATTATTCATACAGGTATTGCGCGATAGTGTGCCCAATGCCGTGAAACCATATGCTGCACCTAACCAACTACTGCTACGCAACTTCAGAAAACTGGTAGAGCAGCATTACCAACAATTGAAACTACCCAAAGACTATGCCGCCATGCTGTATATTACCCCTAATCACCTCAATGCCCTATGCAATGATATGGCTGGAAGATCGGCAGGGGAGATTATTAGAGACCGTGTGCTGCTTGAAGCTAAAAGACTGTTGGTGTGCTCTGGCATGAGTGTGTCTGAAATAGCGTGGCAACTGTCATTTAAAGACAACTCTTACTTTACTAAGTTTTTCAAAAAATATACCAGTGTGACTCCTGAGCATTTCAGAGAGACACCTATAACTACTGCTAAATAACAATTATATGTGTGCTGCAACAAAAAATAAAGAACATGGTGTACTGTGGAGTGTAGTAAACAACAAATGCCCCAGATGCCGACAGGGAAATCTATTTACACACTCTAACGCTTACAACCTGAAACACAATCTGGACATGCCCGAACACTGCCCAGTATGTGGTCAGAAATATGAGCTACAAACTGGCTTTTACTTTGGTACAGGTTATGTAGGGTATGCACTTACTGTATTCATCAGTGCTGTCACCTTTGTGTTGTGGTGGTTTACGATAGGCATGTCTGTGAGCGACAATAGAGTGATGTGGTGGCTGGGCACCAATGCTGCTATAGTATTGCTGCTACAGCCTATGCTGCAGCGACTATCGAGGGCAATATGGATTGCATTTTTTGTGCGGTATGAGCCCGACCAAACGGCTGGTTAAAGAATAACGATAAATAAAATAGAAAAAAAATTTATCGATATACAAAAACAAATCCGAACCTTCTTGGTGTATGTAAGAATTAGATCTGGCATGCCGTTATGTATAATATTTAAAATACGACATACTATCTCAGATATTTCTTTTTTGGATTGCGTTTATGGTGGTAAATTGCTATAACCACTATTCTTGAATTTGCATCATCGATAAAGTAGACAATGTTGTAAGGATATTTCCCGATACTTACTTCGTGAAATTTTTTGAAGATACTTTTATACTGCCAAGGATTACTGCTTATTTTATACAACTTTTCATTAACTGCCACTACAAATCTTTCTGCGGCAGCTTCACTTTTTTCATAATACCACCTTAAAGCATGCTCATATTCTTGTGAAGCAATGTCCTTGTAGTTTATCTGATACATATGCCTCTAAATAGTCTTGTCGATAATTTTCCTAATACGCTTGTCCATTTCCTCCTGCGTTATCACCTTCCCGTCAGTATTATATTCAGTATATCTGCGATCAAGCTCTGCTTTAAACTCATCAGTATATTCCTCTTCTCCATCATTTATACTATCTTCTAGCAATGTATAAATTGCTACTGCTTTCTTATCTTCCATAGTATCTATAAACTGATGCAGACGCTCACGGATGGCTGTAGTTGTCATGTCGTTCTATTTATGCGAATTTACTGATTTTTGAAATATACCTAAGAGTATTACGATTGCATCTTTGATGTAAAAGTCATCGCATTATTTCATTATCGTCTAGGTATGTATTTTCCATATCACCTCAAAATTTGACTGAGCCAGCTATTTGATTTTCGCACTTCTTTCCTATATTCGCAATATGAATACCAGAGGACACAATTCGGGCACACAGTGGCAAACGGATGTGAACGAAGCTACTGACGTAATAGAACAGGAACTTCATAACCTGATAGTATGGAACGACGATGTAAATACCTTCGACTGGGTAATAGAGTCGCTGGTAGATATATGTGGTCATGACTCACTGCAAGCCGAACAGTGTGCCATGATAGTACACTTCAAAGGCAAATGTGGCGTAAAAAGAGGAAGTTTTAATGACCTTCGTCCGCAAGCCGAGGCACTGATAGACCGTGGCATACAGGCTACTATAGATTATTGATACTGCGCACTCTGCCAATCCCCCTAAAATACCCCCTTAATCCTTATTGTAGCATATACGTGATATATGCACGCAACACTGTATTTTTACCATCATTAACAGTGTATTATGCGCAACATCGTTTGGCTGTTTGCAGCCCTTGTATTCATGCAATATTCAGCTCATGCACAGAGCGGAAATAAAGAAATAACGCTTGAAGACCTATTCAGTAAGGGTACATTCAGGGTAAAAGGTGTGCCGGGTTTTAATGCCATGAAAGATGGCAAAGTGTACACACAGATAGACAAAGAAAAGAACCGCCAATACATACGTGTGTATAACCTGGAAACTGGCAAACAAGAGCGTACGCTGTTTGACAATGCTACCAACAAATATGATGGCAAGGAACTAACTGTGGAGTCTTACTCGTTTAGCGAAGATGAGCAGCAAATGCTATTGTATACTGAAGGGGAGCATGTGTATAGGCACTCTGAAATGCAAATGGTGTATCTGTACCATGTAGCCAGCGGCAAACTAAACAGAATAGACAATGACAAAGTGATGCATGCTACTTTTTCGCCCGATGGCAGCAAGGTAGCCTATGTAAAGAATAACAACATGTACTACAAAGACCTAGCGAAGGACATGATAGTGCAGATATCTGAAGATGGTGCCAAAAACCAGATAATAAACGGCAACTGCGACTGGGTGTATGAAGAAGAGTTTTCTTTTACACGGGCATTTGATTGGTCGGAGGATAGCAAGTATCTGGCTTATTATAGGTTTGATGAAAGCAAGGTGCCGGAATATACTATGGCAAAATATACAGGTCTGTACCCTGAGCAGTATACCTACAAATATCCCAAAGCTGGTGAGCGAAATTCGGAAGTACAAATAAAAATCTACAACACTGCCACCAAAAACACTGCTATAGCCAATACAGGTGCCAATACCGACATATACATACCCCGTATAAAATGGACCGAAAACGCTGGTGAGCTGTGTGTGTTTAGACTAAACAGACTACAAAACAACCTAGAATTGCTATTGACCAATGCTGATAATGGAGCAACAACAGTATTTTTTACAGAGAGCAATGAAAAATATATAGAAATCAGCGATGAGATCAAGTTTCTACCGGGTGGCAAGGAAATGATACTGAGCAGTGAGCGGAGCGGATATACACACTTGTATCACTATAGCCGTGAAACTAAAAAGATTACGGACCTAACACCCGGAAATTATGACATAGAATCACTGAATGCTGTTGATGTAACAAAAAAACTAGTGTACTATACTGCTGCAGAAGCATCGCCCCTGCAGCGCCACCTGTATGTGGTGAACTTTGCCGGCAAAAAGAAAAAGAACCTCACTCCTGAGTCTGGCACACACAGCATAACCCCATGCAAAGGCAACAAATACTTTCTGGATAAACATTCGCAGGTGAACAAAGTACCAGTATTTACCCTGAGAGATGCAGAAGGCAAAATAATAAGGACACTTGAAGACAATCATGAACTGGATGCCAAACTTAAAGAATACTCGCTGGGCAGTGTGCGCCTGATGACAGTAAAGGGTGTAAGTGAAGACCTAAATGCCTGGATGATAACTCCTCCTGGCTTTGATAGCACCAAAAAATATCCGGTACTTATGTTTCAGTATAGCGGACCAGGCTCTCAGCAAGTAGCTGACAAGTTTCCGCTGGGCAACTACTTCTGGCATCAGATGCTGGCACAAAAAGGATACATAATAGTATGTGCAGACGGCACTGGTACTGGCTATAGAGGGGAGGCTTTCAAGAAAAAAACGTACCTGCAACTGGGTAAGTATGAAAGCGACGACCAAATAGCTGTAGCCAAAAACCTTGGTTCTTTGCCTTACGTAAACAAAGACCGCATAGGCATTTGGGGCTGGAGCTATGGTGGATTTATGAGTGCTACCTGCATCATGAAAGGCAATGATGTTTTTAAGACTGCGATATCTGTAGCACCTGTCACCAACTGGCGATACTACGACAACATATACACAGAGCGATACATGCGCACTCCACAGGAAAACGAAAAGGGATATGACGAAAATGCTCCTGAAAAAATGGCGGGCAAACTAAAAGGAAATCTACTGCTGGTGCATGGCACTGCCGACGATAATGTCCACTTTCAGAATGCAGCTATGCTGACAACAGCACTTGTAAAGGCTAACAAACAGTTTGATAATGCGTATTACCCTGATAAAGCACATGGTATATCTGGCGGTAACACCAGCTTGCACCTTTATACCAAGATGACCAAATTTATAATGGACAATCTGTAACAGCCAAATGGCTATTTGCAGCCATAGTAGTAAAGAGAATCAATGGTGGTATTATCTCCTGATAATACCACCACCTATTACATCATCGCCTTCGTAAAAAACAGCCGATTGCCCTGGAGCAATGCTGTTGACAGCATGCTGAAAGGCTACATGTACTGTGCCATCAGCAGCAGGTGTGAGTATACTTTCAGTCCCTGGGTCTCTATATCTTATTTTGGTTACTGCCTCCATGCCGGGTGTTATGGTGTCGTATTTCACCATATTTATGCCTTGCACGGTCATTTCGCTTTTTTGCAGGTCTTGGAGTTCGCCTAGCACTACAGTGTTGGTTTCGGGTATAATGTTGGTTACAAACACTGGTTTGCCTAGTGCTATCTCCAACCCTTTGCGCTGACCTATGGTGTAGAATGGATAACCGCTGTGTTTGCCCACTACTTTACCATCTGTCATTACAAAATCTCCTCCCTTAACTCTCTCTTCCAGCCCGTCTACATTACGTTTCAGAAAACCTCTGTAGTCGTTATCTGGCACAAAACATATTTCGTAACTCTCTGCTTTTTTGGCTAGTTCTTTATAGCCCATGTCAAATGCCAATTGTCGCACTTCGGTCTTCAGCATATCGCCGAGTGGGTATATGCTGCGTGAGAGGCAGTCTTGCCCTAAGCCCCAAAGCACATAACTCTGGTCTTTGGTCAGGTCTCTGGCTTTAGATAACACAAATCGGTTATTCTCTTCACGCACCTTTACGTAGTGGCCTGTAGCTATAAAGTCGCAGTTCAGCGCATTGGCACGCTTCAGCAGTGCCGCCCACTTTATATGTGTGTTGCAGAGCACACAAGGATTGGGTGTGCGACCCGCTATATATTCTTCTACAAAGTTATTAACCACATAGTCGCCAAATTCTTCTCTTATGTCTAGTACGTAGTGTGGAAAACCATGCTCCACAGCCGCCATACGGGCATCATTGAACGAATCTAGATTGCAACAGCCGGTTTCTTTTTTCCCGCCACCTGCCGATGCATAGTCCCATGTCTTCATGGTGACACCTACTACCTCATAGCCCTGCTGGTGCAATATCAGTGCACTAACGGTACTGTCTATACCGCCACTCATGGCTACAAGTACTTTTCCTTTCCTGCTCATTTGGGTGCAAAGGTACGGATTAGATAAAGAAAACAGATTTACATACCAACTATAGGGCTATAAACCACCCTAAACACGCTTACTTATAGAATAACAAAATACCTGTACGAACTATGAATTTTGAAATTTTAAAGGGCTAACTTTAATTTTGCGACGCCGCTGGCACCGATAGTAATATTGGCAATGGCAATATAAAAGCACCCATGCTTCAGCAAATTACATTCCCTTCTGGTAGTGTTAACTACTACTTTCATAGCAAAGTAGAGTTGCTATGGGAGCTATTTGCCACCCGCCAAGTAGTACTGATAACCGATAAAAACATAGCTTCATTATACCCAGCCCTTTTCAGGGGGCGAAACACCATTGTTTTGCAAGGTGGGGAAACGAGCAAGGAGTACAGCACTGTGGTATCTATTTGCAACCGGCTAGTAGAATTTGAGGCTACACGCAGCACTCTACTAATAGGGATAGGTGGTGGGGTGATAACAGACATTACAGGATTTGTGGCATCGGTGTATATGAGGGGTGTATCGTTTGGCTTTGTACCCACATCGCTGCTATGTATGGTAGATGCTGCCATAGGCGGCAAAAACGGCATCAATCTTGGACTGCACAAAAACATGATGGGCACCATTACCCAACCGGAATTTATACTGTACGACACTCGTTTTCTGAAAACTTTGCCTGATGCAGAGTGGAGTAATGGCTTTGCAGAAATAATAAAATACGGCTGCGTATTTGATGCGCCTTTGTTTGAGGAGCTACGTAATAGTACTCTCGCTGCCTACAGGAGCGACACTACTGCACTACAAAGTGTGATAGACCGATGTGTGCACTGGAAAAACACCACTGTACAAACCGATGAACACGAAAAAGGCATAAGAAAACTGCTCAACTTCGGGCATACAGCAGGTCATGCTATCGAAACACTGTACAAAATACCACACGGCTGTGCGGTAGGTATAGGAATGCTGATAGCGTGCGAAATTTCGACCGCTGTGAATGGACTTAACCCCAATACAAGTTGGCAACTACTGCTTACACTAACGCAATACAATCTGCCTACACAGATACCCATCAGCGTACCCAACATAATGAGTATATTGCGCAGCGATAAAAAGCGAAATAAAAACACCATAGACTACATAGTACTCACTGCTCTGGGCAATGCAGCAATTAAACCATTGCCATTCAACATTATTGAAAACGCACTCAACACCTATGAAAGTAACAATTGAGCCGGGAGGTATTAATGGCTCAATTGTAGCTCCTGCATCCAAAAGTATTACTCAGCGGGCATTTGCGGCTGCACTACTACACAAGGGCACCAGTACTATACACAATGCTGGCAACTCTGCCGATGAGCAGGCTGCATTCCAAATCATAAAACAATTGGGGGCGCAGGTGATAGGGCAAGAAATAACTGGGGGCACAAGTACATTGACCATAAAAAGTAATGGTATAGGCCCCATTTCTGACACCATAGACTGCAACGAAAGTGGCTTATCTGCGAGGTTGTTTACGCCTATTGCTGCACTACATAGTACGCCTATACATATCGTAGGACATGGTTCGTTGCTGAGTAGACCCATAGAGGGCATTGACGACCTGTTACCCAAACTAGGTATCACTGTCACCAATTACAATGGCTACCTACCCTATTCGGTATGTGGTCCGCTAAGTCCTATTAGTACCAAGCTGTATGCTGGCGGCAGCTCACAGTTGGTAAGTGGAATTTTGTTTGCGTATGCAGCAGCGGCCACCCAAACCATTACGCTACAAGTGGCAGGCCTTAAAAGCAAACCGTACATAGACCTCACCTTGCAGGTGCTGGAGCAATTTGGCAAAAAAATCACTCACAAAAACTATCGCGAATTTTACATTGATCCTGCCAATTTCACACCCGTTGCATCACCCAGCATGACTGTAGAAGCCGACTGGAGCAGTGCTGCCTGTATGCTGGTAGCTGGTGCTGTAGCTGGCAGCGTCACTATCGTCAACCTGAAACAAGACTCTCCGCAAGCGGACAGAGCCATACTGGAAGTGCTGCAACAAGCTGGCGCGGGTATAAGCATAACTGCCGATGGTATTAGCACCTACAGAAATGCCCTTAGTGCCTTCGAGTTTGATGCTACTCATTGCCCCGACCTTTTCCCGGCATTGGCAGTACTGGCAGTATTTTGTCAGGGCGATAGTAGAATAATAGGCGTTCACAGACTGTTTCATAAGGAGAGTAACCGAATAGAAAGCATAGCAGAAATGCTGTGGAGTTTTGGTATTTCTTTTTCGGTAGAGGATGACACCTTGTGTATAGAAGGCGGAACCCGACCCGGCGGAACCATTATAGACTCCTACAACGACCACCGCATAGTAATGGCAGCCGCAGTGTGCGCTCTACGTGCCAAAAGCCGAGTAGATATTATGGGGGCAGAGGCTGTAAAAAAATCTTATCCCGATTTTTTCAAAGATTTAGCATCTTGTGGCATCAAATGCCAAACAGATTAGTATCAGCCACAACTGTGCTCATATACACTGCTACGGATGCACATAGTGCCCTATCTTTGCTACAGATACAATGAACACAATAGGCAATAATTTCAGGGTTAGTATTTTTGGCGAGTCGCACGGCAAGTGGGTGGGCGTTACCATAGACGGCTGTCCGGCGGGGATACCGTTGCAAGAAGCAGACTTATTGCCAGACCTAGAAAGAAGAAAAGCAGGAGCCAGTGGCACTACCCCACGCACTGAAAGTGACCTACCTACATTTGTATCAGGTACATTTAATGGCTACACCACAGGTGCGCCTATTGCTATAGTGTTTGAGAACCATAATATACGCTCTGCCGACTACTCGGCTATCAGAAACACCCCTCGTCCAGGCCATGCAGATTTTGTGCTAACCCAGAAACACAATGGGTATAACGACTACCGAGGTGGGGGGCATTCATCTGGCCGACTGACAGTAGCACTGGTAGCAGCAGGTGTGGTGGCAAAAAAAATACTGGGTAAAATAAATATTTCTGCCACGCTTACCGAGGCAGGAGGACAGACTGATATAGAATCTGCCATAGCCCTTGCTATAGCACAGCAAGACAGTATAGGTGGCATAGTAAGCTGCACCGTTACTAACCTACCGGTGGGCTTGGGTGAACCATTTTTCAACTCTGTAGAGTCGGTTATTAGTCACGCGATTTTTTCTGTTCCTGCTGTAAAAGGGATTGAATTCGGGGCAGGTTTTGCAGCTGCCCGCATGACTGGCAGCGTACATAACGATATGATTATCAACGAAGAAGGCACAACAGCAACCAACAATGCTGGCGGCATAAATGGTGGTATCAGCAATGGTAATGACATAACATTCAGGGTAGCCATAAAGCCCACTAGCAGCACGCCACAATCCCAGCAAACCTGGAATAATGACACGAAAACTGTAGCTCCATTTGTAGTAAAAGGCAGACATGACCTGTGCATAGCACTTCGTGTACCTGTGGTGATAGAGGCAGCTACAGCCATAGCACTTGCCGACCTTCTACTGAGCTCTGCACAGTAATTCACTCCTTTTTTAACGTAGTCTTAATCCGGAAGAAGCCTTTCTGGCACTATTTTTGCACTGATTTATTATTATTTACTAAAACAAAAATCAAAACAAACAAAATGAAAAAATTGTTACTCCTCGCCGTGACGGCCTCTATCAGCACTAGCCTATTTGCCCAGAGTGCTAAATTTGAAAAGTCAACAAAAACTACCACTGTTGACGACCTTAGCTATCCTATGATTATCAACGGCACTGCTGCAAAAGGAACTGCTGTTGGAGACACTTTTGCCCTTACACATTTTGGTTCTGGCGACACTACTAGTATCTACAACTACGTAACCGACAGTGGTTATGTATTGGGAACTAATGCGTTTGGTCAGAAAGGCTATGCAGAGCGCTACGATGTAAACCAATACGATAGCACAATGAAGGTTATAGGTGTGTTGGTACGTTTTGGCGGTCGTTTCTTACCCACTACAACCAAGACTATATCGTTGAATGTATGGAGTCAAGGTCCTAAAACAGTTGCATTCCGCCCTACCTTGTTCAACAATGGTTTGCCAGCTACTTCATTAGCGTCAGGCACAGTTTCTATTGCGCAATTGGGTATAGGTGTACCTGCAGAAACAGCGCCTGATACACTTAAATCATTTTTGTTCCCTACCCCTACTGCTTTCCTTACAGATAGCTTCTTTGTAGGATATACTATCAACTATACGTGGGCTTCTCTGGCTGGCGATACTATAGGACTGTATAGCAATCAGGATGGCGAACGCTCAGAAACTGGCGTATTTGTTGTTTCTCCATCAGATACAACTATCAATAACGTTAATGCAATATTGGGTGCAGATGATGTATGGGCTGACCTTGCTGTTAGAACTAGCTTCTTCGCAAATCTATCTGTATTTCCTATTGTAATAATAGGCAATCCTACAGTGTCTGTAAATGGCATCAAGCGCAATGAGTTTACTTTCTTTGGCAACTATCCTAACCCTGCTAACAACAACACTAATGTAAAAATTGCATTGGCTCGCACTGCAGATGTTACTATTGATGTAATGGATATGAGCGGCAAACAAGTAAACCAAATCACTAACAAGTCATTGACTGCTGGTGAGCACGTGATAGAAGTGAACACTGCAAACCTTGCCGCTGGTGAATATATCTACATAGTACGTACAAGCAATGGCGATGGTATTGCCAGCAAATTTGTAGTAGTAAGATAATTTCAAGCTAATTACAATATTTAATTTAGTTACAAAGCCCTGCATACGTGTTATGCGGGGCTTTGTATTTTAACATATTAACTTGCATTTGTGACGATAAATAACACACTAAATGTATTTTTACGGTTTCCACAATTATCTATAATGAAACATTTACTATTCCTTTCAGCTTTTGCAGTAGCTGCCACCAGTGCATGGGGGCAGCGGGCAATGCATGGTCACATACCTACCCACACACGAGGAACAGTTACTGCTGCCAAACCTACTGCTACTGGCGATACAGTAACTATCTCTAACATTGCCACCACTGATACAACTAGACTGCTTTATACACACCCATCCCCTGCCAGTGGTTATACTACCGGCACCAACTCATATAACGACAAGGGATATGCAGAGAAATACCGTTTCGGAACTAATGCAGTTAAAGTAATAGGTTTTGCTACACAATTCAGTGGCGCAGTTAATCCTGCCTCTACCAAAAGTATTTTGCTGAAAGTTTGGAATCAGGGAACAGAATCTATGATCACTGCCCGCAGCTATTACCAAGGATATCCATCTTCTGTTACAGATAGCCTTTCAGTGCCAGTAACACAACTGGGCATAGGCACTACCAAAGACACAGTTAAGCGGTTTATGCTTGCTGCGCCATCGGCATTCAGAACAGGTAACTTTTTTGTGGGTTATACTTTCAACTACAATTATTCTGAGCTAAATGGCGACACAATAGCACTTAGTACTTCTGCCGACGGCAATCGTTCTTCTACTGATTATACATTGAGATACAATACATTGGGCAGCGACACAGTATCGATAGACACCATAATAAATGTGCAAAATGCTACCCAATGGGCTGATAATATATGGCACGACAACTACACCGATAACGACTCGCTTTACAACAATCTGGCAATATTCCCTATTGTGATTTTGGGTGACCCTACTGGTGTAGAAGGCATTACACATCGTCAGCTAACGTTATTTGGCACCTACCCCAATCCTACATCGGGCGATTGCAATCTTCGTATTTCTCTCGCATCAAGTGTTTCGGTTTCCATATCGGTTACTGACATGGCTGGACGAATAGTACTACCTAGTATCACCACGACGTTGAGTGCAGGTATGCAAATCGTCCCAATGAATACCAACACGCTGCCATCTGGTGATTATATTTACACCATCAGCACTACTGCGGGTGACAGAATAGGAGGAAAATTTACTGTCATTAAGTAATTGCAACTCCAGTGTCATAGTACATTAGGAAACTTATAGCCCTTGCTATTTCTTTTCCTTTTTACACAATTACTCATTACTTTTGCGACAACAAGATTAAATATGAAACGTAGCAATATCAATATAATAATAGCGGTCTTCTTGGTACTGATAGCAGTATCTGCAAGAATAGTAAATGCGGGTCTTTCTTTACCAAACTTTGTACCCATTGCAGCCATAGGTTTATTTAGCGGAGCAATGCTCAAAGACAATCGTGCACTTGCTTTCCTTATTCCAATGTTAGGTCAGTTTCTTGCCGATGTTTATTTCCAGTTTTTCACTAATATCCCGGGCTTTTACGGTGTTACTGGTCAGTTGTTTACTTATGTAGCCATCTTGTCTACCACTGCTGTAGGCACATTAGTAAATCAGCCCAAACCTCTTCGCGTGCTGGGCTATACCATAGGTGCTTCTCTAGTTTTCTTCTTGGTATCTAACTTCGGATTTTTTGTTGATGGCTGGAATGGATACAGCATAGCAGGATTGAGCAAAACTTACATAGACGCTATACCTTTCTACAAAAACTCTTTTATGTCTGATATGCTGGGTAGCGCATTGCTATTTGGTGGCAATTTTATAACACAGCAAATATTGCTGAACAAAGCAGAGAAGGTAAAAGCTTAACTCTCGATAACTTATTATAAATGACAAAGCCCCTTAGTGAGGGGCTTTGTCATTTATACCATACTGCACATTACTGCATTTGCCGTTTCATGTGCTCTAATACAAACCTTACTTCGCCATAGGTGTAATCTTCACCTAGTATATCCCGTATGGGCTTAGTAGCTGTGTATTGCCCAGTCATTTTTGCTGCCGCCATTATTGCCTTTATTTTATTTTCTGGCACCAGCTTAGCTACATCTAGCTCTCCTGCCGCTACAAATGCCGCTAAATGAGACTCTATGGTCGATGCTGCCAGTCCTCTTTCCTCTGCTATATCAGCAATACTCATGCCCTCTTTCAGCATATTCAGCGACACTTCCATGGTGCTACCGGCGGCTGGCTTAGCTGCCCTTTCTTTTTTTACAACCTTATTTTTCTTAAGGTGCATCCTCGACTCTATATTGAAGGATTTGAGATGCCCACCTACAGCAGCCAGAAACCTAGCACCATATCTACTGGTTTTGTAGTCACCAAAACCAGATATTTGCTTCAGCTCGTCACTTGTCACTGGCATATATGTTGCCAGCTCTATCAGTGCATTATCTGCAACTATTGCATAAGCAGGCACATTGTCTTTGTCTGCCATGTCTTTTCTTATGTCTTTCAGCTTTTCATACAACCTTATATCATATTCAGCATCATAATGTACTTGCTGAATTTTGACTGGTTTTTTTATCACCAACCTTAGTTGTGCCTCGCCTCTTATTATCTTCCAGCCCTTTTCATTTACAGTCAGTCGTGCATGTTCATCGTCCGACTTCGACACATATCCATTGTTCACCAACTGCTGCAATATCCATAGCCATTCTTCTTTTTTCAGGTCTTTGCCTATACCATAGGTTTTCAGCTCTTTATGTTGTGGATTTATCTTTTCAGCCGCCGATCCTCTCAGTACATCTACTACATAGTGAGCACCGTATCGCTCACCAGTGCGCAGTATAGCCGACAATAGTTTCTGAGCATCTATTGTGGCATCTTTTTCCTCGAGCGAGCTGAGGCAATAATCGCAGTTGCCGCAGTAGGCAGGAAAGTTTTCTCCAAAATAATTCATCAGAAACTGCCTCCTACATCCTTCATTTTCGCAGTATTCCTGCATTAGCTTCAGCTTGCGTAGCGATATTGCAGACTGTTGTGGGTTGTCTTCTATCTGTGCAAACTTTCGGAGCTTCATGATGTCTCCTTGCGAATAATACAATATCGCATCACTGGGCAGCCCATCTCTGCCTGCACGCCCAGTTTCCTGATAATAACCTTCTATGTTTTTGCTAACGTCATGGTGTATCACATACCTCACATTCGACTTGTCTATACCCATACCAAAGGCAATAGTAGCCACAATCACCCTGTAAGCATCTTTCTGAAAAGCCTCTTGCACTCTGCTACGCTCATTAGCATCCATACCAGCATGGTAGTATGCTGCATTTATACCCTGTTCGTGCAATTTTCCGGCTATTTCCTCGGTTGATGCTCGCGACAGTGCATAGATAATGCCATTATCGTTTCTGTGCTGTTTTATGTAGTCTATGATGCTGCTTACTGTATTTTTTTTCGGTAGAATGTGATACTTGATATTAGGCCTGTTGAAGCTAGACAGATATAACTTGTAATTCTGCAAATCTAATCTGGTAGCAATGTCTTTTTGGGTCAGCGCGTCGGCACTAGCCGTTAGCGCTATGACAGGCACGGTGGGAAACTCTTGTTTTAACACAGACAACTTCAGATACTCTGGTCTGAAATCGTGCCCCCAAGATGATATGCAATGGGCCTCATCTATTGCAAACAATGAAGGATTTAATCGCCTCAAAAAATCGAAAAATAAACTACTGTTGGCAGGTATACGCTCGGGTGCTATATAAAGTAGTTTTAACTCACCCGATTGTGCACTTTTCACTACCTGCTGCTGCTCTTCTGCCGACTGTGATGAGTTCAAAAAGGCTGCCCTTATACCGTTTGCGGTTAGTGCATCTACCTGATCTTTCATCAGAGCGATAAGAGGTGACACTACTACCGCAATACCTGGCATCAGCACTGCTGGCAATTGATAACAGATGGACTTACCACCACCAGTAGGCATTATAGCCAGCGTATCTTCGCCTTTCAGTACACTTTGTATAATGGCTAGCTGAGAATGTCTGAACTCGTCGTAACCAAAAAAATGGTTTAATGCTTTGTGTATCAGCTCAGTAGTATAGGTGTTCATTAGTGGTTTATTATTGTGCTACAAGATAGGCAAGTTATTATTTTGTCTGTATGCATTCAGGGCAAAAAGTTATGTTATAAATATGACATTTTTACTGACTTCATTCTGTTCCTTTGCAGCCATTAACGGCAATCTGTGGTATGTAGCAGTATTCATTAACATACTATTTGTTTGATAGAATATGCAACTGAAAGATTGTGATTATTGATACTGAAAAATTATTAGGTTTGCTAAGATTATGAATAAGACAAACTTACTCAAAGAAAATATAGCGCTGGCAATGAAAGGCGGCGGAGACAAGCGCATAGAAGCACAGCACAAAAAAGGTAAACTATCGGCCAGAGAACGCCTGCAACTGCTGCTAGATGAGGGTTCGTTTGAAGAAATAGGCATGTTGGTTACCCATAGGTGCAAAGACTTTGGGATGGAAAATGAAGTATATCCTGGAGATGGTGTAGTGACTGGATATGGCACTATCAATGGCCGACTTGCTTATGTATATTCTCAAGATTTTACAGTTTTTGGTGGTAGCTTATCAGAGACACATGCCGAAAAAATAGTAAAAATAATGGAGCTTGCCCTACAAAATGGCGCTCCTGTAATAGGGCTAAATGACAGCGGTGGAGCACGCATACAAGAAGGTGTAGTATCACTGGGCGGATATGCCGATATTTTCCATCGCAATGTACAAGCATCTGGTGTAGTGCCTCAGATATCCGCCATACTGGGTCCATGTGCTGGTGGAGCTGTATATTCTCCAGCCATTACAGATTTTATATTGATGGCTCAGAATACCTCTTACATGTTTGTAACGGGACCTAATGTAGTAAAAACCGTAACTCACGAAACCGTTACCAGCGAAGAGTTGGGCGGAGCACTTACCCACGCTTCCAAATCGGGTGTAACACATTTTGCATGCCACAATGAAGTAGAATGCATCAACAACATAAAACAGTTGTTGAGTTATATGCCTCAAAACTGCGAAGAAGATGCACCAATATATGCATACGAAGCAGCAGAAGAATCAAGACCAGTATTAGACAATATAATACCCGAGAACCCTAACCAACCCTATGACATTAAAGAGGTAATAACTGAACTGGTAGACTCAGACAGTTTTCTGGAAGTACACAAAGACTTTGCAGAAAACATAGTTGTAGGTTTTGCCCGTATAGGTGGTCGTAGCATAGGTGTGGTGGCCAATCAGCCGGCTTTTCTGGCAGGTGTGTTAGATATCAACTCTAGCAGAAAAGGTGCCCGTTTTGTGCGTTTCTGCGATGCGTTTAACATCCCATTGTTAGTATTGGTAGATGTACCTGGGTTTTTGCCTGGCACAGACCAAGAATGGAATGGTATCATCATAAACGGTGCAAAACTATTGTATGCGCTCAGCGAAGCTACCGTACCCAAAATTACGGTCATCACCAGAAAAGCATATGGTGGAGCTTATGATGTAATGAACTCTAAGCACATAGGAGCTGACCTGAACTATGCATGGCCTACCGCAGAGATAGCCGTAATGGGTGCTAAAGGTGCAGCCGAAATAATCTTCAAAAAAGAAATTTCAGAAGCTACCGACCCTGACGCTAAGCTAAAAGAAAAGGAAGCTGAATACACTGATAAATTTGCTAATCCTTACAGAGCGGCTGCTAGAGGGTATATAGATGAAGTAATACTACCATCTAATACCAGAAGTAAATTGCTCAAAGGCCTCAAGATGCTGGAAAACAAAGTAGCCAAAATGCCTAAACGCAAACATGGCAATATTCCTTTGTAATATCAGACAGTGAACGCAAGAGAAATAACAACGGCATAAATAAACAGCAGTATCAGAAAGGTCTTTTTCATGAGAATGGTTGTTTTATAGTGATGTCTTAACAGGACAGTACAATATTTGTGCCATAATTTTTAACAGAAAAATTATTTACTATTCTACCATTACAAATTCACCAGTAACCATTGAAATACATTGGTGTGGGGCACTTGATTAAATTAAGCGACTTTCTGGTAAACACCAGTATTTTCACAGCATTTTGTGCGCTTGGTTTGTGTGTAGCCACCGAAAAATTGATAGGTGTACCTTTTGCTATTTTGCATTCATCATTGCATCTAGGTGTTATTGGGGGCACTTTGGTAGTATATAATTTACCTAGACTATTTCCAACTACTAAACCCGGCAGCATTACTGCCGGGTCATACAGATTTTGGCAATACATTTTTCTTGCTGTAGGTATATTATTAACTGGTTACAGCCTTACAGGCCTATCAGAGCGATCTGTCATAGCAGGAAGCTGCGCAGGTATTCTGGCACTAGGATACACTATGCCTGCACTGAGATGGCAAAATAAAAAAAGGTTGCGCGACTACGGTATATTGAAAATACTAGTGCTTACTGGTGTATGGACAATAGTTACTGCTATCATACCCATACTAGAGCACGGAAACACTGTTACTAAATATCCTTTCGAAATTCTAATGCGTTTTGTCTTCGTATTTGTGCTATGTATTTTGTTCGATATCAGAGACATTCGAAAAGATGTAGACAACAAGCTCATCACCTTACCTACCCGAATAGGCATTCAAAAATCCTATTTGCTCATTAACCTCTCGCTAATTGTATTCCTTTTACTGAGTATAGTACAGCATTATAGGTTTGCCGTGCCTGGCAGACTTATTGCTGCAATTGTCACCACTGTTATAACCTATTGGGTAGCTAAGCATCTGCGCTATGAGGGCAATAAAAGGCTATTTGTAATAATTACAGATGGCATGATGATACTGTATGCAGTACTGGTAATACTACTGTACTGATAACGGGCAATTTAACACCAGAAATCGCTAGATTTTTCGCCTTTTGATCTCTTGGTTCAACAATGTCAATTCGCGGCCTGTCTGACCTGCTACAGATGTATTTTCTTGTGCACGCCTCATAAGGTATGGTATCACATCTTTAACAGGCCCATAAGGCAGGTATTTGGCTACATGATAGCCACTATTGGCAAGGTTGAAGGTGATATTATCGCTCATGCCATATAACTGCGAGAAATAAACGCTTCCGGTATTAGCGGGTATACTGTGTTCATGCATGTACTTGGCTGCCTTTAGGCAACTAGCCTCATTGTGAGAGCCTACAAACAAACCTATGCCTGCTATGTGTTGCAAACAGTATAACACCGCGGCATCGTAATCAAGGTCTGTAGCATTTTTATCGGGCTGTATTGGCGACTTATACCCCTTCTCAGCGGCTCTGGCTCTTTCCTTTTCCATGTATGCACCACGCACCAGTTTAGCACCCAGTTTATAACCGGTTTTATGAGCCTTTTCGTAAGACACTTTTAAGAACTCATATCTATCGTGCCTGTATAACTGAAATGTATTGAAAACTACTACATTGCTCTTATTGTATTGTGCCATCATAGCATCGGTAAGATCATCTACAGGCTGTTGGATCCAGCTCTCTTCAGCATCAACCAGCACCATAATTTTGTTTGCAGCCGCTTCGGCACATATCTTATCTATTCTTGCATACACTCTTTTCCATGCATCATTTTCGCTGCTTGTAAGGGTCGTACCAGCATGTAGCTTCTCTAGTAGTGCAAAATGAGCGAACCCAGTAACTTTTATGCTAATGAAAGGTATATTTTTATTGGCAGCTGCATACTTAATAGCCTTAATGAATTCAGGTACAGCTTTATCAAAATCCTCTTCAGACTCCTTACCTTCCACTCCATAATCGAGAATAGTACCTACACCATATGCACCTAATGAAGCAGCTGTTTTACCAGCTTCTTCCATTGTTTCGCCTCCACAAAACTGGTTAAATAAGGTTGATTTTATTATTCCCTGAACTGGTAAATTCCAAGAAATTGCCAGTTGAGTCAATTTCATACCTATGCTTGTCAAAGTAGAAGACCCCATTGAAGAAAACAAAAACCTAGCTTGTTTTAACTCTTTATTGCTGCGGTATTTGAATGCGATTTCGGTATTACTGAATTCAGGTAGCATAACTAGTATGATTTAAGAACCTTAGCGCAAAATAGCGTAGTTCCTTAGTGGTTGCAAAGGTAATGCCTATTATCTTAATCTGAAATGTCTCTTAGTGAAAATCCGGCAAAGCAATCTACCACAGCTGCAAGTTGCAATCATTTGATATCGATGCTTTTATAATTGAAAAAGGCACCGCAGATGCGATGCCTTTTTTAATGTGTATCAACTTTATATTATCTTATCAGTGTTACATCACCTTTCACTTCCAGTGTTTTGCCGCCACAGTCA
>CAZRPA010000013.1:0-46267 GCA_964601855.1 uncultured Flavipsychrobacter sp. | reverse complement strand
GTTGTTAGTTGCACCCACTCGCCAGATAATGGTATGGTGGTATTCTGTGTAAGCGACAACGGGGTTGGCATGAAGAAAGAAGATATTAATAATTTGTTCTCGCCTTCTCTAACGAGCCATTATGGCACCAACAACGAAAAAGGTACAGGTATAGGTCTCACCCTCTGCAAAGAGTACATAAAAGAAAATGGAGGAAAAATATGGGTAGAGAGCGAATATGGCAAAGGCTCTTCTTTTTACTTCTCTCTAAAGGCAGCATAATTAATTGTAGTTGTCCTTACAACCTATAATGCCATAGGAGAAAATAATACTCAAAATTGCGTGTATGTACATATATTTGCGCTACAAAACAATTAAACAACAAAAACACAGAAACATGACAAAATCGTTTTTTACCGCAGCAATGTTATTTGTAAGTGCAGCCGTGTCTGCACAATCTTCTAAATGGGGTGTAGATGTTAGCCATTCCTCAGTGAAGTTTGAAGTTACTCACCTGATGGTGTCTGAAACCGAAGGTCGCTTCAATAAGTTTGATGGTAGCATAGAGTCGCCCGCAGCAGACTTCAATGGTGCAAAAATTAATTTCACAGTTGATGTTAATACCATCAATACTGACAATGAAATGAGAGACAAACACCTGAAAGGTGATGATTTTTTCAATGCAGAAAAATATCCCCAAATCAAGTTTGTAAGTACGTCTTTCAAAAAATCAAAAGGCAACAATTATGTACTTGAAGGTGATATGACCATCCGCGATGTGACTAAAAAAGTAAAGTTTGATGTGGTATATGGTGGTACTATGGTAGACCCTTATGGCAACACCAAAGCAGGCTTCAAAACTACTGCCAAAATTAGCCGTAAAGCCTTTAACCTAAAATGGAGTGCTACTACCGAAGCTGGTGGTGCAGTAGTAGGCGATGAGGTAACGATGATACTAAAATTAGAATTTGCTAAGGCAAAATAAGATAGTGTGATTGAAAGGTGATGAATCAATACTACGCGGTGCAGTTCTCTGCACCGCCATTTTTTTGGCTATACCTGTGTACTTGTGCACAGTAGATAGCTACATTTGCTGCAGAAAACAGATTTATGAATATCACCAACAACAAAAGAATGTTTAGGTTCGAGGCTGTGATACCTGATGGCGAAATAGCATCGCTGGAGTATAGGTGGCTCAAAGGTAGCATGGTGCTAATGCACACACTGATACCAGTAGCAGCCCGTGGCAGCGGCATAGGCGCAGAGCTTGTGACACACGTGCTTGAGCATGCTCGCGCACACAATCTGAAAATAATAGTGTATTGCAGCTTTGTACAACACTACATAGACACACATGAAGGCTACAAAGACCTACTTGCTTCAGCTTCCTCCTGACTCTAACTACCTACTATCCTCAGCTTAGCAAAATTGAGCATGATTTTTTTCACACCATGCACAGTGCCAAAGTCTATGCTAGCAATACGGTTTGCCGGATTTCCCTCCAAAGATTTTATGATACCGAAACCAAACTTCTGATGCTCTACCTGCATACCCACATCCATAGTAGAGGCGTCGTCAGAAACAAAGTCTGGCGATGGAGTATGAGCCTGAGGTTTAGGGGCTGCAAGTTTGTCTGCTAGTTTTTTCAGAGATGGCAATTTATCTAACGATTGGTTGAACAAATTGCCAGTGCCAGTGCTTTGTGCTGGGCCTCGGTTGCCAGTGCCAGTAAATGTATTGTCTATATGGTTGGCAGGTATTTCTTTTATAAATCTGCTAGGGTCATTTTGCACTAGGCTACCAAAACGATATCGGCTATTGGCAAATGTTATCCATAAGCGCGCTTTGGCACGAGTGATGGCTACATAAAACAGTCGTCTTTCCTCTTCCAGATCGGCACGGTCATACATACTCATAGCACTTGGAAACAGGTTCTCCTCCATACCCACCACAAACACACATGGAAACTCCAACCCCTTGGCAGCATGTATGGTCATTAGCTTCACAGCATCAGCGTTTTCGTCCTTATCCTGGTCTGCATCGGTGAGCAGTGTTATCTGTTGCAGGTAAGTGCCCAGTGTTTTTTCTTGTAGTTCTCCTTCTTCATCAGGCGTTTCTGTAAATTCTTTTATGGAGTTCAGCAGTTCCTGCACGTTTTCGTAGCGGGCTATACCTTCCACACTTTTATCATTGTATAGGTCTGCCACCAGCCCAGTATGTTTGCCTACAGCAAATGCCACATCATAAGCATTTTGCTTTTGCAGCATAGTACCAAAGCTCATTATCATGTTCACAAATGCATCTGTCTGCGATGAGCGAACACCATCTATATCGGGGTTAGATATTGTCTCCCAAAAAGTAGTGTCCAGTTGATTTGCCCTTACAGTTATCCTGTCTATTGATGTTTTACCTATACCCCTGGCAGGATAGTTAATGATACGTTTTAGGTTTTCTTCATCCTGCGGATTTACTATTACACGCAGGTAAGCCAAAAAATCTTTTACCTCCTTGCGCTGATAGAAAGATGTACCACCCACTAGCTTGTAGGGTATGTTCATCCTACGCAGGCTTTCCTCAAACGACCGGCTTTGTGCATTAGTTCTGTATAGCACCACAAAGTCTTTGTTAGCGTAGTGATTGCGCATCTGTTGCTCCTTGATGCTATCAGCCACAAAACGCCCTTCATCATTGTCGGTCATGGTGCGGGCAAGCAGTATTTTTTCTCCTTCTGTATTGCTAGTCCACAGTTGTTTGGGTATCTGGTTTTTGTTATTGCCTATTACCGTATTGGCCACATCCAGTATAGTTTGTGTACTGCGGTAGTTCTGTTCCAGTTTTATCACCACTACATCGTCATAGTCGTCCTGAAACTGCAGTATATTTTGCACCGTTGCACCTCTGAATGAGTATATACTCTGTGCATCATCACCCACCACACATATGTTCTCATTGCGGGCACCCAGCATTTTTATAATAGCATACTGAGCGGTGTTGGTATCCTGATACTCGTCTATGAGTATGTACTTAAATCTGCCCTGATATTTAGCCAGCGCATCGGGGTGCTGGGTCAGTAACGTATGCATATTAAACAGCAAATCATCAAAGTCCATTGCACCATTTCTGAAGCACTTTTTAGCATACATTTCATAAATGTCTGCTAGCAGTGGTCTGTTGCTTTTAGCATCTTCCTGCTGTATGTAATTGTCCTGACGGTAGGTGGCAGGGTTTATGAGTCCGTTTTTAGCTGCAGATATGCGGTTATATATAAACGAGGGTTTGTAGTGCTTATCATCCAGGTTCATATCTTTCACTATCCCCTTTATTATACTTTTAGCATCATCAGTATCGTATATAGTAAAGTTGTTGGGGTATCCCAGCTTGTGTGCATCAGAGCGCAGTATTTTTGCAAACACAGAGTGAAAGGTGCCAATGTACAGATTACGAGCCTCAGTGTTGCCAAGTGCCTTTTCTACTCGTTCTTTCATTTCTGCAGCAGCCTTATTGGTAAAGGTTAACGCCAGTATATTAAATGCATCTACACCATTGTTCATGAGGTGTGCTATACGGGTGGTCAATACTTTTGTTTTTCCACTGCCAGCACCCGCCACTATCATTATAGGACCATTAATATGTTGCACTGCAGCAAGCTGCTGTTCATTCAATCCGGCTAAGTAATTCTGCATATCCGCAAATTTAAGATTGTACCACCGATATATTAGCTAATAACCGTCGAAATATTAAAGTAGCCCGATGTTGAATAGTATCAATACTAAGACCTGTTGCCTGATAGATGTAAATAAACCGAAAATTCGCCAACAAGGCATTATACTTCTCTTTGTATGTTATCTGTCTTTAAATGTTTCTTATATGTATGCCCCAAAAACGGTTAACGCAACTTTAACATCAATAAAAACCCATATTTTTTTGGTGCATTGCAGAAGCAAATCAACACATGGTGGGTATTAACTTGTTTCAAACCAGTACGTTACAAAATATTACAATAAACAACGCGTTATAATTGCACATTTGTCTGTTATTTATATAAACAATGTGGTGTCTATCGCTTTCTAAACTGTTAACAGGAATAGTAATTTAGTACGAGACTAAAGAAAATTAAACAGATTAATGTATGGCAAAAATGGAAGTAATAGCAGCGTTATTAAAAAGACCTAAGAAAATAATAACCGCAGGTTATACAGCAACCAAAATTGCTGAAAACACTGTGAACTATGAGGCAAATGTCAAAAAAAAGTACAAAATCGATAGCCTACCTTCTATAGACATATCCTATTTATTACCTGACCTTTGTGATACGCTAGATGTATACAGTTTTCTTCCCAACACATCAATGATAACAGACCTATTGTTGCTAAGGGGATTAGCAAAACGGTTTGACAACTGCGCCTATATTGAAATAGGAAGCCATAGAGGTGAAAGTTTGGTGGCAGTAGCTGGAGCTACCTCCGATTGTACAGGTATTAGTTTGTCGCCCGAAGAAATGACGGAGATGGGGTTCCCAGAAGAAGTCATAAAAGTGCAAAGTGTATTTGTAAAAGACAGAAAAGACATTAAAGTATATGAAGAAAACTCATTGACTTTTGATTTTAAGTCGCTCAACAAAAAATATGACCTGATTTTTGTGGATGGCGATCACGAACACGATAGTGTCGTAAAAGATACTCAAAATGTAATTCAGCTTCTGAAAAACGAGCAATCTATTATAGTATGGCACGACTATGGCGTTTCTAATGAAGTAGTAAGACATGAGGTGCTATCTGCAATACTAGAAGGTACGCCACCAGAATACCATAAAAACCTGTACCATGTATCTAGTACTATGTGTGCGGTATTTATTCGTGGCAATTTCCCTACTTTCCAGAATAAAGTCAATCTATATCCTGACAAGTATTTTACTGTGTCAGTGAAAATGCATAAGATGAGTTAATTAAGTAAGACTCTCTAAAATGTGTAATTACAAATCAGCCCAGTTCTTCAATATTTGTAGCCCATAATCAGTACCTACAGATTCAGGGTGAAACTGCACCCCCACACAGGGGTAATGTTTGTGTGCCACTGCCATCACTGTGCCATCTTCGCATTTGGCAATTACTTCTAGGTCTGTATGCTGCAACTCTTTTATCACCAGCGAGTGATAGCGCATTACTGTGGTAGGCGACGGTATGTGGCTAAATAGGCGGTGTCTGGTGTGCGTAATAGAACTAGTTTTGCCATGCATAGGATAGTCTGCGTGACCCAGCTTGCCCCCAAAGTACATACCCAATGCCTGATGCCCCAAACATACACCCAGTATAGGTACACGAGCGTGAAAATAGTCAATGACCTCCATAGAAATTCCTGCCTGCAGTGGTGTGCAGGGACCCGGAGAAATAATAATTCTTTGGGGGTTGAGAGCTATAAGTTCGCTCAGCGATATTTCATCATTCCTATACACCACACATTCATTGCCCGTTTGTAGCAGGTAGTGTTGTAGTATCCAAGTAAACGAGTCGTAATTGTCAATGAGTACCCACATCTCCCGTTTGTTGATTTATGGTATCAAAGAAATGATCTAGTTTACTGAAAGTATCTTGCACAAACGGGAGTAGCTTGCCCGCCTGCTCCCAAAACCATGGTGCTAATAAAGACAGCCACGAGTAGCTTGTAGAGCTGGCTATAGTATCGGCAGAAAACGCATGAATGCGCGCTCCTATCCACAACACAGAGCTCCATACTACTGCTCCCATAAATGCGTATAGCAGTCCTCCCAGTAGTTTGTTAACCTGCCCTAGCAGTAGCCCTTCAGCGGCTTTTTCTATGATACGGGCTATAAATTTTACCAATATCACTACCCCCACAAACAGCACAATGTAACTCACTACCTGTGCCCAGCCTGAGGCTATATAGTCGTGCGCCAATAACCACACCGCAAAAGACTGTGACAACTTGAGTGCTACTAGCAAACCAAGTAGTATGGCTATAACTGAAAATGCAGCCACTATAAGTCCCTTCATGTATCCACGAATGAAGAACAACAATATAATGACCAGACTGGCTATATCTATAGACATGATGTGAGACTCAAAAGTACAGTCAAAAACATGAAAAAACTACAATAGAGCAGGCCTCTCTAAACAAAATAGACCACCCCAAAAGAGGTGATCTATCTTTTATACTCCTATTATCTGGTACATGCTTATTCTATCACTAACTGCAGTGCCTTACGTTCGTCGGCAGTACGCAGGGTTAGCATATATATACCTGCATTCAGGCCATTAGTTACAATTTGCGAGTTGATTACTCCGCCTTCCACTTTTAATTTTCCAGTATATACCGTTTGTCCAGTAATATTGGTAATAGTCAACGTTACATCAGTAGTGATGGTATTACCCAGCGTACCGGTCAATCTGAATGAACCACGATTGGGGTTTGGTGCTATTGCTACATAGCTGATAGCGGAGGTTACGTCTTGTACACCTACACCTACTTTCATTACCACCGCATTAAACGATGACAGCCCACAAGCATCATTTCTAGTTACCTGCACACTTACCGAATCATCATTAGCAAGAGTATTTGATGTGTACGTTTGCATTGTAGCACCTGGTATCAGCACATTATTAAGATACCACCTGTACAGTGGCAATGTGCCTCCATTAGTAGTATTGGCAGTGAATGTAACTGACTGACCCGGAGCAATAGTAACACCCGGCACTGCTGAAATGGTTACAGCTGGCACTACTGGCACTACTACATTCATAGACACTGTATAGGTAGCGCTAGACGGTATAGCGCAAATAGCACTACTAGTCAGTTGTACGGTTACCACATCAGAGTCTGAAGGAGTATAGGTATATGAAGAATCATTACTCACCACAATACCATCTACCTTCCATAAGTAGCCAGGAGAAGTGCCGGGGTGTGTAGTCATTGTATTGAAATAGATTGGTCTTCCTGCGCATATCGTCAGGCTACCATCGGGCAAAATCGTAATTGTAGGCACCACTACATGGTTTATGTCTATGTCTGCACTACCATTCATGCTGCGTGTACATAGCGTAGTGGCATTTATTGCCAGCACAGTATAATTACCAGCTACATACTGTATTCCAAAATCCAGAGGCAATCCAGTACCAGCTACCGGGCTACCAACAGATATAAAACCATTTTGCAAAAGGTATATCATCCCCGGCTGTGACCCAGTAAGGCCAATATGGTGAGCAACAGAGCCTGCTTCGGCTGCAGTTATTACAGAGTCTGACGCGCTTACTGTACAATAATAGCCACCACCTGTAACCGTAAACGTATCTGGTAACGGATTCACACTTATCGTAGCACTACCCGTCATATTGTTCATACACATAGTAGTAGCATTTGTTGCCATGACAGTGTATATACCTGGTACTGTATTCATACCCAAACTTAGCGATGCACCAGTTCCGGCAAAGACACTACCAGTGGCACTGCTACCGTTATACAACTGATAGTTTATACCCGTGTTAGATCCGCTAAGACCAACATTTACACCTGTGCCACCAGCACAATAGGCACCACCACCTGTTACTGAATATACAGTTGGCAGCGGATTTACAACTACAGTAGCAGATCCTGACATGTTATTCATGCAACTCGTACTTGCGTTTACTGCCAATACGGTATACGTTCCAGCAGCTGTCTGCAATCCAAAATTTAATGAAGATCCAGTACCTGCCAATGGGCTACCTACTACTGTACTACCATTATAGAGCATATAATTGATACCTGAAGCACTTGAGCCCAACCCAACATTTACACCTGTACTGCCAGCACAATAGCTACCACCACCTGTTACAGAATGAACGGCTGGTGTAGGGTTCACAAAAATCGAAGCACTACCATTCATGTTTCTGGTGCAAAATGTTGTAGCATTCATTGCTTCAACAGTATAGGTACCAGCCATTGTTTGCAATCCAAAATCAAGCAAAAATCCTGTGCCAGGTACCGGAGTGCCTACAGCCGATGTGCCATTGTACAATATATACAATACACCCACCTGCGACCATGATAAACGTACATGTAAACCTGCATCACCAGCGCAATAACTTCCGCCACCCAAAACAGTATAGGCTGTTGGCAATGAATTCATTACTATGGTAGCACTACCACTTGCGTCGTTGGTGCAGGATGTCGATGTATTGGTGGCCAATACCGTGTATGTACCCGGAGCAGTAAATATGCCAAAGTTTAACGTACTTCCGGTACCCGTTACAGGTGCACCTACTGCTGACGATCCGTTATACAATCTATAATTGATTCCTGTATTAGACCCCGAAAGACCTACAGAAACACCTGTGCTACCAGAGCAATAACTACCACCTCCTGTTACTGCAAACACAGCAGGTAACGGATTGATGGTTACCGCAGTAGTGCCCGTCATAGCTCTGCTGCATGTAGTACTTGTATTTGTAGCCACTACCGAGTAGGTGCCAGCTGTAGTTTGTAAACCAAAATCAAGAGATGAACCAGCACCTACCAACGAAGTAGCTGCAGTAGAGCCATTAAATAGCTGATAGAAAACACTAGAGGTAGACCCACTAAGTCCTACGCTCACTCCCGAGCCACCTGAGCAGTAGCTGCCACCTCCAGTTACTGTAAAAGCAGCAGGCAGCGGATTAACCACTACATTGGCTGTCTTATAACACCCTGTAGATAACTGATAAGTAATTACAGCACTACCCATGCTCACTCCAGATAACAAGCCGCTCACAGGGTCTACTGCTGCTACACCTGCAGTGCTTGATGTCCATGTACCACCACTTACACTATTGCTTAATGAAACTGACGACCCTATACACACTGACGTAGTACCACTTATTGCAGCAGGTGTTAATAATACGGTCTGTGCCCCCCCACCTATTATAGCGCCAAATGTGGTTTTAAAGCCAGATGTTGTGATGAAATCTCCAGTAGTCATTGGGGCTACAACTATCGTTCTGCCAGCTACAGCTCCCGCTGCTATGTCGGCAGTTATAATGTAGTGTACAGTTGTACCAAATAAGCCACTATATATCTTACTAAGCCCCGCAAAATTACTTGTGCTACTGGTAGCTACTAACGTTCCTCCGGGTGCATCTTCCCACAACTGATAGCGCACTACGTCCGATGTTGTAGCTGTGCCTGTTTGTGAAAATGTTATATCGGTTAGCGTTGTATTCGGAAATACACCTGTAGCTACAAGGGTAAACTCATAAATAGATACTTGATTAGTACCCGGGCATTTTGTGGAAGCAGACACTAAAGAAGGTGTAGACAAAGACACAGTAGTAGCGGCATTACTTTTATTCGCAAAAACGAACAGCATAAGTACAGCAAAAACTGCGGCAGACATCTGTTTTATTATTGCCGTCCTAGCGACATTCGTCCCTGATCGTGTGCTTTTTACATCACAATTTACATCTCTTGTCTTAGATCTTTTTGTCATAATTTTTGCTTTTAGTTAGTTAATGAAACAATACGGTACAAAAGTCCTTGACTTTGAAGATGTTGGAATTGACTATAGTTATAATGTTTAGTGATAGTTGTCACTAATCATCGTGATAGTTGTCAGAACCAGATTTGCAGCAAAAAAAAGGATGTCTCCTTTGCTTGTTTTCACAAACCAGGAGACATCCTCTGTTGTTATTATTGTATAGAATTTCTACTTACTGAGCCAGTAGTGTTTTCACCATCTCAGATATTGCTTTGCCATCCGTTTTGCCTGCTAGTTGTTTGCTGGCCACACCCATTACCTTGCCCATATCTGCCGGCGATGTAGCACCCACCTGCGCTATAATATCACTCACAGCGGCTTTCAGCTCTTCTACACTCATTTGCTGTGGCAAAAATCTTTCTATTATAGCCAGCTCATCTCTTTCTTTTGCAGCTAGGTCTTCGCGGTTTTGTTTCTCAAATATCTCCAGAGAATCCTTCCTTTGTTTAGCCAGTTTTTGTAGCATTTTCAGCTCCATAGCTTCCGTTATTTCGCCAGTAGCACCTTCAGCAGTTTTTTCTATTATTATTGCTGCTTTTATGGCACGAAGGGTACGCAGTCCTGCTTCATCTTTAGCGCGCATTGCGTTTTTCAGTTCTTCCATTACTCTTAGTTCCAGAGACATAGTTTTTGTTTTTTTAAAGGTTGATAACCGAATGATTATTTCGTAAACACCCTGATAAGTATACTTACACTATCGTTGCCTGTGGTGTACTTATGCTTGCTTATCTGCTTGCTCTAGCGCATCACTTGCTTTTTTCAGAAAGCTTTTTGCAAATGCTTTCATTTCCTTACCCAATTCTTCATTTTTAGTAGCGCGCACATAGGTATCTGCCATCCCGAAGAATGTCTGATAAAAAAAATCATTCATCTCGTCTACCATCATTTTGCTGGTCCAGAGATCTATGCGCAATGCCGATTTTTCATCACCATCCCATAGGCCCAGTAATATTGCTTTAGCCTTTTGCAGGTCTGGCACGCCACCGTCTGGCGCTGTCCACATTATGTTTTCTGGCATTTTATCTTCTGCCAGCTCTACTTGTATACTGATTGTTGATTTCATATTTCTATTAATAGTTTGCAAAAGTACAGCTAATTTAGAAATGGATAATCTAGGCTAAATAGCAATAAGCAATTTATTGTATGCCATTTGTGCAAAAAACCTATACCCGCAATTTTAAAAATCGATTTTCCGTTAATTAATCAATAATTTTTTTTGTTTGTAATGTTCAAAGTTGTTAAATTGCGATAACAAAAATTCTTTTTAACCAACAAAAACATAAACAATGAAGGTAAAATCTATTTTATTAAGTGCATCTGCACTGCTTATCGCAGGGGCAGTATCTGCACAAAGTAAGGTTACAACTGGTGGCGAAAAACACGTACTGGTAGAAGAAGGTACAGGCACATGGTGCATGTGGTGTCCTGATGGCGCTCAAGTGATTCAAGAAAGAATTGAACCATATGGCACTAATGCTAACTACCCAAAAGCGATTATTGCATCATTCCACAATGGCAGCAGTGACAAAATGACCATAGCTACCGACCCTTACAATAACGGTACAGGGTACATCTCTGGCTTTCCTATGGGTACAGTAGATCGCGCTCCATATCCTACTAACATAGGTATCAGCAGAGGTTCTTGGCCGGGAGCTACGGGTGCACGTTCTGCATTGACACCAAATTTTGACGTGAGCATGGTGTGCTTGTGGGATAGTGTAACTCGTGTAATATCTATAAAAATAAAAGCAAAAACTCTGGTTGCTGGTACAGGAAACTATCGTATCAATGGATATATAGTAGAAGACAGCATTTCATCTGGTTTAGGTTCTGGTTACGCTCAAACAAGTGCCAGTGGTCTTAACAATCCAGGTAGCACTAGCGCAAGCGGCAGCCCATCTTGGTTTATAGGTAAGGGTCTAAGCCTTGCTAGCCCTACAGTATATTCTCACATGGATGTAGTACGTAAAATCCTTGCATCAACTGCTACTGGTGGCATATGGGGAGATACAGCATTTACAAATCCTGCTGTTGGTGATTCTATCGAGCGTAGCTACACATACACTATACCAGCTACTATCAATGGTAGCACTTGCTATCCTAAATACACCAAAGTAATAGGAATGATACAAAAATATGGTGCAACTACTGCCGACAGAGCAATAGAAAACTGTATAGAAGCAAAAGTACGCCTGATGTGGAAAACACTACCTTCTACAAACGTTGCTACATTAGAGCCAATGCAAGATATACAGGTATATCCTAACCCAGCATCTAGCAGAATCGTAGTAAAAGGAATGCTTCAAAATCCATCTGACGTAACTGTTGCTATTTACAACGTTATGGGTCAGCAAGTTTTTGCTAACGAATACAAAGCTGGTAGCAGCATGTTTGGTGAGTTTATAGCTGTAGACAACCTAAGCAATGGTGTTTATTTTGTAAACGTTACCAACGAAGGTGGTACTGTTACAAAACAATTCACTGTAAATAGATAATTCAAATAAAGGTCTAAAGTAAAAGAGGGCAATCTCAACAAAACGAGATTGCCCTCTTTTTTATTCCCTATACAATCAAATCTATTGTTACCTAAAGTATTTACACCTAAATATCAGATCAATGATTGTCTTCCTAAGCAATACGAATAAGCTTTGATTATCTACAGTGAGTCACACATACAAAGCAAATACTCACTCAAACATCTATACATATCTACTTGTCACCGATGTAGAAGATGATAGCTATCGAATTCGTCTTTTCTTTAGCTTCTATTTCTTTACTGGTTTCAGCAACTTGCTATACTCCTCAGGAGTATTTATCAAAGACACTGCCTTCTCCAGCTCTTTATCATACTGCATGGTTTGCGCCATACGACCACGGGTATAGTAGTAACGCGACGCTATTTCGCTTTCTAGTATGTGCTTTATTTGATCTTTATGTTTTATAAGATCTTGTTTTTTGTCGTGCGATAGTTTGGTTTTCAGGGCATCAAACTCGCTTTTCACATTCTCAAAGTATTTCTCTTTTAGTGCAGTTTTCTTCAGCGAATCTAGCTGTAGTTCTGTTTCAGATTTATAGGAATAGTCTTTATTCTCTACCCATTTAGCAAACTGGTTAAACTCCTCATCTGTGAGCGCAAATTTGTCAGGCGCAGCTATTGTTTTGTGTTTAGAAGCATACTCGGTAGCATAATCAAAAATGTAGTTTTTAGTATACAGCGTTACCGCTATCAGGCTCATAGGCTCATCAGTTACCGCTACATCGGGCGATACACCGCCGCCACTCAGCACATTACGTCCGCCTTTTGTCTTAAACGTCTTTTTCAGCGAGTCGGCGATAAGCCCTACACTTCCATCGGCATTGCGTCGGGTATAGTCTAATGCTTGTATGCACCTGCCACTGGGTGTGTAGTAGCGAGCCACAGTCAGCTTCAGGTGCGATTTAAAGCCCAATGGTCGAGTCACCTGCACCAGCCCCTTGCCGTAAGATCGCTCACCTATCACCACACCTCTGTCCAGATCTTGTATAGTACCCGCTACTATCTCTGATGCCGAAGCCGAACTTTTATTTACTAGCACTGCCAGTGGCAAATCTTTGTTCCAAGCCTGGATAGTGGTTTTATACTCCTTATTCATCTCCTCTATTCTGTAACGGGTAGTCAGTACACTCTGCCCTTTGTCTATAAATATGTTACAGATATTCACAGCCTCATCCAGCAATCCACCAGGGTTGTTGCGTAGGTCTAGCACCATACCTCTTAACGATGGTTGCACCTTTTTCAGACTGTCGTAGGCATCCTTCACTGCATTACCACACTGCTGTGTAAACTGTGTAAGGCGCACATACGCTATATCGTTTTGTGCACCTACTAGCCCCGCATATGGCACGCTCGATATTTCTATTTCGCCACGCGTTATCAGTTTTTCACTTACTATTTGTGTATAGGCATCCTTTACCTTCATTTTCAGTTGGGTGCCTGGCGAGCCCTTCAGTAGCGACCCTAAGTCTTCAATAGTTTTCCCTTTCAGCGACTGCCCATCTATCGACTCCACCATATCGCCAGGGTGTAGCCCAGCCTTGTGAGCAGGGCTGTTTTCATACACATCTGCTACGTATATGTCATTGCCTTTGCGCTGCATATTGGCACCTATACCACCATACTTACCGGTGGTCATAATCTCATATTCTTCTACATCTGCCTCAGATATAAAGTTGGTATAGGGGTCCAGTTCTTGTAGCATAGCATCTACACCAGTTTTCACTAGCTTGCCGGGCTCTATAGGGTCTACATAAAAAGTGTTTAGCTCCTTAAACAGATTGGTGTAAATATCCAAGTTCTTAGCTATCTCAAAATAAGGATCACTGTTTTGTGCCCTTATAAACATAAATGCTGTAGCCGAAAGCGCAGCCCCTGCTATGAAACCCTTAGCACCTTTCATTTTTTTCAGTCGCTCTATCATATATTATTTGTATAAAAAACCAAAACAGCTACGAATTTACAGCATTTCAAAACGTAGGTCTATAAATAAATAGCCCGATACACAGTTATTATTGTTATAATCTTGGTAATTTGTAACCGCTTAGGTGTGTTACACCTTGAGCAAATTGAATGTGGTAAACATTGATTAAGGGTACTGCCAGCAGTATTACATATAGGTGCTTGGTGCTAAGTAATGTGTATAATGGTGTTATGTAAACAAGTGGATAGTTGCTATTATCATTTGTACACTTCATTTTTGATGCCACCCAAAATATAATTACTACTATGAAACATTTCTATTGCTTACTCTTTATTGCTATCCATTGGGGTGGTGCTTCTATTGCCCAGCAACCCTTCTCTGAGGGTATAATAGAGTATACCGTATTACTTACCGCACCCGACAACAATAAGATCTCTGGTACATACACTATGTCATTTAAAGGTGCAGAAATAAAAAAAGTAATGAAAATGGACAATGGCTATGAAGATATTACACTGTTCGACTGTAAAAATGGTACTATATACTCTCTGCTAAGCCGGAATGGCAACAAATATGCTATACAATTGAGCATGGAAGAGTTTGTAACAAAACAAGAAAAATACACAGGATATAAAATTACAAACGAGAAAAAACAGAACAAACTAATAGATAGCTTAGTAGTGTATCAGGGCACTGTGAAGTATAAGAACAATGCAAAAGTTACAATACAGTATACCAAAGATTGGAAACCAGCCGAACCCATCACTTACACCCGCTTCCCCAATGCTACTTTCCTTCCACTGCGCTTTCAGTATGACGAAGACAATGGTATGGGCATGGTGTTTGAAGCTACGAAAGTTTCTGCAACGCCTTTATCAACCTCTATCTTCAAAATACCTGCCGACTATAAAATGATCTCTTACGAAGAATACAAGCAGCTGAGCAAATAATGAATAGAGTATTACCAGGGTCAGTTATTGGTTTGTTGCTTATTTCTTTACTGCTTTCAATAGCCAGCTATGCGCAGCCTACTGATGTAAAAATATTGAGCGAGCGCAAAGACAAAGATGGCAACATCATTCGCACGATACAGTATTACCAAGGCTCGCAGCGAGTAACAGAAACCCGCATCATTCGCCCGTTTGTCAACCTCAATGCGCCTATCAATCCTGACACTTTGAATAACGATTCACTGATGGTTATTATCAACAAGTCGCGTTTTTTGCTGGATGTATATTACCGCAAACGCAAAATCAGGTCGTACAAAGTCGTTTTTGGTCCCAAACCTCAGGAAAACAAAGTAATGAAGGGCGACCGGCGCACACCAGAAGGCTGGTACAAGGTGCAAGAAAAACACATAAGCGGTAGGTACAACAAATTTATCCACATTGACTACCCCAACGACTCAGCTTATGCTCGGTTTAATAAACTGAAACTACAAGGTGCCATACCCAGAGATGCAGAAATAGGGGGCGATGTAGGCATACATGGCGTGTGGAAAGGTGGCGAAGACATGATAGATATGGGCATAGGCTGGACAGATGGCTGCATAGCCATGAAAAACACAGATGTAGATGACCTATACCGCATAGTAAAGCCCGGTGCCCGAGTGCTGATACGAAAGTAAATGGTGCGGATACTAGCTACAATTATTGCTCATACATATCACTCACTATGTTCTTGTACCCTACCATTAGTGCATATAGGCTACACGGCACAAAGTGTATGTTTACTCCATCATGCTCTTTAATGCCCTCTTTGTCTATAGTGGTCACTATTACCTCTTCTATTTTGTTCTTTTTACAAAACAGCACTACGCTTTTCAGCTCATGCGGATTGTTGTAGTACCTGTTACTCCACTTTATTTCTACTACATTAGCAGGTTTTAGTTTTTTGTTCAGAAATACCATATCTACCTCACCCTTACCCCAGTTGGCATACATAGGTGCCACACCTTCTTTGTTGAACCATTGTGCAAAAATGGCGGTCTCTACTATATGCCCAAATAGCTCATCTTCTGTAGGCACACTGGGCGAAAACAAGGCACTTCTTATAGACGGATTGGTAAGGTATATCTTGTAAATAGTATTTCGCCTGAACGACTTTCCATTTTCATCTATCCGTTTTATTTGTTTTATCAGGAAAGCAGCCTCCAGATACTCTATATATTTTTTCAGCGTATCTACGTTTACATTGCTATTTGCCGATAAAGTATTAAGCGACAACTCATTGCCACTGTAATACGCCAGATTCGTAAAAAAATGATTCAGCTCCTGCACATTTTGTATACCATACAAGCTTGGCAGGTCTCTTAGCAGCACCTTATCTACTATGTCGCTTTTTATATACCTACCTAAATTCTGCTGTATTCTCTCCGAAAATATCACCTCCGGATACCCCCCATAATTTATATAGTTTACAAAGTGTCTGTTTAGTTCTTCTATGTTGTTAGTGCTTATTTGCTCATGTGCTTTTCCCTTCCACACACTGCTACCGTGGGTCAGCAGTGTATCATTGCCGGTCAGTATTATGTACTCGTAAAATGTGAGCGACGGCAACATAAACTCTGTAAATCTGCCCGCTCCACTTTCCGCACTTTTTAGCTTCAGTGCCGCTGCTGCCGACCCGCTTACTACAAATTTTGTTTGCGGGTAGCTATCTACCAGTACTTTCAGGTGTATTTCCCAGTCTTTGAGGTACTGTATTTCGTCAAAGAACACATACCAACCCTTGGGGTCGGTGTTGCCGGCTGCCTGACGAGCTAGGCTAAACAACTGCTCCAAATGGAAGTTGAGGTAAAGCGGGTTTTCTATGTTTATAAAGCATATTTTGTCCTTGCTTATTGCACCCTCTATAAGCCCGGCTATGGCATGGTGCATCATCACTGTTTTGCCCACTCGCCTTGGCCCCATCATTACTACTGCCCTCTTGGGGTTAGTTTCCTTCACTAATGCAAAAAATGTATCGAAATACAACCTCCGTTTCATGGTGCTGTATTCTGCATCTGTTTTAGCCGTTGTCCACCATGGGTTTTCAAAACGCATGCGGTCAGCTATCAGTGTATCAGATATTTGAAGCAGTTTTTTCATGTTGTTGTAAAATAACGGGAAATATTTCCTCTTATTTTCACAAAAGTATACAAATAGCAGGAAATATTTCCTGCTATTTGCCAATAATGGCGAAAATAACAAGAATTATTTCCTCTTATTTCTAACACATTCATCAAATAGCAGGAAATATTTCCCGCTATTAGCTTACAATAACTAAAATAACAAGAATCATTTCCTCTTATTTGCATCTCTCTGTGTTTTTTGTCTATTTACACTTGCCATCTACCGGTATCGCATTCACACAATTAGCAGTTACTTGTGAATCAGAACCATTAATTTAGCAGACAAAATAACTTTCATGAAAAAAGTAGTGGCTGGTGCCGATGCTGCGGTACACGACATTCCATCGGGCGCAACATTAATGCTGGGTGGCTTTGGGCTATGTGGCATACCAGAAAACTGTATAGCTGCTCTGGTGCGCAAAGGAATAAATAACCTTACCTGCATATCAAACAATGCTGGTGTAGATGGTTTTGGTATAGGATTGCTGCTAGAGCAAAAGCAGGTAAAAAAAATGATCTCTTCCTATGTAGGCGAAAACAAAGAGTTTGAGCGTCAGATGCTGAGTGGCGAGCTGGAAGTAGACTTGGTACCTCAGGGTACACTTGCCACACGCTGCATGGCCGCAGGCTATGGCATACCTGCCTTATACCTGCTAGCTGGTGTGGGTACTGAAATAGCTGACGGTAAGGATGTGCGCGAATTTAATGGTAAAACATACCTGCTAGAGCATGCATTTGATGCCGACTATGCTATAGTAAAAGCATGGAAGGGTGATACTATGGGCAACCTTATATTCAAAGACACAGCCCGCAACTTCAACCCGCTAATGGCTATGGCTGGCAAAATCACTATTGCCGAGGTAGAAGAACTGGTGCAGCCCGGGGAACTAGACCCTAATCACATACACGTTCCTGGCATATACGTTCACCGTATTTTTCAGGGCGTTGATTACGAAAAAAGGATAGAACAAAGAACAGTAAGAAAGAAAGACCAATAGGCTTAGGGTAGTAATATTCTTTCATAGAAGTATTTTTTTCAACTATTACATCATCAATCACATTTCCCCACATTTTTTATAACATGGGCCTTAATAAAGAACAAATAGCTAAACGTATAGCCATGGAACTCGAAGATGGGTTCTATGTAAATCTGGGCATAGGTATACCTACACTAGTGGCCAACTATATACCTGAAGGCGTAAACGTGGTATTGCAATCTGAAAACGGATTGCTAGGCATGGGACCATTCCCCTTCGAGGGCGAGGAAGACCCAGACCTGATAAATGCTGGTAAACAAACCATAACCACACTGCCCGGCTCTGCATTCTTCGATAGTGCCATGAGTTTTGGTATGATACGTGCTGGCAAAGTAGACCTCACCGTACTGGGTGCTATGGAAGTAGCCGAAAACGGTGATATAGCCAACTGGAAAATACCTAATAAAATGGTGAAAGGCATGGGTGGTGCCATGGATCTAGTAGCTGCTGCCAAAAACATAATTGTAGCTATGCAGCACACCGACAAATACGGCGAAAGCAAGCTACTGCCTCGCTGCTCGCTGCCACTTACAGGCGTAGGCTGCGTGAGGAAAATAGTATCTGATTTGGGTGTGTTTGATGTAACGCCCGATGGTTTTGTGTGTATAGAACATGCCCCTGGTGTGACTATAGACGAAATAATAGCCAAAACAGCTGGCAAACTAACCATCTCTCCTTCTGTAAAGGAAATGACCGTTTAGCCTACTGCACTAACAGTGCTATAAATATAAAAAGTACCATTGTTCATGCCCTGTAGTTATCAGCATGTGCAATGGTACTTTTTTTTTACAATTGTTGTAAATATTGCTCTGTACTATTAGTCTATTACTGCTATGCACTTCAGCTCTATCGCTATGGAAGATGGTAGCGAGTCTACACCCACTGTGGTGCGGCAAGGTTGGTTGTCTTTAAAGTATTCGGCATACAGCTTATTGTAGGTATGAAAATCTCGCTTCATGTCTACCAGAAAAACAGTTACATCCACTAGTTTATCCCAGCTACTACCACTTTCTTCCAGTATCACACGCACATTCTCAAACACACTCTTACACTGCTCTGCAAATTCAAACTCCAGATGATTGCCGTGTTTGTCGCTTTTCAGTCCAGGTATTTCATCTGTTCCAGGTTTACGAGGTCCTACGCCCGAAAGAAATAACAAATTTCCTACCCGCTTAGCATGCGGATATAATCCCATTGGCTTAGGTGCCTTATCGGTAGAAAACTGATGGTTTTGCTCACTCATTGTTGTCTGTGTTTTACGCTATCGTTCTTAAGTACTAAAATCTGATATAACTGTTGAAATACTAGTTTGTAGATCCACCCAATGTATCTGTTTTGGTAAGGCGCAGGCTGGCTGTAGTACCATCTACACTCCCTATACCTGTATACGTATAATTGTCCACCTTTACAGGCGATACATTAAAGTTAGACCCAGCACTGCTGTTGTTTGTCAACTCTACAGATAGATTCACCACTACATTACCAGTAGTATCTATCCATATCACATCCATCAGGTTATAATTGGTGGTATCTGATGTAGTGCTGAAAATAAGTGTGTTTGTAGTGTCGGACGAAGCATCATCTGGTGGCAACCCCTTGTAGATACCTTCATACTTTCTGCTGTATATCAGCTCACAGTTGGCCCCATATATACCTGTAGTGCATTTGCATATACCGCCCACACATACACCTTTGTTAAGGCAGGTAACTGCTCCGCATTCGTTTTTTGAGCACGAACTGTAAATGACTGCACTAAAAATACTCAGGGTCAACAACACACCCAGCGCAATTTGTTTTATTGGTTTCATATCTCTAAAATGCTTTTTTTATTTCTGCGGAAACAATATCCCAAAGATACGTTTTTGCAGGTAATTGCAGCTTCGCACCTCATTCCAACTATACTGCATATTCAGCTCAAGTGACTATTTTTAATAACGTAGCTGTAATGTGCTTTGTTGTGTAGTAGTTTCTATCCTTACATTAGTATTCTATCACACCCCACAACTTCATTTCCCCCAACCTCACTAATTCTATTCCCCATATCAATAGTTCGACTATAGTACGTAACTTTGCACACTTTTATACTGTATATTACAGCTAGAAAATATATTATTCAACAACACAACTATGAGTTCTATAGTAGAAAAACTGGAGGCAATCAAAGCCCGTTTCGACGATTTGGGCGTAGCACTTACCAATCCTGAGATTGTGAGTGACAATACCCGTTTTTCGCAGGTATCGAAAGAGTACCGCAAACTAGAGAAAATAGTTGTTGTTTATAAATCTTACCGTACCTGTGTAGATAGCCTCGACTTTGCCAGAGAAGTGCTGGAAACCGAAAGCGACGAAGAGCTACGCAGCATGGCAAAAGAAGACCTGGAGAAACTAGAAGTTCAGAAAAACGAACTAGAAGAGGAAATGCGCAAGCTCCTCATACCCAAGGACCCACAAGATGAAAAAAATGCCATTCTCGAGGTACGTGCAGGTACTGGTGGCGACGAAGCCAGCATTTTTGCCGGCGACCTTATGCGCATGTATCTCCGCTACTGCGAGCGCAGAGGCTGGAAGGTATCTGTACTCAGCGAAACAGAAGGCACTGTAGGTGGCTATAAAGAGGTGCAACTGGAGGTGGTGGGTGAAGATGTGTATGGCACGCTCAAATTTGAGAGTGGCGTACATCGTGTGCAACGTGTACCAGCTACTGAGGCTAGCGGCAGGGTACATACATCGGCAGCTACGGTAGCAGTACTGCCAGAGGCTGAAGAGGTGGACTTTGAGCTGAAAGACAGTGACGTAAAAATGGAAACCGCACGTAGTGGTGGTGCAGGTGGACAGAACGTAAACAAGGTGGAAACCAAAGTAATACTTACCCACGTACCCACAGGTACTGTCATCATGTGCCAAACAGAACGCTCGCAGCTAGGCAACAGAGAAAAAGCTATGAACATGATGCGTACACGCCTATACGAAGAGCAGGTGCGCAAACAAGAAGACGAAATAGCCCGCCACCGTAAAAGTATAGTAAGCACCGGAGACCGCTCTGCCAAAATACGCACCTACAACTATCCGCAGGGGCGCATCACAGACCACCGCATCAACATGACCCTCTACAATCTCGACGACTTTATGAATGGCAACATTCAGGAAATGCTGGAAGCACTACAGTTTGCCGAAAATGCCGAAAAAATGCAAGCAGGAGAGATGGTGATATAGCACTTACAGTGCTTAATGTGTGCTGTTTATGGCTGTGTATTACTTGTCATTCCCACTTTCCCCCGATTATCATTACTTTTGATGCACAATGAAGCATCTACCTAATCTGCTTACTCTGGGCAATCTCTTTTGTGGTTGTCTGGCTATTGCATATGTGCTCACAGCGCAGCCTTACACCAGTATGCGTATGGATACTGGCATGCCCACATGGAGCTGGGTGTATGGTGCGGAGCAAATCTTTTATGGCAGTATTTTTATAGGCATAGCCGGCATCTGCGACCTGCTAGATGGCTTTGTGGCGCGTGCCCTCAACATCTTATCCCCCATCGGCAAAGACCTCGACTCACTGGCAGATGTGGTTTCTTTTGGTGTAGCCCCCTCTGTAATCCTATATAAGTTCCTTTGGGATGCACTGATGAGCGAAAAAAACGCCATGGACATAAGTATGCTAGCTATGGCTCCAGCCTTTTTGGTGGCTTGTTTTGCAGCATTGCGTCTGGCTATCTTCAATGTCACTACCGATGTACCTAAAGGGTTTTTCAGAGGTATGCCCACGCCTGCTGTTGGCATTTTTGTAGCGTCATTTCCGCTTATAGCGTGGTTCAATCCATGGGGTATAGGTCAGTTCCTGCAAAACAAATATGTACTATATGCCATTATAGGTATACTTAGTTGGCTTATGGTATCGAAGGTGAGCTTCTTCAAGCTCATGCCTGCTCGGTGGACCATCGCTGCTGCTTGGCCCCAACTTATTCTGGTAGTCTGTTCTGCTGTTTCTATCCCATTTTTGCATGTTGCTGCTGTGCCATTTGGCTTTGCGTTATACGTTTTGCTGTCATTGGTGTACAAGCAGCCGCAAGATGCTGTAGCCAAAGAACCCATGCAGTAATCATTATACCTCCTATACCACTATTTATTTACCTTCTGTTTGCCTATCTACCACATACTATCTACTTTTGACCCCATACTTTTATTCATTGTCAAATAGCATATAATATTATGAAATACACTGCACACATCAACATCATGCCACTTAAGGAATTGCTGGATCCACAGGGCAAAGCCGTAAACAATAGCCTGCACAATCTGGGTCTGACTGGCGTTAACGATGTACGTATAGGAAAGCACATAACACTGCACGTAGAAGCCAACAGTGCCGATGCGGCAGAGGCTATCACACGCGATGCCTGCAAAAAACTATTGGCCAATCAGGTGATGGAATCTTTCGATTTTCAGATTACTGAAGGGTAGTAGCTAGCCAGCTTCATTAGGGCACTACAGCTTTCAGCATGCATTTGTTAGGGCATCCTGCGTACCGTTTTAGGTATCAGGATGTTGCTAATGTTTCTTACTTTTTCATTCATTGCTTACACACCTGCTATGCGTCTGTATCTTATACCATCGCCTATCGGCAATCTTGGCGACATGACCTACCGTGCGGTAGAAACCTTGCGCAGTGCCGATGTGTTGCTATGCGAGGATACCCGCACCACAGGTGTGCTGCTAAGGCACTATAGCATACAGAAACCCCTCACCCCCTACCACGCCCACAACGAGCACAAGGTGCTGCCGCACCTCATAGAGCAGCTACTGGCGGGCAAGGTCTTTGCGCTGATCACAGATGCGGGTACACCGGGCATTTCAGATCCTGGTTTCTTGCTGGTGCGCGAGTGTGTAAAGCATAACATACCTGTAGAGTGCCTACCCGGTGCCACCGCTTTTGTGCCCGCATTAGTACAGTCGGGCCTACCTGCTAGCAGGTTTGTCTTTGAGGGATTCCTCCCCCTCAAAAAAGGCCGACAAACCATGCTCAAAACCTTAGCCGAAGAACCACGCACCATCATACTATACGAGTCGCCACACAGGCTTGTAAAAACCCTCAACGAACTATGCACCTATATGGGCCCCGACAGGCAAGCAGCAGTGTGCCGAGAGCTTACCAAGATGTTTGAGGAAACCAACAAAAACTCCCTTGCCGCATTGGCAGCCCATTACGAGGCTAAGCCCCCCAAGGGCGAAATAGTAATAGTAATAGATGGCGCTCCAGCCCGCAAACACAAAGACAAATACGCCCAACACGAAGAAGAAGATAACGAGCAGGAAGAGGATTAATTACCTACGCTCTTTCCTCATTACCTTATAAGCAACGCAGGGTTGTAGATGAGGATGATCAGCCAGTAGAGGATGTGCAAAATTGCTGTAGAGGTGCATACCAGCCTTTATCATTACCGCTACAGAGCGGGTGTTTATAGCCGGGGCAATAGCATATATCTCTGTCAGCCCCAGCACCTCTGTACCGTACGCGATACACCGCTTAGCACCTTCTGTAGCGTAACCTTTATGCCAATATGCAGTTGCTAATCGCCAACCAATATCTACACAAGGAGTAAAATCTGCCTCAAACGCCTTGTAAGAAAGACCTATAAAACCAATAAAGTTTCCGGTATTCAACTCATCTACCGCATAGTAGCAATAACCTCTTTCTGCCATTTGGGTTTGCATTTGGATAATGAAACTTGCTGTTTGTGCTTCATTTTGCACATTCGGAAAAAACTCCATTACAGCAACATCTGAATTAATAGCGGTCATCGGCGCAAGGTCTGCATTGTCCCAATTTCTGAACCCTAGTCGGGCAGATGTAAACAGATATTCCATTACCACAAAGGTATAATACCAATACTCCAACTTAAGCTCAAAATCCAGATTCAACAACAAGAACTATGTCCATTTTACATATTTTTGTTAGGTGATGGATGCACTGAGGCAGTACATAAGGCAAATGATAGACATATCCGACAGCGACTTATCGCATTTACTCAGCTACGCCACCATCCGCCAATACAAACGGCTACAACCGCTTAGTTCATCAGGCGCAGTACCCAACGAGATTTTTTTCATTACCTCCGGCATCATTCGGGTCGTTATTACAGACAGTGAAGGTGTGGAGCATACCGTACACTTTGGGCTCGAAAACCAGTTTATTACCGACTATTCGGGTTACATACTACAGCAACCAGCCGTCTACACCCTTCAGGCACTCCAAGACTCTACTGTTATAGTGCTGCCCCGTGCAGCTATAGACTGGGGTTACACACACCTGCCACAAGGGCAAAAACTAGGCAGACTAGTGGCGGAGTACTACTACATTTACCAAGATCACCGCATCAAGAATCTTTACGCCCACACCCCAGCCCAGCGATACGCGTCCATCACAGATGTATTCCCTGATATTCACAATCGTGTGCCGCAACACATGATAGCCTCCTACCTCGGCATTACCCCAGTGCACCTCAGCCGCCTGAAAAAAGCGGCTCATCGCAAAACGTAAACATTTGTTATCGTTTTTTGCATAGCGCATCACTTACATTTGTTCTATATAATATGCTATGCTCACATTCATTTCAGAGTTGCGCCACCGCAACGACGCGTTGTATCTCTTTGGTCTTATCTGCCTTGTAGCATCCATTGCTTTTTTGGTGCTTAGTGTCACTACATCGGTCAGGGTATACAATGTCAGTGCCTGGTACAAGCCATTTAAGTTTGCATTTTCCACCTTCCTCTATTCGTGGGCTATGGCATGGTATTGCCATTATTTACAGTCGTTCAATGCCTCGTTGTTTAGCTGGTCGGTTATTATTCTTCTCGGGTTCGAGATCCTCTACATAGCCCTGCAGGCGGGCAGAGGCCAGCTATCGCACTACAATCTATCCACACCACTTTATGCCACGCTCTATTCCCTCATGGCTATAGCCGCTACGGCTGTTACGGTATACACAGCCTATGTAGGTATCCTGTTTTTCAAGCAGCCATTACCCACACTACCCGATTATTATTTGTGGGCCATTCGGCTGTCCATTATACTATTTGTGGTGTTTTCGCTCGAGGGATTTGTTATGGGGTCTCGGCTCACGCACACCATAGGCGGCCCCGATGGCGAAGCCGGTATACCCATTCTCAACTGGAGCACCCGCTATGGCGACCCTCGCATAGCCCACTTCATAGGCATGCATGCCCTGCAAGTATTGCCCCTATTGGCATTCTATGTAGTACGCAACACCAAAGCAGTCATTTTTATCTCCGCACTATATGCCCTCTTGGCAGTGCTGGCACTCGTGCAGGCACTACAAGGAAAACCCTTTTTCACCAGCAAAAAACACCAACAAAATGCTATCTCTAAATGACAAAAAACGTCTCTTATCCCAATACGGACCTTGGGCATTGGTCACTGGTGCTTCATCGGGCATAGGCAAAGAGCTAGCTTTACAATTAGCATCAGCACAGTTCAACCTAGTACTATGCGCTACCGACGCCCACCGGCTACAAGCCACAGCGACCCAGATACAAAACACCCATAAAGTAGACATAAAAATCATAGCAACAGATCTGGGCACACCTGCAGGCGTGGCCCACCTCATAGAGCAAACTGCCAGCACTCCCATTGGCTTGGCAGTGCTGGCTGCAGGGTTTGGCACATCAGGTTATTTTGCAGAGAGCCAGTTGCCCAATGAGTTGCAGATGTTACGGGTCAATTGCGAAGCCGTTATGCAGCTCACACACCACTACTCCGCACTTTTTGCCGCACAGCGCAGAGGGGGTATTATATTGTTAAGCTCCATAGTAGCCTTTCAGGGAGTGCCACACAGCGCACACTATGCCGCCACCAAGGCATACATCCAAACCCTTGCGGAAGGCATAGCCGCCGAGCTAAAGCCAGTAGGCGTAGATGTACTATCAGTAGCACCCGGCCCTGTCAATACCCGCTTTGCACAGCGCGCCGGTATGCAAATGGCACAAGCCCTAAACGCAGCGAGTATAGCCACACCCATACTCACCGCCTTGGGCAGGCGCACCACGGTCTACCCCGGCTACCTCAGCCAGCTACTCCATTATGGCCTCTCCACCCTTCCCCGTTTTGCCCGCACATTTGTGATGGGAAAGGTAATGAAGGGGATGGCGGGGTAGGGGTAAAGCCCATCGGGAACGGCATTAGTATTTTGGCAATCGTCAATGAAAAAATTATTTCTTTTGAGAACCAACGTTTCGAATGTGCGACTCGTCAATGCTAGTAAAATACCCAACGCATGAAGAATCTACTTATCCTAACGTGCCTTCTAATAAGTTCTTTAGGTACAAATGCAGCTACAAGTATTTCTACACCGACTGTTTCAGGAAACTGGACATTAGCTGGATCACCTTACAAGATATACAATGACATTACCATAAGCTCTGGACAATCTCTAGTAATAGACCCAGGTGTAACAGTATTGTTTCAGGGTTCGTTTAATATTCTCGTGGCTGGTTCGTTACATGCAGTTGGTACATTTTCATCACCGATTATTTTCGATGTTCAGGACACTAGTGGATGGCATATAGATACCTCGGGGGCCAGTATTGGTGGCTGGAGGGGAATACAATTTGAAACCTATCTGTCCACAACACCTGATATTTCTGAGATTAGCTACTGTAATTTTAGCCATCTAAAATATGGCAATATTTCGCTAAACCGCGGCATTCATTTTAGCTACTGCAATTTTAGTAATAATCGCGCAGGCATCACTGTATTAAACACAGGCGGTATAGGTGGACATGAAATAGACCACTGTGAATTTTTTAACAACATTGCGCACTTAGGGTCAATGGTAGGGCTTTTCGACACATCAGCCGAATGGTATGTACATGACAATAACTTCTATGACAATAAATTTGGAAACGCCGGAGTATTGCGCTGTATGGCATCTCGGATGTTATTCTCAAAAAATAATGTGCATCACAATTCACCCTTGGATACCATATTGAATAACCTAATTATAGTACAAGCATGGAGCAATATTCCAAGTACCGTCGTTTTTGCTGAAAACATGATTTATGAGAACAGAACAAATGATTGTGGTGCCATTACTTGCTGTTTTTCTATTGTCGACTTTAATAGAAATTATATTTGCAATAATAGCCAGTTGAACGCTAGCCATTGTGGGTTAACAGATGGAGGAGGTGCTTTATTTCTTATCGGAAGCTCAGATTATGCAGGAACATCTTTAGGCTATGGCATTAATTCAGTTTATACTATCAGAAATAACATTTTTGCGAATAACTATTCTGCCTCATGGGGAGGGGCTATTTACATTTATAGTGCGAGAACTTTAATAGCAAATAATGTATTTGTAAATAACAAAGCGCCTAGAAGCGGTGCAATTGACTGCTGTTTGTCCGACACATCAACCATTTGCATCAGAAATAATATTTTTGAGGGAAACGTTAGTACAGACTCGGTTTTGGGAAGTGCAATTACAACTATTACCATTTTTAACGTAACCCGCTTAAAATTTGACCACAACTATACAGATCGTCCATTGTATAAAGATTTGTTTGTCAATGTTGTATCTGGCTATCCTCTATCCCAAGTAAATTATATAAGCGATACTAACACAAATATTACTGGCACTAGTCCTGGTTTCGTAAACCCTACACTCACTGCTGACCATACAGAGAGCGCTATTTCATCAGACTTCAATTTATTAATGACCTCTCCATGTATTAACAAAGGCTTTGATTCAGCCACCGTACCAAGTTCTGCTGATTTCGCAGGCAATAGACGTATTCATGACACCGTAGATATCGGCGCCTATGAATTTGGGGCACCATTAGCTCTATCAATACCAGCAGTTGAAATGGACACAGTATTCAAAAATTGTTGTAATCTAATTATACGTTACCCCCAACCTGCAACTAACACAAAAGATCTGAAAACTTCTTACAATACTATTGATATCCAAACCTATCCAAATCCAGCTACTAGCGTTGTATTTATTACTATGCCTGAGCCAAATGGCAAGATAGAAATCAGGGATATAACAGGAAAATTACAAGCAGAAAAACTTGTGTCGACCTCCATGATATCGTTCGATGTACAACCTTTACCACGCGGCATTTATTTTGCTACCTGGAGCTTAAAAGGAAATAGAATTACCAAAAAACTAGTGTTAGAATAGTAATACGAGGTAAGGTCCAAGACGACTATTATCCAGTCTTTTACTTACAGGGACACTTTTAGCCAAAACTAAACTTTATCATCCTACCCCACCCCTAATTCCCTCAACTCCTCCTCTGTAAACATCCGTGAGCGGGTGAGGAAACGGAAGCCTAGGGGTATCTCTAGGCTGAAGCTGCTGCCTCTTCCTGGGGTTACATCTATTATCAGTTGGGTGTGTTTCCAGTATTCATATTGGTCGGCACTTATGTAGAAGGCACATCCGTTTATAGTGCCAAGGCATAGGTCTGACGATCCTACTTTAAACTCCCCCTCCTCAAAACACATAGGTTGCGACCCATCGCAGCACCCACCACTCTGGTGAAACATCAGTGGGCCATGTGTGGCTCTCAGTCGGTCTATCAGTGCTATGGTAGCGTCTGTGGCTATTACTTTTTCTACTGGCATATTGTGTTGTTTTGGGGTGTTGTGGCTACTGGTATTGGTTATAGCAGAGCGGCAGCATTTGGGGGTGCTGCCGCTCTGCTGTGTATTGTGGTCCCGGCTATTAGAAGAAGCCCAGTTTATTTTTGTTGTAAGATATCAGCATGTTTTTGGTTTGTCTGTAGTGGTTCAGCATCATCTTGTGCGTTTCCCTACCGAAACCCGATTTTTTGTAACCACCAAAGGGCGCATGTGCTGGGTAAGCATGGTAGCAGTTTACCCACACCCTGCCCGCCTGTATGGCGCGCGGCACCTGGTACAGCTCGTGTGCATCTCTTGTCCACACACCCGCACCTAGCCCGTATAGCGTATCATTGGCTATCGCTATTGCCTCCTCAGTAGTTTTAAAGGTAGTTACAGAGGTCACCGGCCCAAAGATCTCCTCCTGAAACACCCTCATCTTGTTGTGCCCTCTGAAAATAGTAGGCTGTATGTAGTAGCCACCATCCAGTTCGCCACCGCCTTGGTAAGCTGCACCGCCACACAGCACCTCAGCACCCTCTTGTCTGCCTATGTCCAGGTAGCTCAGTATCTTATTATACTGGTCTTCACTAGCCTGTGCCCCCATCATGGTGTTGCCATCCAACGGATGTCCCATTTGTATGGCTCTGGTACGTTGCAGCACTTTCTCCATAAACACATCATAGATGCTTTCGTGTACCAATATGCGGCTGGGGCACGTACACACCTCGCCTTGGTTCAGCGCAAACATCACCGCACCTTCCACCGCCTTATCAAAGAACTCATCATCTGCCGCCGCTACCGATGGAAAGAAGATATTAGGGCTCTTACCACCCAGCTCCATAGTCACCGGTATCAGGTTTTCAGATGCATACTGCATAATAAGTCTGCCCGTAGTAGTTTCGCCCGTAAAAGCCACCTTACTCAGTCTGGGCGATGTAGCTAGTGGCTTACCAGCCTCTATCCCAAAACCTGTCACCACATTCAGCACACCGGGTGGCAGTAGGTCGCCTATCAGTTCCATTAGCACCATGATGCTGGTAGGTGTTTGCTCGGCGGGTTTCACTATGGTGCAGCAGCCCGCAGCCAGTGCTGGTGCTATCTTCCACGCAGCCATCAGCAGCGGAAAGTTCCAGGGTATTATCTGCCCCACCACACCTATAGGCTCGTGCAGTTGTATGCTCACTGTTGTTTCGTCGTGCTCACTTATGGTGCCTTCTTCGGCGCGTATCACACCCGCATAGTACCTGAAGTGGTCTATCGTCAATGGCAGGTCGGCAGCTCTTGTTTCTCTTATAGCCTTTCCGTTGTCTATGGTTTCTACCGCTGCCATATATTCCAGGTTGTCTTCTATGCGCTGTGCTATCTGCAGCAGTATATTGCTTCGGCTAGCTACCGACATTTTGCTCCAGCTAGGGAAAGCCGCCCATGCAGCATCCAGTGCCTTATCTATATCTTTTGCATTACCTCTTGCTGCCTTCGTAAACACCTTGCCATCTACCGGCGACACATTGTCAAAGTATTCTCCGCCCGATGGTTGCTCCCATTTGCCATTGATGTAATGGTCATATTGCTCCTTGAATGCTGGACGAGCTGCCAGATTGCTACCCGTTGTTGTGGTTGAATTGCTCATTTGGTTATGACTTTTAGTTGATGTGAATAATGACTAAAGTTCCTACCATTTGCCACTTACATCATAGCAGTATCGTGCTAAAAAATAGCACAATTGTACCTTTTATGTGAATATTGCCGATATAAACACTACTTTCAAATCATCATTCAAGGCAATTATGGCACTCCGAAACCACTTGCACAAAATAGACCTCACAAAACCACAGCAGTTGCAAACGCTGGTGGAAAACAGGCGCATTTTCAATATGAACAACTGTGAGCTCAATGTTTTTGAGTCTTATCAGGAAACTTATCGGGTGCCACTTACCTTCTCCGATTTTGTGGTTACCAGCATGGTGCGTGGCAAAAAAGTAATGCACTTGTTCAACGATCCAGCATTCGATTACATACCCGGTCAGTCAGTAATAGTACCCGCCCATGAAACCATGATTATCGACTTTCCAGAGGCTACAACCGATAATCCCACACAGTGTATAGCACTGGCGGTAGATGCTCAGTATGTAACCAATACACTCACTTATCTGGATGAGTTTTACAACACTAACAAAGACGAAACCCACTCCTGGAAACTACAATTCAATCAGTACCACTTTGATAATGATACTGAGATCACAGGCCTTATCAACAAACTGATGAGAGTGTGTAGCAGCACTGATAAAGCCAAAAATATCTTTGCCGATCTCAACCTCAAAGAGCTACTCATTCGCCTGGTACAAAGCCAGCACCTACAACAGGTAATAGCCGAAAGCCCTGACCATACCAACAAAGGCCGTATACACTATGTGCTACACTACATACACGAGCACCTTACGGGCAAGATACATGTGGACGAACTTTGCCGCAAGGCATACCTGAGTCGTAACGGATTCTTTAAGTGGTTCAAAGAGCAATTCGGTATCACCCCAGTCGATTATATCAACAATGAGCGTATCAAACTAGCCAAACAACTGCTACACGAGCGCAGATACAGCATAGCGCAAATAAGTGTATACTGTGGCTTCAGCGATGTCAACTATTTTGTACGCCTCTTCAAGAAGTCTGAAGGTATCACACCCGGCACATATAGGGGTTGCACTACAGGTATTCAAGGCTAATTTGTAGCATGCCTATTACACTCATATTAAAATGATGTTGCCATTTGTTTATATGGATATGTATATTAGTTTTGTTAGCAACTAAATATATCCACCTTATGAAGAAACTCAGTATTCTTTTTGTAGCAGTTTTTATCATTGCTGCAGCTATTTTCACTGGTTGCACACCGTCTACCAGTAGTTCCTCCTCTAGTTATGTCATGAAGGCCAATATTAGTGGTAGTACTCCCATGAATGGCTCTATCTGCCTGGCGGCATTAGTGTCCTCTACATTGGGCATTACTGGTTCCACAGTCACTGGAGGCGTAGCAGGTCCACCTCAAATCAATCTTTCTATTGGCTCTTGGTCGGGCACTACTGGTACTTTTCCCCTCACCAATGTAAGCTCTGCTACAGAAGGAAATTTCGGACAATACATATCTACTACAGGTGTAATGGCTAAGGTTTCCAGTGCTGGCAACCTTGTTATTACCTCTGTTACCACCACTCAAATCAAGGGTACTTTCAGTTTCACTTGCACTGATGGCACAGTAGTATCGGCAGGCACATTTACTGCACAGCGTCCGTAAGTGTTTGTTTTATCATGCTCTTTTCTCCGCCCCTTACTTCCTGTTTGGGGCGGTTTTTTTGTTATCGTTCCTAAGCTTTATCCACTTATTTTCTGCCCATAGCCAAGATTTACCACTCCTACATACGTCTATATAGTAGTCGTATATTCACACACAGCCTATACGCTATATTTTATGTCTGCAGGTATCCAGCTATCCATACCCACTCCTTGCTCTCAAAACTGGGAAGAAATGACCCCAGACGAGAATGGCAGGTATTGTATGCATTGCCAAAAGACAGTGCTAGACCTTACTCTGCTATCAGATGCACAGCTTTACAAACGCATTAGGGAGGCGCAAGCGCAGGGTGCCGTATGTGGCAGAATAACTAACGCCCAACTGATGCGTACTATTGCTGCCCAGCAACCAGCATTGTCTCATTCTGTTTCGTTTTATAGCCGGGTAGCTGCTGCATTTATGCTCTTTCAGGGCTTTGTAGCCAGCACCATTGCCCAAACTAACACTAAGCCCATACGCACCGAAAACCGCACCAGTAGCACACATCGGCAGCCTACCCCCAAGCCACTGGTGCTTAAGGGTTCAGTTGTTCATTTGGCTACACAGGAGCCACTAGCGGGTATTATGGTATCTGTGGCAGGCACACCTATCACCACCATTACCAGTGCCAAAGGTAGTTTTATATTGCATTTGCCGCAGTCGCTACAGGGGCAAGAAATTACCCTACAGGCATCACACACAGCGCTCTCTGGTACCGCCCCTGAGGGCACTGCTTTTACCAGCCCCAGCATATTTGTAAGTACTTCTATGTTGATTCAGCCAGTTTTGATAGAGCAATACACAATACCTACAGAAGTGCATAAACCTGCCATTGTAAAAGCTTACAAAATGCCATTAGATTGGGGTGGTCAAACAGTTGTTACTGGAGGACTGGAATGTGCACCTTCTCGTAAACACACTCCTAATTTTTTTCAGCGAATAAAACGTTGGTTCACCAGAAAACAACAAAAACAATGTCTGTAAAACTATTATCTATATTGTTGTTGTTTTTGTCGGCTACCTACTACAATGTAGCCGCTCAGCCCGACTCCAGCCTCTACAAAAGCAAGTATTATTGCCCCGCGATGTTCGAAGGTGGAGAGGATAGTATGCGTGCATTTATAGCCCGCAACCTAAAATACCCCCAAGTAGCCCACGAAAACGAAGTAGAGGGTAGGGTAATGGTAAGGTGCAACCTTAATGAGCGTGGTGTAATCACCAATCCTGTGGTGAAAAGATCACTGGAACGGAGTTGCGACTCTGCTGCCTTAGAAGTGGTACGTAAAATGCCGCCGTGGATACCTGCTACTTACAGATCTTCTCCCATCCCTTCCCAACAAATTATTGTGGTACAATACTACTTAGAATAGACGCTGTGTTGCAGCCTATAGTTGTTACCCCAACACTATATAGCCTGGTGCTGCAAAACAGCTACTACTCGTGGCGAGCGTATCTGCACATTGTGGTGCTCATACATAGGTATCTCTATGTAGCCACCCGGGCCCAGCTTCACAATGTTGTTGCCTATGTGGCACTCACACTCCCCCTCTAGCACCAGAAAACTTTCGCGCTCGTGGTGGTGTACCTCATCTTCTACATCTATAGAGCTGGTCACTAGTATTAATGTCACACCATCTTGGTGACGTAGCACCTGGAGGTCTTTACCCTCCGGTATACCCTGTGGTATCATGTGGCTGAGCATATGTTTCCACTTCAGGTAGTCGCTGTATTTGTTGATGATGGGCAGATCGTTTATGTCGCCCTTATTTTCTTTATTTATGTTGTCGAGCGTAGACCAGATTCGATCTTCGGTGGCAGCAGCAGGTGCTTTACTTTGCAGGGCAGCATATCCTTCCAGCAGCCGTTGTGTATCTGTTAGTTCTTGTTGCAATTGTGGGTGTATGGCACACATGTTTTCTACAGCCTGCCGCTCAGTGACAGACAGCATACCTATGCAGTAGTTGTATATTACTCCGCTATCGATATACTCTTGAATAAATGACGACATGTGTACAAAGAGCTGGTTGTCAATAAAATAAGCACCAAACCAACAGCCTTGCAAAATTACGGCTACTATGGCTATAAAACGGAAAAATATTGAACCGCATTAGTTTTTGACTACTCTGCCTGCAAAAACATTATTTACCTTGATGTCATACATACCCGCGGGTAGTGATTCCATACTTATGGTCACAGATTTGGCGTTGTATTGTTTTACCAGCACTTCTTTGCCCGCAGCAGATACAAAGGCTATACGTTCTATTTGGCTGATATTAGCCTGATTGCTGAGGGTAATAACCAGCGAAGATGAACTACTGCCAGCGCTAATAGTAACCAACTTGGGCGACGATATAGGTGCAGCAGCAGGGCTAGCAATATCTACCGCAGCCACATCTTTTTTGCCAGAGGCTAAGCAAAGCACATTATTGAGTATAAGGCGGTAACCCGGCGAGCTAGGATGCAGATTGAGGTCGGTAGGAGCCTCGCCTACCATGTGCTGGTAATCTTCGGGGTCGTGACCGCCATAAAATGTCCATGCACCTTTTTTGTAAGTGCCGTGTATATATCGGGCTTCGTTTACCTCATTGTTGCCAGCCATCACTATGACCCCAGGCTTCAATACAGAGTTGCGAAAAGCAGTTGTCTGCCCCATAAAGCCTTTTATGCGGGCAGTATGGTTTTGGGTAAGCATAGACGATACGGGGTCGTAGCGAGCAGAAAAAGAACGCAGATTGAAGTAGTCTTCCTTCTCTGTCAACAACCGAGATGAGGTGTTGTCTATACTGGAATACTCCAATTCATACAGGCTCTTAGAAATAGTGAACCCTGTGAAGGCAAAACAGCGCGAATAATTGAGCTGAGCTTGTGCATCAGGGTCCATTATGTCACCATCAAACGGTGTGTCGCAGATGTCTACACCATCGGCAGCTAGGGCTATATCGTAGGTGTCAGCGGCAGAGCACATAGCAAAGAGGTTACCACCATCTGCCACAAAGCTGCGTATCTTTTTTACCACCGCCAGTTGCATTTGCGATACCTTATCAAATCCATGCTTGTCTGCAAGCTGCTCTGTGAGCCTGCAATCGTTGCGATACCAGGCAGCATCTTTATACAATGCCCAAAACTTGCCATACTGACCCGTAAAGTCTTCGTGGTGCAGGTGTAGCCAGTTGTATTTGTTGAGCTCGCCAGCCAGCACCTCTGCTACATACAGCTTATCGAAGGGTATGCCAGCATAGGTGAGTGCCAGTGTTACGGCATCATCCCAGGGTTTTTTGCCAGATGGGGTGTATACTGCTATGCGTGGTGCCTTGTCTAGAATAATGATATCTCCGTTAAATGATGGGGCATCTACTTTACGCACCACCGCACCATAAGTAGCCGCACTTAGCTGAGTAGACAACACACCAGCAGCCCTGCAGCGAGCAGCAAGCGCGGGTGTATAAGTGAGTGCAAAACTACCGCCCTTATAGTTGAGCAGCCACGATACTTTGCTGCCCTCTGCTATGGCATTGTACACGATGCCATATGCCTTTAGATGATTGGTCTGGGTGGCATCCATAGGTATCAACAACCAGTTGGCAAAAACAGATGATGACACTACGAGTATTAGTAGTGTGAAAAAACCAGATTTTATGTACAAAACCATACGCACGAGGGGGCAAGATAGGTAAAAAACCTTTAAACCCATCTTATAGATTAAACAATACCCCTATTTGTTTGGTGTAAGTATGGCTACGCTACAACCCCTGAAACTGCCGTAGGAAACGGACATCGTTTTGGGAATAAAGGCGCAAGTCATTGACCTGAAACTTGATTTGGGTGATGCGCTCTACACCCATACCAAATGCAAAACCTGTGTATACCTCTGGGTCTATCCCAAAATTGCGGAGCATATTGGGGTGTACCATGCCACAGCCCAGTATCTCTACCCAGCCACTGTGTTTGCATAGGTTGCAACCGCTGCCACCACATACGGTGCACGAGATATCCATCTCGGCACTAGGCTCTGTGAAGGGGAAGTAAGATGGGCGAAAACGCACCTTTGTATCGGGGCCAAACATCTCTGTAACGAAGTAGTAGAGCGTTTGTTTCAGGTCGGCAAAAGATACGTTTTTGTCTACATACAATCCTTCGAACTGGTGAAAGAAACAATGTGCACGTGCAGATATTGTTTCATTTCGGTACACCCTACCCGGACAAATGACCCTAACAGGTAGCGGCTGAGACTCTAGTATGCGTGCCTGAACTGATGAGGTGTGCGTGCGCAGCACCCAGTCGGGGTTTTGGGCTACATAGAATGTATCCTGCATGTCGCGGGCAGTGTGGTGCTCGGGCATGTTGAGAGAAGTGAAGTTGTGCCAATCGTCCTCTATCTCAGGCCCAGTAGCTACACTGAACCCTATCTTTTCGAATATCGATACTATTTGGTTTTCTACAACCCTTAGTGGGTGGCGAGTGCCCATAGGTATGGGTGTGCCTGGCAAACTGATATCTATAGCCGGCCCACTAGCTGCTGCAGACTGCTGTAGTGTGCTAAAATGAGCAAACCTAGCCTCGGCTAGCTGCTTAAAGCCGTTGAGCAGCATACCCGCTTCTTTGCGCCCCTCTGGTGGCACAGATTTCATTTCGGTAGCAAGTAGTTTTACAAGCCCCTTGGTACCCAAAAAGCGAATACGGAATTGCTCCAGATCGACGGGGGTAGCGGGGTCGAATGCATTAATCTCTTGCTCGTAGGCTAATATCTGTTCCTGTAAAGATGGCATAGGTGCAAAGATATTGCGAAGTGATTAACGAACGATAAAAATTATAGTCCCTCTTTTCTATCGACAGACTTTCCTTTTCATCACTGGCAGGACCCTACTATTAGTTTGCATGCAGTAGTACTTTACCGTTCTACAAATCGCTGCGTTTATTTCCCCGACATTTGCAGGGTTATACTACCCAAAATATTATGAACTGGATAATACTGATAATAGCAGGTCTGTGCGAGGTGTTGTTTGCTATGTGTCTGGGCAAGGCTAAGGAGGCTACAGGTAGTGCTGTGTATCTATGGTATGCGGGGTTTCTGGTGGCACTCACCATCAGCATGGTATTGCTGGTAAAGGCTACCCAAACACTACCTATAGGCACTGCTTATGCCGTATGGACGGGTATAGGTGCTGTGGGTACAGTGCTGATAGGCATCTTTATTTTCAAAGACCCCACTAGCTTCTGGCGATTGTTTTTCCTTACTACCCTCATTGGGTCTATAGTGGGGCTAAAGATGGTGAGTGGTTAAACTTCTGTTGTTGGAGGGCATGTCTACTTAGTTTTTGGCCATGCTTATAATAATTTCATCTAGTTCATCACTGCTTTCTTTTATGAGATCGAGGATGTGTTTATTCTCTTCTGTCATTGTATCTAGGTCAAACAGATCTACCAATCCTTTTATATTAGCAATAGGCCTCCTTATAGTATGCGATTGCTGGTAAATCATTTCTTTTATGGTTTTCCTTTTATCCTCAATTGTTTTGAGGTAGTCGGTAATCTCATACCCAATGCACATTATACCTTCTGGTGTTCCACTTTCAGAAGTTAGCGCAATAAAGTCCCAATCAGTAGTTATAAATTCATTGACAGCCACTGGTTTTCTGATAACAACGGAATTGAAAACACCAGGATACTGGAAACAGTTATTTACAATTGCATTTACATTGGCATGATCATCAGGATGCACATCATGCATACAGCTTTTACCCAGAAAATCTGTTCTTAGAAAACCGAATCGGTCTTTGAAGGACTTGTTAGTGTATTCATAGTTTCCCTCCATATTGATGAAAATGAGGTAGAAATTATGAGACCTCTCAAGTAGGCTAATGAGGTATTCGTATTGATTCTTCATATACTATTAGCAATTACACACAATACTTACACAGAGCATAAAGGTACAGTATGGCAGGGCTAATCCTTTCATCCTACTGAAAATAGTATTATTCGCCAGCAACTTACAAAAGCTGAAATAATAAAGCAGCTTATGATTTCACACACGTAAATTTACGGAAAACCAGTAAGGGAAACCAGCAAACGGGAGGGGAAAAATATTTGCTTACTACAATCCCCTTATTCTACTTATTAGACCAGTAGTGGAGTAGCCCTCTACAAATGGTATGATGTGTACCTGCCCGCCGTTTTGCTGCACAAAGTCGGCACCTACTATTTTATCTATGGTGTAGTCGCCACCTTTTACCAGTATATCGGGTCTTAGTAGTTTTATGAGTGTTTCCGGCGTGTCTTCCTCAAACAGGCACACTGCGTCAGTACACAGTAATGAAGCTATCTGAAAAGCACGGTCTTGCTCGTGTGTCACCGGGCGGGTAGGTCCCTTTAACCGCTGTACCGAGGCATCAGTGTTTACTCCTACTATCAGCATATTGCCCAAGCTAGCGGCACGAGCTAGTAGGTCTAGGTGCCCATGATGCAGTATATCGAAGCAGCCGTTTGTAAAAACTATCTTTTTGCCCATCATGCGCCATGCATTACAGTCGCGTAGCAGTGCATCTCGGCTATATACTTTTTTCTGTATCCACTCCAGTTTGTTCATTGCGTTTTCGGTTGTAGGGTTGTATGGCTACTAGCGCCACCAGCCCCAGTACTATTATTACTGCGGTTTGTGCTACCCAGGCTATCCACCCAAAGGCCTGCCCCGGCACTTCATTCACACCATAAGCTACCAGCATCTGGGCTACCAGTGCTGTATACAACCCTATGCCGCCGGGAGTCACTATCATACCCAGGCTACCATATACCAGCACTACCAGTGCAGTACTCATAGATAGGTGTGCAGTGGCCTGTAGACAGCCAAAACCCACATAGAGTTGCAACAGGTACATAAACCATATAAGAAAAGAATAGCCCAGAAATGCCCACCTTTTTTTCATGTGGAGGATAGATAGCACCCCTCTCATCAGCTCCTTTACAAATAGCCCTACCTTAGTGTTTTTGTTGCGACGATAGAGCAGTATACCTACTATTACCATCAGAACCATTGCTACGCCTGCTATCAGCAAAATAGTTTTACTGCTTTCAAACTTGGCCGATATTGCCCCCATCTTTGACGACACATAACTACCTACAAACTGTGCCTGTAACAGAAAAGCCAGTACTGCAATGACACCCAGACTGACCATATCAAACGCTCTTTCGGCTACTATAGTGCCTATCATTTTGTGAGCAGGCATTTTTTCATACTTTGCCAGTACGGTACACTTCGCTACTTCGCCTGCCCTGGGCAGTGCCAAATTAGCTATGTAGCCTATAAGTACAGCAAAAGTTGTGTTGGCAAGCGATGGACGCAGGTCTACACTATCTAGCAAGTAGCGCCAGCGAACTGCTCTGAAAAAATGGGAGAGAAAACCGATGATAAAAACCGGAATAAGGTACCAAATGTTGGCACTTGTAATAGCCTCTATTAGTTCTGTGCGCTCTTTAGGACTCAGCGGGTGTATGAGCTGATACACTATCCATATACCTAACCCCAGAAATAGTACATACTGTAATATGGTCAGGAAGGTTTTCTTCATAATTTATAAAGGTACTAAGAACAGTGTTTACTAATTATTAAAATACCAAACCCTAACACTTCATTATAGATAGGTAGTGATAAGGTAGGATAGCCACAGATGTAATTTTGAATATGCTGCTATATACGTAACACGCACCTGTACACAGGTATATAACCTATGTCAGCCAGATGTGCTATTGTTCTACTCAGCTACTACCAGTAGCCGCCATGATGCTGGCGGGGCATAGCACCATGTTTGTGCCAAAAGTGGTTGCGCTGTTTGGCCTTTATATATTTATTGCTCTTGTACACCTTGGCACGATAAACAGTGCGACCGCAACTGCTTGCTACCATCAGTATTACCAGTGCTACGATTACAGTAATTGTGTTTTTCATAACTATCGGTATGCAAAATACTTTTTTATTTAGTACTCAGGTAGTAAATCTGGTACTTTTTTATGATTGTTGGTTCTTCCATTCTGCTTTCAGCAGGCCTGTCACTACCAGGTCTTCTACCCTACCATTGCGGAGCACCCGCTGGCGCAGCACCCCTTCTACCCTAAATCCTAGCTGCTCTGCTATTGCCGCACTTCGCTTGTTGGCAGGCACAAAGTGTATTTCTATCTTATTGAGCCCTATAGTGCCAAACAGATATTCCAGCAGCCCACGCACACTAGCCTTCACTATGCCTTTGCCTTCATAGTCTTTGCTTATCCAGTAGCCTATCTGTGCTATGCCCGTTTGCTGGTTCCAGTCGTGCATACCTATACCACCCACTACTACATTATCGTAGAATATACCTAGTGCCAGTGCCTCCTGATTGTGTCGTTGTTGCTGAGCCTGCTGTATAAATTCCAGCGAGTGTTCGGCACGAGTAGTTTTGGCCACCCAGTTGAGCCAGGGGGTCAAGTGCTGCCGCGAAGCATGTATGGTATCAAACAACTGCTGAAACTCATCTACTTCGAATGCCCGCAGCAGTAGTTGCTCATTGATGTGTATGGTAGCCACCCCTGCTAGTGTTTTTTACAAATTTTTGTTGCCATATACTTTTTCCCATAGCTCTGGTATGCGCTTCACCCAAGCCATTTCTCTCATTTTAGGTTTTGCCTCACCCACCGGCGACCCAAAGTATGCCTTGCCTCCATCTAGGCTAGCAGGTACTCCGCTCTGTGCCATCACCACTGCTCCCTTGCCTATGGTCAGGTCTTTGCTCACCCCTACTTGGCCCCACAGTATCACTTCATCTTCTATTATAGCTTTGCCACCTATACCCACCTGTGCCGCAAACAAGCAGTTTTTGCCTATCACCGCTCCATGACCTATGTGTATATGGTTATCCAGCTTGGTACCAGCACCTATTATGGTATCGCCACTCACGCCCTTGTCTATGGTACAGCCTGCGCCTATTTCCACATTGTCTTCTATTAATACTCTGCCGCAGCTCTCCATTTTATCATATTGCATTTCACGGTCGCGCCTGCGCTTGAAGTAGAATGCATCTGCCCCTATCACACATCCGGCGTGTATTATTACGTTGTCGCCTATTATGGTGTGGTCATATATGGTCACATTGGGGTGTATGAGGCAGTTGGCACCTATACGCACATTATTGCCTACAAACACACCAGGCTGCAAGTGTGTGCCCTCGCCTATCACAGCACTGTCGCTTATCATTTGGTGAGCGGGCTGAAACGGGCGAAAACGTTTTACCAGTTTTACATATGCTGCAAATGGCTCGTCAGTTACCAGCAGGGTTTTACCCTCGGGGCAGGGCACTTCTTTGTTGATGATGATGATAGTAGCTGCCGAATTGAGGCAAGCATTGTAGTATTTCTCAAAATCTACAAACGAAATATCTCCGTTAGTCACTTTGTGTATCTCGTTGATACCTGTGGCCTCTTGTGTATTGTTGCCCACTAAGCGGGCTCCTGTATATTCGGCTACCCACTGCACAGGTACCGGTGATTCAAACTTCATGTATCGCTTGTTTGACAACAAAAATACAATACTAACAGCATCATATACTGCACTAAAAAAGAAACAATATTTTACTATGTCTTTATTCTCAGAATTTCTCCTCTGCCCCCAGCCCGAATAATGCATAGTCGTACACTGCAGGGTCGTTGGGTTGGAGCAGGCGCAATTGATGGGTCAGAGCCATTGCGTTTTTCCAGTCTGCTTTTATGGTGGGTATCAGCTCGAGCCTGTGGGCTACCCTAGCCACATGCACATCTAGCGGGCATATTAGCTGGCTGCTATCTATCTTATTCCATATCCCGAAGTCAACCCCGTTTTTATCCTTGCGCACCATCCAGCGTAGGTACATATTCAGGCGTTTGCAGGCCGAGTTGCGGAGTGGTGTAGCTACGTGTTTGCGAGTGCGCTGGGGGTGCTCGCCAGCAAAAAAGTACTCGTGAAAATGAATGAGTGCCTGCTCTACAGTACTACCTTCGCATTTTTTGCCTGGCACAAAGGTATCTTCTAGCGAATCACTAACACGGTAGTGCTGCTGCAATACCCACATAAAGTAGAGCAAGTCGGTAGCGTTGAATGTACGGTGTACAAACTGCACAAAAGGTTTGAGGTCGGAATCTTGATGCTGAGTCACAAACTGGTAAGGAGCATTATCCATCCAGCCCATGAGTTTACGGCAATTGTTGATGATGGTAGTTCTCTGCCCCCAAGCCAGTGTAGCCGCAAACAAGCCCGATATCTCCACATCCTGCTTCAGCGTATAGCTATGCGGAATACAAATAGGGTCGGCAGGTATAAATTCAGGTCTGTTGTAGAGTTTTGCTTTTGCGTCCAGAAATTGTTTGAGGTTGGTATTCACAGGTGGTAAATCAATTAATGCTTGTTATACTCAATGACTGAGAATGAATTTTACTGCTTTTTACAGATAGTAGCGCTTAATTTTGAGAATCATACTTTTATACGTCTTGCAGCTCTGATTGAAGCAATACATCTACTTTTATGAATTATTGTCAATACTGCGATAAAGTCCATTTCTATTTTGTAAATCACCAAATAGGACGTGTAGGTAAACATTCTATACTTCTTAGATTTAGTAGGAATAAATCTACATTCTGTATGTAACAAATAGTTAGCATCCAATGTCTCCAATTTTTGCAGGAGTGTGAAGACAAAGCGTTCTGCAACTATTGGGGAAAAAGTTTCTGCTCCATAATCAAAAATAGCTTCAATATTTTGAAAGGCTACTGCAGATATTTTTACTGGGAGAATTTTTTGCTCCATTTATTTAAAGCCTTTTTCACAGCTTCCGTAGAATAAAAAACACCACTTTCTGCATCTCTTATTGTTTTTAACAGCTCCTCTTTACTGACAGGTGTTGTGTCGGGAAAAGCATAACTGCTTTTTTTAGCTTTTGTTGTGCTCATAACTCAAAGTTAAGAAAAAATACAATCACATTACTACAGGATGATTACATGATATTCCCTACCCCCCCCTACCCCTCCATCTTCCTATTTGCTAGTTGTTTCAGGTTGGCTATAGATATGAACCTAAACAGAAACATAGAGGCTACACATAGCATACCAAAGAGCAGGAGTTGCCAATACCAGTCTATGCCAGTGGTGATAGTTACTACGGCATAGCCCAGCCCACAAGCCCATAATATATAACCTATGTGTGCCAGCACCCAGCGAATATTCACCGGTAGTTTTATGATGCGCACAGCATATACCAGGAAGGCTATAGCCAGCAGCGACTGTGTAGCCACCGATGTCACAGCACCACCTAGTGCATTGTAGCGAGGTATGAGGTAGTAGTTGAGCCCCAGATTGAACACTACACCCACTATGGCTATGCCATTGAGGGTGCGCAGGCTACCATTGGCGGTGAGTAGTGTAGAGTATACATACATAAGGCACCATGCCGGAAAAGACAACATAAGGCAAGAGAACGCTAAACGGTAGCTCTCTGCCTCTGTGGCATACAGCACGTTTTTGTGGTAGAGCAGGTACATGATATCGCCCCCAAAGAATACACCCCCTATTGCCACCATTACCGCAAAGGGTACCATCATGTTTACACACAGCTTCACTATGGGTTGCACATCGGTTTTGCGGGCCAGCATATTGCCAAACATAGGTAACAGCATAGTGGCAAACATCAGCCCTAGTATATTGGCCATATCCAGCAGGCGGAAAGCAGCCACCCATATACTGGCTTGTGCCTTACCATCTGCACACATACGCTCTATCATTATAGAGTCGGCTCGGTTGTACACCGACATAAGAAAAATAAGCATGGCATACGGAAGGCTGTTTTTCATTACTCCCAGTATCTCTGGTATACTGAACGAAAACCGCAAACGTACCTTGCCTATCTGCCGCAGCACCATATACCCCGCTACCGCTGCTATAAAGTAGCTGAATATCTGGGTGATGACAAACCACTGTATCTTGAATGCGCCTGCTGTAGCTGGGTAAAGGAGCAGAAAACCACAAATAAGTATCATCAGTAGCCTATCTGTGATAGAAAGCAGCGCATCGGTTTTGAAACGCTGCAAAGCTGCCACATTACTCCTTACAAACGATACCAGCGCATTCATGGAGTGGATGAGCAATATGCCCAGTAGCAGTGCCAGCTCCCACCCTCTGTAGCCCAATATATCGCCCCCCACCTACGCCACCACCATATACACACCCATCAGTACCAACCTAGCTGAAAGCATAGACGGAAACAACTGTGGCAATCGGTCGGGGTGCTGCGATATGGTACGGGTGTTATAGCTGCTGATACCAAAATCCAATATTGTTTGTAAAATGATACCCAAACTAAACAACGCCTGATAAGTGCCGTAGGAAGCAGGAGAAACGGTGTTTTGTACTGTTCTATCTATAAAAAGTACCCATATTGGCTTCACCAGCAGGTTAACCGCTATGATAAAAAGGATATTTTTTACAAAAAAACGCTGCATTCCTATAAATAACTGAGTATAAAGCCGTAAAAGTATATTTTTGTCGGCATAAGGTATGCGTATAGCTGTAAATACACGGTTACTGCTTAAGGGCAAGCTGGAAGGTATAGGTTGGTTTACTTATCAGACATTGATACACATGGTCAGGCAACACCCTGAGCATGAGTTCTATTTCTTTTTCGATCGTCCTTACGATCCTCAGTTTGTATTTGCACCCAATGTCACCCCGGTAGTAGTACACCCACAGGCTCGCCACCCGGTTTTATTCTATATGTGGTTCGAGTGGAGCATACCTTTTATGCTGCGCAAGCACAAAATTGACCTCTTTTTGTCGCCAGATGGGTACATGTCGCTGAGCACAAAGGTGCCCACCTGTTTGGTGATTCACGATTTGGCATTTGAGCATTATCCCGAGCATTTTGTACTGAGCCACAAACTCTACTGGCGGCACTACTCGCCACTGTTTGCACGCAAGGCCAAACGAATAGCCACTGTATCTACCTTCTCGAAAGATGATATAGCGGCTCGGTATGGCATACTGCCCCAAAACATAGATGTAGTGTATAATGGTGCCCACGAAGAGTATGTGCCCCTCTCGCCTGCAAAACGAGAGGAAGTAAAAAATAAGTATGCCGAAGGGTGTGAATATTTTGTTTTTGCGGGAGCACTACATCCTCGCAAAAACATAGTGAATCTGCTGAAAGCTTTTGTGGCCTTCAAAAAACGCCAGCGCACCAATATGAAACTGGTGATAGCTGGCAGACCCGCATGGAAATATGAAGAGGTAGAGGAAATGCGCCTTACTATGCCCTACAAAGAAGATGTGAAGTGGGTGGGCTATATGAATGTAGACGAACTGTCTGATGTGATAGGTGGTGCATATGCGCTACTCTATGCATCACTGTTCGAAGGGTTTGGTATTCCTATACTCGAGGCATTGCAGTGCGATGTGCCCGCTATAGTGAGCAATACATCATCAATGCCCGAGGTAGCTGGTGATGCTGCTCTACTAGTAGACCCTACCGACCCAGACGACATAGCTACTAAAATGCATACGCTGTACAAAGACGAAACGCTGCGCAAACAACTGATAGCCAATGCACGAGTGCAAATAAAAAAATTCAGTTGGCAGTCATCATCCGAAAAATTGTGGGATTGCATGATGAATTGTGTGAAAAAATAGCCCAATACTTTTTCCTCACTCCTATAATAGCCATATGAACGACCAGATACAACAAGAAATGGCTGTGGCGCTGGAAAGCGAGTGGCAGCTACAAGCACCGCAACTGCTGAATGAAGAGGCTATAGTAGCACTGCTCACCGAAAAAATACTAGCAATTATTCAGCAGGGACCAGATGCCTTTTACCGATTGATGTACCGGATAGACATACCCGAAAAAAGACTGGCTAAAGTGCTGGGCAAAGACGATACCGCCCAGCAGATAGCACAACTGGTATATAACAGACAACTGGAAAAAATAACCAGCCGCCACCTACACCGGCAACAGCCCGGCGATATAGACCCTGATATGAAGTGGTAATATACTCTTTGCACCACTTGTGGTCTTGGTTGTTTACTTTTGATTAGTAGTACCTATTATCACACAATATGCTGAAACTTCTTAAAACATTCTGGGAACTGCTCAAAGAGACTAGCGATGAGTTTGGCGACGACCATGCGTCCAAGCTAAGTGCATCACTGGCATATTATACTAT
>CAZRPA010000012.1:0-46611 GCA_964601855.1 uncultured Flavipsychrobacter sp. | reverse complement strand
GAAAATTATCGGCAATACCGGAAATGAGAAATAAATCAAATATGAACCATGAACACCAACCGAGTAATGAAAAGAATACAGCTCACAATTAGCACACCAACCAACCGGCAATTGCATACAAACCGGAAAAGTGAATAGTATTGATAATCAACAACTTAAGTACCAAAACATAGGTAACCACCGGCAACTAACCGGCAATACCCGAAATGAAACAAAAAAAGAATATGACCAGAAACCACCACAAACCACCAGCACACAAACATTATAGCACCCCACATCACAAGATTAATTTAGCCATAACAAAACACAATAATGTAATTGCAAAACAGTGTACCTACACGCATTACCTTTGCACCCTATGAAATTATTAATGCAATACCTCGCGAGGTATAAAATGATGATTGTCCTGGCAATAATATTAGCAGCAGTCAATCAGAGTTTTTCGCTACTCGATCCGCTAATAGCCGGTAAACTAATGGACCGCTATGTCAATCACCCCCTCACTCACGACAAACAGGGACTCTTGCATCGCGACCTCGCCACCTACATGACCGGCGCACTCGGCCTCATAGGTGCGCTCATAGGCGTAGCCATGGTATCCCGTATTGCCAAGAACTTTCAAGACTATGTAGTTAACGTAGTCATACAAAAGTATGGTGCCCAGCTCTATACCGATGGTCTGCGTCATGCCCTCAGATTGCCCTACCAAGAGTTCGAAGACCAAAGCAGCGGCCAAACCCTGTCTATCCTCCAGAAGGTCCGTACCGACTGCGAGAAGTTCATACAGTCGTTTTTTAATGTGCTATTGCCCACCATCATAGGCATAGTATTTGTTATCATCTATGCTTTTGCGCTCAGCCCATTGCTGCCACTTATATACTTGGGTGGTGCAGGAGTGCTGGCATTGCTTACCAATTCGCTCAGCAAGCGCATAAAAACAGTGCAAAAAAACATAGTCAAAGAAACAAATGCACTAGCAGGTTCTACCACCGAGTCGCTCAGAAACATAGAGCTCGTCAAAAGCCTGGGGCTCACGCATCAGGAAATTCGCAGGCTCAATGCCACTACCATCAAGATACTGCAACTGGAACTGAAAAAAGTGCGCAGCATCCGCACCATCTCCTTCATTCAGGGCACATTTGTCAATCTGCTCAGGCAGGCTATAGTTATGTGTTTGCTTTATTTTATATATGGTGGCGCCATCACACCCGGGCAGTACCTTACCCTTATATTTTATTCATTTTTTATATTTGGTCCCATGCAAGAGATTGGCAATGTCATCATGTCTTACAGAGAGGCAGAAGCATCGCTCAACAATATGCAGGAGCTACTGAAAAAGCCAGTAGAATTCACCCCTGAAAAACCCGAATCAATCAAGGGTATCGAAACCGTCAGGTTCGATGATGTCACCTTCAAGCACAACAGCTCTTCTCGCCCTGCACTCGATGGCATTTCGTTCGATGTAAAACTCGGCGAAACCGTAGCATTCGTAGGTCCATCAGGTAGTGGCAAAACCACACTGGTGAAACTGCTAGTAGGCCTCTATCATCCCATCAACGGACACATATTCTACAACGGTCACAGCGAGCATACAATAGATTATGAAGAGCTGCGCCACCAGATGGGCTTGGTAACCCAAGACCCACAGCTATTCTCAGGTACCATAAAGGAAAACCTACTCTTCGTAAACCCCAACGCTACCGAAGAACAGATACAAGAAGTACTACAACAAGCCGCCTGCCAAAACCTACTCTCTCGTGCCGAAAACGGACTGAATACCATGATAGGCGAGGGTGGGCTCAAGCTATCAGGTGGTGAGCGTCAGCGTATATCTATAGCCCGGGCATTGCTCCGTCACCCCCGCCTCATGATATTCGACGAGGCCACCTCAGCACTTGATTCGCTCACCGAAGACGACATTTCCCAAACCATACGTTCCATCACCGCACGCAGGCAGCACATCACCATCATGATAGCCCACCGCCTATCCACCATCATGCATGCCGACCGTATATACGTACTTGAAAAAGGACATGTAGTAGAAACAGGCTCCCACGACGAACTTCTAGCCGAAAAAGGCCTCTACTACGCCATGTGGCGCCAGCAGATAGGCGAAAACAAAGAACAGCCTGTTACTAAAAAGTAAATGAATGACTTATAAATAATTAATTAATTTAATTCATGAAAAAAAGGGCTAAGGAAAATGATTTCCTTAGCCCTTTTTTATAGCTCCTAACTGTAGCTTAGTTCAGCCCCAGTTCTTTCTTTTGGTTGTCATCTATCCCCGATGGGGCATCCAGCATCACATCCCTACCACTATTGTTTTTAGGGAAAGCTATATAGTCTCGTATGCTTTCTTGGCCACCCAGCAGTGCACACAGCCTATCAAACCCAAACGCTATACCACCATGTGGCGGCGCACCATACTCAAATGCCCCCATCAAAAAACCGAACTTATCTTGTGCCTCTTCCTTGCTCATACCCAGTGCCGCAAACATCTTTTCCTGCAGGTCGCGCCTAAAAATCCTTATCGATCCACCACCTATTTCCGTACCATTCAGCACTATGTCATAGGCATTAGCTTTGATGTCGGCATACTTGCTTAGGTCATTCATCCACTCTATATGCTCCGGCTTGGGAGATGTAAATGGATGGTGTCTTGCCACCCAGCGGTTAGCCTCCTCGTCATGCTCCAGCAGCGGGAAATCTATCACCCACAGCGGTTTATATACATCAGGGTTGCGCAGTCCCAGCCTGTTACCCATCTCTAAGCGCAGCTCGCTCATAGCCTTGCGGGTGCGGGTTTCGGCACCAGCCAGTAGCAGTATCAGGTCGCCCGGTGCAGCATGGCAGGCAGCAGCTATTTCTTTCAGTTTAGCCTCGTCAAAGAACTTATCCACACTGCTTTTGCAGCTACCATCCGCATTAATCCTTATATACACCAGCCCGCTCATGCCTATCTGTGGGCGTTTCACCCATTCAGTCAGTTCATCTACCTGCTTGCGGGTATACTCGCTACATCCCGGCACACTTATAGCCAGCACACTTTCAGCATTCGCAAACACTGGAAACACCACTCCTTCCTTACCCCCACCAAAGTCAAATGAAGTATTGCCCACCGGTGTTTTCAGGTTGGCTATCTTCATCTCAAACCTGATATCGGGCTTGTCATTGCCATAGTGCCACATAGCATCATCCCACGTCATACGCGGAAAATCCTCTGTTATACTCACACCCTTCACATCATAAAACACATGTTTGAACAACCCCTCAAATGTGTTCAGTATATCTTCCTGCTCCACAAAACTCATCTCACAATCTACCTGTGTAAACTCCGGCTGACGGTCGGCACGTAGGTCTTCATCTCTGAAGCATTTTACTATCTGGTAGTAGCGGTCATAGCCACTCACCATTAGCAGTTGTTTAAAGGTCTGTGGGCTTTGTGGCAGTGCATAATACTGACCTTCGTTCATGCGGCTGGGCACCACAAAGTCGCGTGCACCCTCTGGTGTACTCCTTATCAAGAACGGTGTTTCTATATCCCAAAAACCTTGACTATCCAGATAGTTGCGCACAGACCTGTTTACCTTATACCTCAGCTCCATGTTGCGGCGCAGGGTAGGGCGGCGCAGGTCCAGATACCTGTATTTCATTCTCAGCTCATCACCACCATCAGTTTCTTCCTCTATAGTAAAAGGGGGCGTAGCCGCTATATTGATAATGTTGAAATCTGTGACCTCTATTTCTATATCGCCAGTAGGTATTTTAGCGTTTTTGTTGCTACGCTCTACCACCTTACCTGTCACTTGTATCACGTATTCTCTGCCCAGTGGCTGTGCATCTAGGCGGGCATTCAGTGCTTCGTTGAATAGTAGTTGGGTGATGCCATATCGGTCGCGGAGGTCAGTAAAGGTTATACTCCCGAATTTTCTGATGGTTTGCACCCATCCTGCCAGCGTTACTATAGTATTGGTGTGTTGTGCCCGTAGCTCACCACACGTATGTGTACGATACATAAAATGATTATTTTAATAAGATTTTGCGAAGATAGCTATTAATGTGTGGTATAGAAAATACACAATTGCTTATAGGTAACGACTACATACTATCTACTAAGTACTAACTTACTAATAGTGCACCATCCTCCTCACCATCCTCAGCACATGTGTACGTTTTTTTAGCGATAGGCTAATGATACCACCCTGGTCTATTTTGTCTATCACTACTCTACCAGTGGTATCGGTGGCATGTATAATGGTTTCATTATCCAGCAACATACCCACATGGTTTATGGCACCTTCTTTTTCTTCAAAAAAAGCCAAATCTCCACAGCGCGCATGCACCAGAAAATCTACCACCTCGCCCTGTGTAGCCTGCTGCGATGCATCTCTCAGTATTCGGTGGTTGCACAGTTTATACACCATTTGGCTATACCCCGAACAGTCTATGCCGCTAAGGCTTCTACCACCCCACTGATAAGGCGCATGTAGGTAGCACATAGCTGCAGCCCTTAGTGCATCTGCTGTAGGTGCAGTTTTTAGTATATTGTGTTTATCACCTTTGTATTTGCCTGTGTCTGTGCCTGCTTTTATTTTGCCACTATTCATGCCCAGCAATTCACTGCCAGGGTGCAGGGGAATTTCAGCATTGTCAAATACTATTTTACCACCACTACCACACACACCGTATTTGGTTTCTTTTCTGTATTCCATCTTTTGCAGGGTGCTCAGTTGCGACAGTTTGCACCAACCTTCATAGTCATCCCAAGCACACCTTATCTTAGCCCAGTCGCGGTTGTTTATTTGCGTTATTTCTGCTTTTTCGCCCCATAGCAGTTGTGTGGTCTGTTCTGCGGTATGATAGGGTTCTATTCTTACCGGCATCACAGCCACATTGCAATACGCATATCCTAGCACCATGGGCATAATCTAAGTCAGTATTTTTTTATTGATTGGGTAAAGTTAATGCTATGTGCTTATCAGCTAGGCATTAGTTTTTAACATAGTGTATATATATGTATGAACGGTGTTTTGGCATCTACCAAAATGTTTTACTAACTTAGCACGCTAATACTATGCCCATCTTTCACATTAAAATAATAATTAATGAAAAGTGTGCAGGTCAATCATATTAATCATATAAAATCTTTAAAACATTATGGGATCCACCATCATAGCCGTTGTCGTGGCGATAGGGGCTTTAATTATAGGTATATTTTTAGGCAAGATAATATTTGCTAAAAATACAAAACAGCAGGTTGACGACGCCGACGCACTTGCCAAAAAAACAATAGAAGACGCCAAAACACTGGCCGAAACACTGAAAGAGAAAAAAATACTAGAAGCGAAAGAACATTTTTTACAACTAAAAAGCACTCACGAAAAGGAAGTAACACAGCGCAACCAGAAAATAGTAGAAAACGAAAACAAAATAAAACAACAGCAGCAGCAGCTCAACGATAAAACATCTGCATTACAAAGGCAAGTACAAGAAAACGAAGCACTTAAGGAAAACCTCGAAAATCAGACTAAAGCCTTTAATATAAAACGTGCCGAACTGGACAAACACCACGAAGAGCACGTAAAACGACTAGAGAAAGTAGCAGGACTATCGGCGGAACAAGCCAAGATAGAGCTGATGGAAGTGGTGAAGGAAGAAGCCCGCACCCGCGCCATGGCACATGTGAAGGACATAATGGAGGAAGCGAAAATAAACGCAACCAAAGAGGCTAAGAAAATCATCATTCAAAGCATACAGCGCACTGCTGCTGAGCAAACTATAGAGAACGCTATAACAGTGTTCAACCTAGAGAGCGATGAAATAAAAGGACAAATTATAGGAAGGGAAGGACGCAATATTCGCGCACTAGAGGCAGCTACCGGTGTAGATCTTATAATAGACGACACCCCAGAGGCAATAGTGCTGAGTTGCTTCGATCCGCTACGCCGCGAGATAGCACGCCTATCGCTGCAACGACTGGTGCAGGATGGTCGTATACACCCGGCACGTATAGAAGAAGTGGTAGAAAAAACTAAAAAGCAACTGGAAGAGCAGATAATGGAGATAGGCGAGCGCACTATTATAGAGCTGGGCGTACATGGCCTGCATAAAGATCTGGTGAGGCTGGTGGGCAAAATGCGTTTCCGTTCATCTTATGGTCAGAACTTGCTGATGCACTCTAAGGAAACCGCTAATCTGTGTGGTATTATGGCTGCGGAGTTAGGGCTAGGTCAGAAGATGGTGAAACTGGCTAAACGTGCTGGTCTGCTGCACGATATAGGCAAGGTGCCTGACGAAGAAACAGAACTAAGTCATGCACTGCTAGGGGCTAAAGTAGCCGAGCGTTGCGGTGAGCATGCAGCTATTGTGAATGCCATAGGTGCCCACCACGACGAGATGGAGATGCTGTACATTATATCGCCGATAGTGCAGGCGTGCGATGCCATAAGTGGTGCCCGCCCAGGTGCAAGGCGCGAAATGATGCAAAGCTATATGCAGCGTATCAAAGATCTGGAAAACATAGCTATGGCCTACACAGGCGTAGAAAAAGCCTATGCCATACAGGCAGGCCGTGAACTACGTGTGATGGTAGAAGCCGACAAAGTAAGCGATGCCGACAGCCAGAAACTATCATTTGAGATAGCAGATAAGATTCAGAAAGAAATGCAATATCCGGGTCAGATAAAAATCACTGTTATCCGCGAGCTACGTGCTGTAAACGTAGCCCGCTAATACTGGCAGATATACTACTCACAAAATAGGCTGTCCATTTTCTGGGCAGCCTATTTTTTTATGTTACTTACTTTTGGTTTGCTGCTAATGGCTGGTTGTGTTATACCCTTGTACGTTCAGGGCAGTGGTGAGCTTACTTTTATTTTGTGTCCCCTATTCATCTTCAAGATATAGATTTATTGCTTCGTCCAAATTAGTTAACGCCTTGTCCTGAGTATCACCAAAACTCGAAATATCTATATTCAAGCATTGGGCTACGTAATATCTTCCTTCTTTCCACACAACATTTTCTAATGTACGATGTGCCATAAAAGTGTATTAAGTCCTGTAAGGATAAAGCTAAAATAATATTAATGCCATTACTGGTGCAGGTTTGTATCGAATCCATGCTTGTTTGCTAACCTTGTGCTAATAAAAAAAGCTGTAACAAAATGTGCTGTAGCAAACAAAAAATACAAACTCAATTCCATATTCAATTTTAAAACTTCATGAGTGTAGCAATATCTTCATCTCTCGATTTTTTCATAGACAGTGTAACTTTCTGACCCTTGCTTATTGTTATTTCTTTACGAGAGCTGTACAATTGTCCCTTTTTCATGGCCATAGCTATCACGGTTCCTTGCATTCCTATCGGAACATTGTTAAACGTAGAACCCATATCATACGCATATCGTTCTTCTATTACTGAATTTATTGACTTAAATATCAGATATACCTTGGCGTATGCAATGCTATCTCTAGGTTCAAAACCGCAAGCAAGATTGGTTACATTAGTTTCCTTTAAGAATCTATCGCAATTTATCCAACCAAAATTTTGAATAGCGACCTCTTTGTATATACTTCCAGTCAATGACTCATATCTTTTCATTGCCTTTTTTGCTCTTGTAAGTGTAGTATCCTTTGTTGTTAGGTTTTCGCCAAACAAAAAAGCTAATTCTTTTATCTTCTTTAGTTGATTAACTACCCGCATATATGAAGTGTCAGTATTTTTCCCTCCGCTCATAAAACCAAACCCAGATACCGAATTTTTATTAACGCTGGCAAATAGGAAGTCTGAGCTGTCGATATCAAATTTTTCAAACTTTTGCGAAGTTTCGGTCCAGTTCATCACTCCAGCACTATCCTTTGCCCCATAATACACATTCATTTGTTCGCTAGTATATTTGGGTAGTATTACTTTTAATGTTTTACCAAGCTTCAGTTTCAGTTGTTGCCCTTTACTGGTCATGTTTACATAATAACTTCCACCTGAAACCAGTAATTTACCATCGGATACTGTCTGTATCCCTTGTTTTACCATCTGTTCTACGCCAGGCAATTCTTTAAGCTCCACATCTATTTCTTCTGTGACGGGCTGCCCATCTGGGTACACCATATCCTTAGGTACCACCAGCACACGACACCCCATAGCGCCCTTTACTATCGACTTATCCTTTGCTGAAGCCATAAGGTGTTGCGAGGGCACTTCATATCTATTTAGCCTCTTTTGTAGCACCATCATTTCTTTTTTAGTGTCAGTTGTTGGTGCTGGTGTTGGCAGTTCTAGTTTTTTTCCTGTTGTGTCTTGTACCGCTTTCGTTACAGGCGCTTCTTCAGTTGTTGTATTGGTATTATCGCAGCTGGCTATAGCAGCAGTAAGTATCAGTGCAAGAAATAGTTGCTTTTTCATAGCGTTCACATTAGGTTATATATAGCGAAAATAAGAAAAGTAGCAAAGCTTACAATGCGAATTTGCAAAATCACATAATATTGATGTATGCTTAATGTGTGTTATTGATACCCCGCTGACAGGAGATTGTAGAGCAGCCATGAGCTTAAGATAGCTCATGCATTAAACAATGTAGCCAGTTTTTAATTGCAATAAACTGTTGAGTAAGTATTGTTTTATGGATAAGTAACTATCCACCCCATGCTATCAAGATCATGTCCATTCAAAAAAACACGCTTTAGGTGCAAATTGTATTTCTTTACTGTATCCCATGATAAGGTGCTGATTACGGAGGAGTCAATGAAAAATATTTCAACACTATTACGAAGTTCCCCAAAAAATAAGTGACTGTAACAGCTACTTGGTCTGCTTGTACTCATAGCTCTATCATTCTCACCATTTGACTGCAAACGGTAAAACTCGGAATCATTGTATGTTATATATCCTCCGGATTTAGGGCCAACAAATAATTTTGCCAAAGTTGTATCGGTAGGAGGTTCATCTTCAAGCCCATGAATAAAGTACAAGGTTTTTGATGAGTTATTTTTAACAATTATTTTGTCGTGATCACATTTTGCCGTAGGATGACAAGACATAAAAATAATAAGCGCTAGAGCTAAGTATTTCATAAGGGTGCTAATTTTTATGTCAGAGGGTTAGACTAACGAAAAATGGAATTCTACCAATTCCTAACTTTATCGTTTGTATATATTAATTTGCGCCACTGCGAACTACTATGGGAAATATTTATAAATATCTTTTCGGTGCGCAAAAATTACAAGCCTAACAATATTGTCAGTGATGGTAAACCCCATGCGGTAATCACCTATTCTTATACGATAAGCATTGCCAGCACCAGTCATAGTTTTTACACCACTTATCTCAGCAATATTTTCTGCTTTATGCAACTTTAAAATTACCTGTTCGATTCTTGAAGCAAGAAGTTTATCTTTAATCTTCCCAATGTCATTATTTAAAGAAGGAGTAGAAACGACAATCGTAAAACTATTTTGATTGTATCTTCCTTAAAATATCCAATGTGCTTTCTACAGGCAGTTCTGGTTCTTTATCTCTGGCATTCATCATTGCCAGTAGTGCCCATTCCTCTTTTTGCTGGAAGGTAAGTACACTCGCTTTAAAATGTAATTTCCTTGCCAAGTTGAGAAATAACTTAGCCGACGATTTATCATCTACATTTATAACAATAGTACTCATCGTTGAGGGTGTTTTAAAGTCTACTACAAAGTTAGGTATTAGTTTGTACGAATCTCACCCCTCCATATCTTCCTTAATATTCCATACAGGCTCATCCTCAAAGAGGTCGTAGTACATATCAAACAATTCATCTTCTACATCTTTGGGGCAGTCGGTGTGGGTGTCGTCATAGGTTACATACCAGTATATATCTAGGGCATCTATACTGTTGTCTACCATTTCCTTGTTCCAGAGTATATTGTAGTTTATGTCGCCGTATTCGCCATTTATTATTCGCTCTTTAAGGCCACCTTTGCGCATGTGTAGTTTGCCATCTTCTTTCACCAGACCGCTACTACCTATATACACCAGCTCTATTTTGCCCTTCCTGAGTGTGTAAACCAGATACGCACCAGCCTTGTCGGTAGGTGCATTGCATACCTCTTGCAGATCGTCGCCAGCACTAAAGAAGAAGTGACCGGCGTTTTTGTACTTATTCAGTAGATCAAACATGTTTCATGATTTTGTGTTGCAAAGTTATTTATTTAATGTCACTCATTCGTAGCTTGCGCTGCAATAGTCCTCATACCATCGCAGAGTGTAGATAATTTAAACGCTGTCGCTAAACAAGGGCATTAAACAGGAAACACATTTGCCCCCATATTCATACTGTGAAATATGTAAATCATAGCACTGATCCTCGAAATGGGATAATGTACCTTTACACCGCAAAAAGTTAATTTATGAAAGACATGCCCATTACCGTTCGCCGGTCCATAGAGTTGCTGGGGCTATGTGCCGTAGGTGTTATCATCGTTACGGGGCAGGCTGTTATTATGCCGCTACTTATGGCGTTTTTTATAGCTGTTTTGTTGCTCCCTTTGTTTAGGTTCTTTCGTAAGATGCACATACCTGAGGTCATAGCTATAGTGCTATGTATAGCCACTTTATTTTTGGTGATAGGAGGTGTAATAACACTGCTGTCCTCACAAATAGCAGTACTGGTAAATGACATAGACCCAATCAAAAAAAATATAACGATACACTGGAACAACCTCAGCGCATGGATCAGTACTAAGCTGCATTACACAGCTAGTGAGCAACTAGTAATGCTGCGCAAGCAAGGCGAAAACATGGGCGAGAATGTAGCCGGATTTTTTCAGAACTTCTTCGTGTCGCTGAGTGGCGTATTTGTGTTTCTGGGGCTGTTGCCTATATACATATTTCTGATATTGTTTTACCGCCACCTGCTGCTTCGTTTTGTATATCTATGGTACAACAAAGAAGAACACCCCAAGGTACAAGAGGCAGTGCGCGAAACAGAGGTGATAATAAAGTACTATTTGGTGGGCATCATGATACAGATAGCCTATCTGATCATACTACTAGGGGGCATACTGTTCATATTCGGTATCAAACATGCCATACTCATAGGTGTTACCTTTGCTATACTCAATCTCATTCCTTATTTGGGTGCCTTAGTGGGCAATCTTATAGGGGTGCTGCTGACGCTAACGACATCGCAAGAGATGTGGCAGATATGGGCGGTACTGGGCACGATAGCTTTTGTGCAGTTTCTGGATAACAATATACTTATGCCACGCATAGTAGGCTCAAAGGTGAAGGTGAATGCGCTGGTGAGTATCGTCAGCATCATATTAGGCGGGGCAATGGCTGGAGTATCTGGTATGTTTCTATCCATACCTGTTATGGCAGTCCTTAAAATTCTGTTCGATAAGTCGAATAAACTATCGCAGTGGGGTGTACTGCTGGGCGATGAGCGCCCTGGTCAGAATCCCGACAATAATCGTGTTTTGGGTATAAAACTAAAACTTGAGAAAAAGAGAAACCAGCAACTGGAAAGAGAAACTAAAGAGACTGCAAGCAAAGATGAGTAACGGTTATTTCGAAAGCATAGGGATCATAGGTTTTTGTAAGCTTATGTTTGATACCTCACTTTACGACCTGTAAAGCATCAAACATAAGCTAACTGCTACACTTCAGATACACCTTCTTTCGGTAATTTGTGATAATAGGTGTAGGAGAGTGCAAACAGTAATAATGGCAATATTAAGAATGCTATGCTGGGGTCAAGCGGTTGTGTTTTGATGATGGAATAGATGGCTGCTATGAGGTCGAAAACCAAGCCTGCATAAGCCCATTCCTTCAACCGCTTGAGGCCGGGAATAAGGATGGTGATGCTACCTAGCACCTTAGCCACACCTATGAAAAATATAAAGTACTCGGGATAACCTAGTGCTTTTATAAAGTCTACCGCTTCTTTTTGCATAAGGACATCTGGTATGGCGGTAATGCCCATAAATGCAGCAAAAAGTAGGGTAAACAGCCAATACAGTTTTTGGGTCTTTGTCATGTTGTGTGGCTTTAGATAGAATGTTATTTGAAATGACTATTTCGATTCAGCATATTTTTTAAAGCTGTTCATGATAGCTTGCCAGCCCATTTGTTGTAGCTCTAATGAGTTTTCATTTTCGGCTTCAAACGTTTCTGTAACCTCTGTGCTGTCACCATTGACGGCAAATTGTATCACTACTTTTCTATCATCGCCTAGTGTGTATGCTATTAGTTCATGTTCCTTAATGTCCGTGTATGTGCCCCAGAATTCAAATCCCATACTGCCATCTTTGGCTTCCATACGGCTCATTATTTTGCCACCTATGCGCAGGTCGTTAGTAGCGTGTGGCGTGTGCCAATCGTCAGAAGCACTATTCCACTGAGTTATATCCTCTGGGGTGTTCCAAAGTTTCCATACTTTTTCTACCGGAGCAGCTATGGTGGCACTTACGGTTATTGTTTGTTTTTCCATTTTGTTTTTTTTGTTGGTAGGTCAAAGATGCAAACTAAACACCAATTATAGCTAGTGGGTTCACGACATTTTTTGGGTGTTTATGCGACAGAAAAGGTTCAATAACATAAAATGTTTTAGGCAGGGGGCAAGAAACCAGCTATGCCTTTGAGTGGAGCCCCAAACAGGCCAGGCATCAGGTATATGATAAACGTGAACAGCACAATAGCAATAAAAAAAGTAGCTAAAGACACATACTTTTCGCCATAACGGTTGCGATTGGGAGCGTAATCTTTTGGGAATCGGATGAAGCCCAGCATATACAGTCCTACAATGCCACATACCAGCATTGTAAGTATAATAAACATATCTCTGCTCAGGAGATTCCATCCGAGTGCTACATCGGCATAGGAGAAAAACTTCATTCCTATAAGTATGGATATGAAACCAAGGATCACTTTTATCTGATTGAGGAAGACCTTAGATGATATAAATATTTTAAGAATTTTGGGGTAGAGTATGGGGACACATAGACCCACAGCAAAGCCAAACAAACTCACTATTGGTCCGCCAAAACCGACATCGGAAGTAAACAACAGTACAATAACCAGCATGGGCATTAGTGACGAAAAAGCTACAATGGGTAGCGTTAGTGCCATAAAAAATATACCTATTGGTGTGTCTGTTTTGGCTTTTGTGGCGGTGGGGTCGGTCCAAGAGGCAGGAAGTTTAATATCGAAAGCACCGATGAAAATCAACCCCAGTCCTACAAAAAGACGAAACAAAATAAAATTGAACAACCAGTGACTTGTAAACTTGCCAAGTCCTGTGATATTGATGATAGCTGCAATGATAAGACCGAGCAATGTGAAAATACCAGTGACAGAGATAACGTATATCAGCCGGTTTTTTAAGCCTTGTTCTTTGGGCAGGCTTCTGGGAGCCAATACGCCTGCTGTGATAGGCGATACTGCATATATAAATGGGGTGAGCACTGTAAGCACACCCACAGCCAGCGACTTGAGTAACAATATTAGGTAGATACCAATGGTGGTGTGTAGCATATCAGGAACGCTGTGTTGGGGTTATTGTATTTCTTCTTATCCTTCTTCCACAGTTAATTAGCTTCGGTCTTATTTTATCTCCTTCTCTTAGTTTAGTCCGTCGATAATAGCTACTATTTTGCTGAATGCGTCTTCGTCTTTTATTACATATTCTTCTGCACCTTTTCTTATAGTTTGCAGGGCAGTGCCATAAGCATCTTGGCTAGAGAGCATAATAACGTGAATGTATTTATTGATGCGTTTTATCTCTTCCAGTATTTGCATGCCATTTTGGGCATCTTTGTTTTCTGAGTTTAGGTTGTAGTCTAGTATTACTACATCTGGTTGTTGTCTTAATTGTTTCAGGCAATCTTCTCCAGTACCAAACAACACTACCTCGTGCATGGTTTCTCTTGTAAGGAAATCTTCCAGAGCCATTGCCATCATTTCGTTGTCTTCAACGACAAATATTTTCTTTGCAATTTTTTTGGCCATAGTAAGGGGATATTTTACTGAGTATTTTTACAGCTCATTTCAAATGTAATATTTATTGCCGGATTATTGGTAGCTTAAAGTTAACAGAAAACAAACTTTTCAAAGACATATTTGCTTTTTGTTTATTGGCATTTCCTTGTTAATCAAGTGATGCAATTTCTAAAACAGTATCTTTTTTCATTAATCAATAACCCATCTTTGCACAAGTGATTACCTCATTGTACATTTAGGCTATATTTCAATCTATAACATGCGGCAGAAGATACAGGAGCGATTATTACAACCGCAAACATTGTTAATAGTGTTTATAATAGCTGCCGTGGGCGCCGCTGTGCAAATGATACTATTGGGTACCCACCCGTTCATTATGCCCAAGCCTGGTACTTTTCCGAATGACATCATGAACAAACCAGAGTTCATGAACCAGTTCAACGGGAAACAAATGACGGAGTATAACAACTACCTCATTTTTAAGTATTCCTTCTTTCACTTGCTAGATGGTACTAACCTTTATACCATATATCCGGATCGTCATTGGGACTTTTTTAAGTACAGTCCCACATTCGCGCTGTTTATGGGTGCTATGGCATATCTGCCCGATGTGCTAGGACTATCTATCTGGAATATACTCAATGCCATAGCGGTGTATTATGCTATACGTATGTTGCCCTTTAAAACTAAGACCCAATGTATGATACTGTGGTTTGTGGCTATGGAGTTGCTCACCTGTCTGCAAAACACTCAAAGCAATGGACTAATGGCAGGGCTAATGATAGCTGCCTATGGCTCTATGCAGCGGGGCAAACCCATATGGGCTACTTTGTGGATAGTGCTGGCTACCTACATAAAGGTGTATGGTGCTATAGGTTTCTGTCTGTTCCTGTTCTACCCTGATAAGATTAAGTTCATTTTGTATTCAGCACTGTGGATGGTGGTGTTTGCGATACTGCCGCTAGCAGTAACTCCAATGCACACCCTTATAGATCAGTATAAATACTGGGCAGAGCTGATGATAGCTGATGCGCAAGCTGCCACTGGTATGTCTGTAGCGGGCTGGCTGCGTACATGGTTTGGGATAGACAATGTGAAATCGACTGTGAGTGTGGTGGGTTTGTTATTGTTCCTTATACAGTTTGTGCGGATTGATGTTTACAAAAACGAGGTATACAAATTACTAATGCTGGCATCTATGCTGATATGGGTAGTGATATTTAATCATAAGGCCGAGTCGCCTACGTTCATCATATCTATAGCAGGTGTAGCTATCTGGTATTATGCCACCCCCAAGGCTACCTGGCGCACAGTGGTGTTTGCGATGGCGTTTGTATTTACAAGTTTGGGTACTACGGATATTTTCCCTCCGTATGTGCGCAATCATTTTATATACCCCTATACCATAAAGGTAGTGCCGTGTATAGTGGCATGGGTGCTGGTGTTTGTAGATATACTAATGCTAAAGCGTACAGCAACTTTACCGACTGAAAGGTTGCAAGCAGCGTAGTGGTAACATTGATATCAGAACAGTGATAATTATTACTCTAGCAAAAAGTTGCTATCATCGGCTGGTAGTAGATTGAGGTTTACGTCCATACCAGCTATGCCTTCTATAGAGCCCTTGATGTGGGCTGTGCTGAGTAGTACTTTTTCCAGTTGTTTCTCGCGTGCTTTCCATAGTTTTTCCATTTGGTCGCGCTCGCGCTGTATAGATATGCGCATACTCATAAACCCTTCTCGTATGGCTGTCCACTGCTCTGAAAACTCAGTACTGATAAGGTAGTTGTAGAGTAGGGTCATTTTGTCGCCTTTGTTGTCTTGGCTTTTCTTGGCGTTGTACACTTTCAGTATCAGGTCGCGCAGCACAGCTACTACCGCTCTTACTTCTCTGAAGTTGCATATCCATACACCCTCACGCTCTCCAAAGCTATCCATATCTTTTGGGGTAGCCTGTGTTACCAGCACTGCAAGGTCAGAGCCGGTTGTGCGCATATCTACCTTTAGTTTTTCTATCCAGTCTGTACCAAAGTCTTTGGTGCGCTTGCTTTCAAAGATGATTTTGCCACATTCCTGACCGTAGCCGTTTCTTACAGTTAGTATGCAGTCGGCACCTCGTTTTCCTTTGCCTACTTCGCTTACTACATCAAAAGGGAAGGTGCTGCGCAGCAAGTCTTCCAGAGCTAGCTCCTGCACCTCGCCTTGTAGCTGCATAGAGCCCTGTTCTGATTTGCGCTTCATTTCCTCTATCATCCGTTTCTGATCTTCCAGTTGCTTGTCGCGTTCTTTCAGCTTCATCTCAAATTCGGTGATGTTTACCTTATTTTTCTCTTCTACGTTTTTCTTTACATCTTCTTCTATTCGTTCTCTTTCTGCCAGCATTCTGCGTTGCATTTCCAGCTCCAGTTCTTGTTCTTTGGTTTTAAGTTCCTGCATTTTGCGCATGAAGTCCAGTTCTTTTTCGCGGGCTTCATTGAGCTTGCTTTCTTTGGTTTTATTGTCGTCTTCTAGCAGGCGTAGTTTATGCTCGTAGTCGGCACCTACTTTAGCTTGCATTTCCTGACGAAGAGTGGCCTCCATGAGGCGTTTTTCGTCTTCCAGTTTTTTGGCGAAGTCTTGCTGTTGCAGCTGCAATTGTAGCTCCCGCTTGCGGTACTGATCTTCTTTGTCTTTTTGCTGTTGTTGTAGTTGGTTTTCGCGCTGCAGGTATAGCTCTTCCCTTTCCTTTTGTTTTTCCAGCCATTTTTTATTGAACTCTTTAGATAACTCTTCTCTAACCGATTGGGCGATGGCGGCTGTGGGTTCGAACTGGGTGTTGCAATTGGGGCAGATAACAGATGTGGACATAACCAAAAGTAGAAAAATATGCCCTTATACAGAAATCGAAAATGCAAACTTTGGCATGTCTATACCTCTCAACTGCTTTTTGCTGTATTTTACAGACGATATGTATATGCGTAGCTGCCTGATAATACTATTTTGGTGTGCTTCTTTATCGGCTCTGGCTCAGTCTAAAGCAGAAAAGAAGGCGGAGATGCTATACAACAAAGCACTTACGTATATGGCAGCACGGCAGTATGCCGATGCCTGCAAGGCTATGGAGCAGTCTATACTGCTGGTGCCTACCAATGCAGATGCATATAGCCTACTTGGGCAGTGGTATTTTGAGGCACATTCGTTTGAGAAAGCAACAGAGGTATTCAGGATGGGCACTATAAATTGCAGAAATGGGGGTAGTCGTTTTGCAAGACCCCTAACCCGTAGCCTTATATATACCGGCAAAACTGCCGAAGCACTACAACTGATAAATAACTATGCAACTATCCGTGACAGTGCTGATTGGAATTTTCTTCGAAGGCAGGCAATGTTTGTAGCCGAGGCATATAATAAATCATGGGGCGTGTGGCCGCAGAATATGGGTATAAGGGTGAATACTGAATATCCGGAGTTGTTTCCGAGTATGGCGGTAGATACGCAATACTTGTATTTTACCCGTCGCATACGCAATATGGATGAAGACCTTTACTATGCTCAGGCTGACTCTTGTGGGGGATGGCTGGCGGCACGTAATATGGGCGACCCACCCAATACATCTAATCAGGAATCGGCACAGTTTGTGTCTGCGGATGGGCATTATTTGTTTTTCACTAGGTGCGAAAACCGCAGTGAGAACGGAGCAGCAGAGGGTGGGTGTGACTTGTTTATGGCATACAGACCTAAGATGGATACGGACTGGACCATAGCGCAGCCGTTTGGGCTTACCATCAATACTACTTCATTTGAGGGAATGCCATCGCTATCGCCCGATAACAGGGAGTTGTACTTTGTGAGTGACCGACCAGGTGGGTATGGAGGATATGATATATACTATTCTCAGTTTGATAATGGACTATGGCAGCTACCGGTGAATGCAGGGCTAGGCGTGAACACACCAGGCAATGAAACAACACCCTATATAGCTACCGATAACAATACACTTTACTTCGCCAGCGACTATTGGCCGGGGTTAGGAGGCACAGACTTGTTTATGAGTAGGCGCAAAGGCGCAGGGGCATGGAGCAAAGCACAAAATATGGGGTATCCTATCAATACTCCCCACGACGAAAAAAGTGAGTATATATCGCTTGATGCCAGTACACTGTACTTTGCATCTGACAGGAATGGGCCAGCAGGCAATTATGATTTGTTCCAAGTAGCTATTCCGCCGGTGGGTGCGCCTATGCCCATGAGCTACCTGCAGGGAAGGGTGATGGATAGCATAACCCGCACACTGCTCAACTCAGCTGCAATGCTGATATGTAATGCTGCAACGGGAGATACACTGTATGAGTTGCGGAGCAACAGGGGCGATGCTAGCTACGTAATAACCCTGCAACCTATGCGCAACTATGCCATACACACTGCTCGTACTGGCTACCAGCCAGTGAGCGATACCGTACAGTTTACAGCAGAGTACAAATCTAAACCCCTGACCCATAATGTGATGATGCTGCCTACAGGATACAACCCCATAGTGCCTATCAATGACAGCCTGATAGCTACAGTACACTTTGATGTAAACATAACAGAGCTATCGGCAGTAGATAAAAAACAATTGGCGCTACAAATTAGCCCATGGCTAGAAGAGAAGGGAATAGTGATATATGTGAATGCATACACAGACAATACGGGAACACCCATGATAAATGAAGGACTATCGTATAAAAGAGCAGAGATAATAGCAAAAGAGATAATATCGTCAGGTTTTGAAGAGACCTCTGTAGTAGCAAAAGGTTGGGGCGAGGCCAACCCTATAGAGACTAATGAAACAGAAGAAGGAAGGTATAAAAATAGGCGTGTGGAAGTGATAATACGCAGATGATGTAGTGAAACTGCATAGTTTTGTTATCGTTTCTTATATCTATTGTTTGTAATAAAGTTTGACATATCTTGTGTCAAATTCAAATAATCATACTTACGGCCGTGTAAATAGCTGTTTTTGTACAGTAATGCAGGTTTATTGCAGATGATTAATAAAAGATATACACTACTAATCCTTGCTTTATTTTTTGTTTTGGCATCTTGCTCAGAACAAAAGCATCGTCCTGTAGCTACTAATTTAAGATTAGATAGTGTGTTTAGAGTGGCAGATTTTCTATCTGATTCAGGAATGAAAAAGGAATCGTTAGCACTTGTGACCGCTGCCTACAAAACAATGAGTCCACTGTCGTTAACAGATCATATCAATTATTTTTCTTACTGCAATATCATTTACAACAAGAATAGAGAGTATAACCGGTCGATAGAAATGGCAGACAGCATGATGAGCGTGCTGGACAATACCAAGGAAACTAAGCACCCTGATATAACCAAGTGGCGCATAGTGGCTTACAACATGAAGGCCGATGCATTGTTTGCGAAGGGAATGTATAATGATGCGTACAATTATTACAATATAGCGCAGATACTGGCAGTAAATAATCAGGACTCCTGCTCTATGCGCACCTATTCGTATAGCTTGGCTATGACGCTGTATAGGCAGCAGAGGTATCAGCTGTCGGCACAGCGGTTTGCAGCCGCATATTATCAGGCGGGTGCATGCCCCGAAGATTTTAATAATTTCTACTTCAGGCAGGAAATGCTGGATAACATAGGGCTGTGCTATAATGCGGTGGGGAAGTATGATAGTGCCTTGTATTTTTACCGTAAAGCATTAGATTTCCTGAATGTTAACACTGGAAAATTTGAAAATAAACTACCTAATGTATATGAGGCTCCCAAAGCGGTAGTATATGGCAATATGGCGGAGGTGTACATGCACCAAGGCAGATATGATAGTGCTAAGGTGCTGTATGAGCACTCGATAAGTATAAATCTGCAAAAGGGGTACACTAACAGCGATGCCATAGTGAATCAGGTGAAACTAGCAGAATTGTACTTTAAGACAGGAGATGTACAACTTTCTAAATTAACGCTGGATAAAATAAAAGAAGAGCTGGATACACTGCCTGATAGCCAGGTGGAGATGCTGTGGAATAAGCTAATGTGGAAATATAGCGAGCACACCCGCGACTCGCTAAAGGCTTACCGACACCTGAGGTTGTATACACTGCTAAATGAAAACTATGTAAGTGCCAACAAAGCCCTGATGGAGACCGACCTAGACATGAGGGTGAAGGACCTAGAGAAACAATACAGAATAAACCTACTAATAGAGGATAAGAAACAGCAAAAAACATACCTCATTATTGTGACCATACTGGCAGTAATGTCTGTGATTATTTTGTTTTTGATACTGAGGAATGCTTATAAATCTAAGCAGAACGTAAAACTGCTCACTAATCTGAACAATACAGTAAATGAGCAAAAACGCAAACTGGAAGTGGCGCTGGAAGAGCTAAAAGTGCAAGAAAAAGATAAAACCCGAATACTGAACTCTGTGGCGCATGATGTAATGAACCCTATAGCGGCTATAGTGTCGCTGACAGACATACTGCTGTATGAGCAAGATAATTATACTCCAGAGCAGCTAGAGGTGATAAACCTTATAAAGGAAGCCAGCAATAACTCTATAAACCTGAGCAAGGACATACTGGAGGCGGCAGAAAATACCATGAATAAAACCCTGACCAAGGATAGAACTGATATCAATCAGTTGGTGGGGAGATCAGTAGAGCTGCTGAGTTTTGGGGCACAGTCTAAGAAACAAACCATAGTACCACACTTACCCTCACAACCTGTGTATGCCTATATATACAAAGACAAGATGCGCAGGGTGATCAACAACATACTGGGCAACGCAATAAAGTTTAGCCATGAAGGCTCTAAAATAGACATAACCCTGACACAAGAGGGAGACAACGTGCATATAGCTGTGCAAGACTATGGTATAGGGATACCCGAGCAAAATCAGGCACATGTGTTTGATATGTTTACGGATGTGAAGCTACCTGGCACATCGGGCGAGGTAGCTCATGGGCTGGGACTATCTATATCGCTGCAAATAGTACGTGCCCACAATGGCGATATATGGCTAGAAAGTGAGCTAGGTAAGGGTACTACGTTTCATATTGTGTTTCCTGTGGGTGGGTAGAGGGTTGTGTAGTTTAATGTCCTTTTTTGTTATTCTACTTTGGTTGGTTTTTCGTCAGACTCGAAATAGTTTTTCCATATTTTTTCTGCTAGTCTATTGTCGGGATGTTGCTGTTCGTAGAGGTCAATTACCGTTTTAGCGTCATAAAATGGTATCAATAAAAGTCCTTTTTGTCCTATGTAACGACCATTACCCAAAAAATTTCCTGTTAGTGGTATTAGTCCTAATGTAGTTACGCTAGTTTTACCAGTTTCGGTATTGTACTTCCATTTTTCAATGATTCTGTATTCGATTATTAGTCGGTTGTCAAACTCTATAGCAGTGATTTTTTCACCTTCTTCACCAGTTATTGGGTCTATCACCTGCATAGTGTCATATATATCGGCAAATATTCTGTTTACAGATTTAAGTGACATTGGGTCATTGAATTGGTAGTCTTTGGTGGGGTAAGCTTCTACGGTGCCTTTTTGTAATCTTGTTCTCATCATAGCAAATAATGAAGAGTCTCTGCTTACATTTTTCAAATAGTTTTTTGTTTCATTTGCTGTTTCTATCCATTCTATATCTCTACCCACTATTTTCACCCATTGTTTGTTATCGTACTCCTGAGCATGTGTAAATTGAGCAAACAGAATTGTTTTGACCAATACAATAGTGGTGAGATAAATTTTGTTCATTGTCTTTGTTTTGAGATTAAGATGAATAAAGTATTTTCAAAAATATGGAATACTACATAAAATTTGATTTCGTACTTTTATTTTGCTAACGATTTTCATATAATATTCATGCGCTACCTGATTTGTGGTTTGTTTTGTGTCCTATCGGTTGAATGCTCATTAGCCCAATCTGTGTCTATATCATTGCCGCTAGTATCAAGAGTGCCTTATGAGGAAGGTACACAGATGACAATTTCAGCGGCAGGAATACCAGATTCTCAAATAGTAGTAACAACCAATAATGGTGAGATTAGTAAAAAATATGGATCTTACTATTACCAACCTAAGTGGCCTGGTATTTCGGAGATATATGTTAATGATTCAATTTGCGATAGGTTAAATTACCTTAAAACAATCAAAATTCCAGTTAGGCAATCTACAGGAATAAGAGTGTATCTCAATAGTGTTTTTGAAGGTGATGTAAGTACACAGAGTTTAAGAAATCAGATAGCTCCATATGTAAATTACGGCTATTCTCATTATTATTATGTTGTTTTCAAAGGTTTTGATGTAGTAGTGGTTAGGGATGGTGAGATAATTTATGAAAAAACTCACCGAAATGAAACCGGTTGTAGATTTTCTGATGAACCCGAAACACAAATGATGCTTGATAATTTATGGATAGGAGACACGTTCATCGTAAAAAATATTATCGCTGCTGATTCCAGAGGTATTCATTTTACGAGTGTGAACGATATAGTATTGAATTGTAAATAGAACGAATCACATGAAGCAACTTTTTGCATTTTTATTGTTGTCATTATTAGGTTTTAACGGATTTGGACAGGAAGTAGCAATAGGATTGCAACAACGAGAATATGCATTCTTGAACGTACCTAATCCAATCTTGATAACTTCAAGCGAATTTCAGTGCAATCGACTAAAGTTAACTACAGATATTGGCCGTATTGAGGGGCAAGGATGTAATTATATATTCTATCCAGATAAAGTAGGCGACGCAACAATAAAGGTGTTTGTTGATAAGAATAAAAAACCTCTAGAAACATTTTCAGTCAGGGCTCGTAATTTTCCAAAACCATACTTTTCAATTTCTGGAATAGATAGTGGTTATATAACCAGAAGGTTGTTATTGAGGTCAAATTCACCGACGGCTACCGATTTATATTTATGTATAAATGTTGATTGGGAAATTAAAGAGTACACCTTATCTATATTGGGACCTAGTAGCTCAGAAGTGGTGTATTTGAAAAAATTCACAAAGGAAACAGGTATAAATTTCGACCCAGAAACACGAGATGTTTTTCAAAAACTCACACACAATGATAGGATACTCTTAACTGATGTGAGGTGTGTTAGTACACTAGGTCATACAGAAAAAATAGACTCAGTAAAATATACGATTGCCTACTAAAGAAATGCCTACAATACTAATCCTATTTACTCACCTTTACTCTATCAGATTGGTGATAGGGTAGTTCGTGGTCTTGTGGGTTTTGGTAAATGAGAATTTCGTAGTTTTTGTCTTTTTCTGAGTAACCCGAGAACATTATTTGTACATCTCTCATACGCTGCGCATCACATACGTAGCATACGGTTTTGTCGGCGGCTAGTTCTTTGCTACACTTGGTGGTGATGGTGGCTTTAATTTTATTATAATCTTTTACATTGTTGGTGCGGTAAATGGCATAGCATTCATTGTCGTTGATAATGGTGGTGGTGTAAAATGTGCCTGCTACTGCATAGTGATGCTGGTATTGGTTTTCAGAACGTTCAAACGAATTGGATTGTAGGAAATAAGTAAGCTCATCCTCTTTGTTGCATATTTTTTTGTTTTCCAGTATCTGCATAAAAATGCTGTGCTGGGCTATGGCAGCGCAGCAGGGTAGGGAGATTAATAGTGTAAGGAGTATCTTTTTCATAACTAACTCATTATTTATCCCAAAGCTATAAAGTAAATCTGATTATTTTAGTACTACTGTTTGCCTTTTGTTGCACCTGCTATTCTTCTGTTCTTACATTTGCTGGGTATACTATCAACTACGTTATGGATAACACAGTTATTTTCCCGGTGAAACTATCTCTACGCCTCGACTGGAGCGAGATGGACCTCTTTGGGCACATCAATAATGTTGCTTATTTCAAGTACATACAGGCATCGAGGGTGCATTATTGGGAGTTGACGGGTGTGGCAGCATCTTTTGAGCAGACAAGAGTAGGACCTATACTGCTATCTACCAATTGTCAGTTTATCACACCACTGCACTATCCCGGCAACATTGTAGTGGAAGCAAGAATGGAGTTTATAAAAAACACAAGTTTTGGAATTCATCACCGTATAGTGTCGGCAGATGGGCAGATAGCTGCTGAGGCGCATGATGTAATTGTGAATTACGATTTCAATCTGAACCAGAAAACACCTGTATCAAGCCAATTCAGGAAGGCTGTGGAAGAGATAGAAGGGAGGGAGTTTTAGGGGTTGAGGTGTTACTAAAAAAGCACCCACCTTTGATGAGGAGGGTGCTATGAGAATTGGTGCATTTAAATTATTTACTTCTTTTTGTACAGTTCCTTTACTCTATCCAGATGTTTTACAAACTTTTGAACATCTGGGTCGTAAGAGTAACCTTCTGGAATTATTTTATTGCCGTTTTCGTCTACGTAGAAGTAAAATGGCTGAGAATTAGAGCCGAATTTGGTGGCTTGCAGGTCAGCGTTTTTGTTGCCTACGGTTACTACCAGCGAGTTCAGGTCTTTAGAAAAATACTGTTGCTCTTCGGGTAGTTTTACACGGTTGAAATCGCAATACAATGAAGCTACAACAAAGTCTTCTTTTAGTCTTTTTGCTACTTCGGGGTTTGACCAAACTTGTGATTCCATCTTGCGACAGTTGACACAGTTGATGCCAGTAAAGTCGAGCATGACGGGCTTCTTTAGCACCTTGGCAGCAGCTAGAGCTTCCTCATAGTCGAAGTAGGTAACCAGCCCCATTTTTTTTACGACTGGTGGCTCGTATAACTTCATATCCTCTACATACTTTTCTGGTGCTACTCCACTGTTGTTGGGAGTATGGTTTGATGAGGTGCCACCACCACCGCCAAATTCGTCGAAAGTACCTATAGGGGGCAGGAAGGCACTCATGCCATTGAGCGGAGCACCCCACATGCCGGGTAGTAGATACACCGCAAATGTGAAGGAAATAATGGCTAAAAACAGCTTGAAGATAGATACATACTCCTGACCATACACATTTTTAGGTGGTGCGTCGTCGTGAGACAGGGTGAGTTTACCCAGTAGATAAATGCCCAGTAATATGGCCAATACTATCCAGATGGCTATAAATATTTCTCTATCCAGCAGACGCCAGCCCATTGCCAAGTCGGCATTTGACAGGAATTTTAATGCTAGCATCAGTTCTATAAAGCCCAGAACTACTTTTACCTGATTGAGCCATCCGCCCGAAGATGCCATTTTATTGATCATGCCGGGGAATATGGCGAACAATGCAAATGGTAAAGCCAGACCTACTGAGAAACCAAACATACCCACTGCTGGGCCTGCTATACCGCCCTTAGATGCCTCTACCAGTAGCGTGCCCACTATAGGGCCAGTACAAGAAAAAGAAACAATTACCAGAGTAAGTGCCATAAAAAATATACCGGCAAAACTGCCTACACCTGCTCTGGAGTCGGTAGCGTTGGTCCACGAGGAGGGGAGCGTTATTTCGAAAGCACCTAAGAAAGAGATTGCGAATATGACAATCAATACGAAGAAAAACAGATTGGCGCGCCAGTCGGTAGAAAGCGTATTCAGTGCTGCCGAACCGAATATTGCTGATACCAGCACACCTAATATGGTGAAGATGACAATGATATACAATGAGTAGTAAATAGCGTTTTTTATACCCTCGGCTCGTGTTTTGCTGCGCTTGGTAAAGAAGCTAACCGTAATGGGTATCATAGAGAAGATACAGGGTGTAAATATGGCTATAATACCACCGCCCAAGCTGAGTAGGAACAGACCTAATAATGATTTGCTGGCAGGCTCGGTATCGGTTTTGCTGTTTTCTACAGCTTTTTTTGCAGTGCTATCGTTGGTAGGAGGTGCAGCTGCTACAGCTGAAGTAGTTGTTGTGTCGGGAACTGTTGTTGTTGTGGCATTGGTATCAACAGCTACACTTGTTTCTGTGCCACCAGCATCGTTGATAGCTACAGAAAAGGGAAGTGTTTTGGGAGGGAGGCACATTTTGTCATCGCATACCTGATAAGAGTAGGTGCCTTTAATGACAGTATTGGCAGTTATGTTCAACAGTTGTTTGTAGGCTACCTTGCCATGGTAGTAAGTTACATTGCCATCTACACCATCCATAGCAACTGTTATGGCGTTTCCTTTTTCAGTTACGCTACCATTTAGCTTTATTTCTGGGTTCTTTTTTACTGTAAACTCTGGTGGTACCTGTAGTCCATCACCTCCGGGCTTCAGCGACCATATATGCCAGCCATCAGCCAGTGAAAGGTTGAACACTAATTCGTAATTAGTGCCACTAATTTTTTTGGCAGTGATGCTCCACGTTGTAGGGTCTTTGGTGATTTGGGCGTGTGTGCTGGTAGACAGCAGCATACAAATAAGTAGCATGGGCAACACGCCTGCCAGCCTAAAAAGTCTGGTAGACAAGCCTGAGAAGAGAGGTGTATACCTCGCTGTGTTCATTGACTTAATCATTATAATAATTTTTTAAGACTTCATTTTTCCTTCTTTTGGGCTACTTACCCCACACACCCTATGTTAAATAATGTTATTATATTACTTTATTTCTACTTCGAAAGCTTTGTCTACAGGTGCCAGGCACATTTTGTCGTCGCATACCTGATAGGTGTGTGTGCCTTTGACCTTAATAGGTGTATTTTTTACTGCTAAGTTCAAGGTATATTCCACTTTGCCACTCAGGTAGGTGACCTTGCCATCTACGCCGCCCATTAGGGTGGTGGTAGCTTTGCCTTTTTCGGTTGGTTTACCTACAACTTGTGCAGTATTGCCTTCAATGTTAAAAGAGGGTACTATCTGAAAACCATCACCACCTGGGTTGAGTGACCATATGTGCCATCCTTGCTTGAGGTCCAGATGAAATACCAACTGGTATTCAGTGGCACTTTTCTTTTTCACTTCATATTTCCAAGTGGTAGGGTCGGCAGTCATTTGTGCATTAACAGCAGTGCCAAATACCAACGCCAGCAACAATAAAACACTATTTTTCAAAAATCGCATTTACAATGATTTTAGAGATAAAGTACTCATTTACAATATCAGACAGTGCAAGTTAAATGTAGGGATAGGGATTATTTGTCTCGATACCGACATTTAACTAATAATTCTATAAGGTACTTTAACATTTGTTGTTAGTTATTAGCAAGTGCCATTAGTATAGCTCTGCCATCTATGTTGTTGAGCGAGGGTGAGCAGGCGCGCTCCGGGTGTGGCATCATACCAAATACATTTCTGCCAGCGTTGCATATACCGGCTATGTTATTAACAGCACCATTGGGGTTAGCATTGATGTGTACTTCGCCAGCCTCATTGCAGTACCTGAACACTACTTGTTTGTTGTCGTGTATTTGTTTGAGTGTAGCAGCATCGGCATAGTATCTACCTTCGCCGTGAGCAACCGGTATTTTAAGTGCAGTATTGCTTACTGAACTGCCTATCTTATTGTCTGTGCCTTCGCTTTTGATAAACACGTTTTTGCAAACAAATTTCTGATGGTCGTTTTGCAACAATACACCTGGCAGTAGACCAGCCTCGCACAGTATCTGAAAGCCATTGCATACGCCTAATACTTTGCCGCCTCTGTTTGCGAAGTCTATTACCTGTTCCATCATAGGGCTGAAGCGAGCCAAAGCACCACAACGCAGGTAATCTCCGTAAGAGAAACCTCCAGGTAGTACTATACAATCGTCGGTAGTGAACATGCTGAGGTCACGGTCTTTGTGCCAAAGCATCACAGTTTCTTGTTTAAGGTCGTCACGCAAAGCGTGCATCATATCGCGGTCGCAGTTAGAGCCGGGGAAAACGATAATACCAAATTTCATTTGCAGTAGTAGTTAGTTGTTTGCCCTAAAGAGGCAAAAAACGAGTAATGAAAGAGAGAAATAAAAGATAAAATTACTAAACCGTTTGTTCTTTTCAAGCAATAGTCCGTGAGATATTATAATACTGAGGGCTGGCATGGTAATGAGCCATGCACTTTTTATCTCGGCCTTGGTCAATAATGCCACAAATACAGAAATAATGAGATAGAAAGAGATGGTGGTCCAGTCTCTGCGCACAAATATATTACTCAGTGCCACATTTTGTCGCATAGCAAATATGCCTGTACCTAGCAGTATAAGCAAATAAGCCATAACCACAATGAGGTAGAATGGCGACACAACCTGAGAAGACAATGAAAATCCTAGTTGTGGCCAAATGTTGATGAGATACATGCGATCGATAAGAAACGCAATGCACACAAAAAAGTAGAATGGGGTGGTGTAGCCCATCATGGCTACGCTCCACTCGCCGAGATTGAAAGGGCGAAACATGACCATAGCAACTAAGAGAAGCAAGAAAAAAGACAATAATGAAAACTGGAATAAAGCTGCAGTGCAGAGTAGAAAACCAGCATTGTATATCAACTTACGCGGCTGAGTGGTTTGAGAGAAACCAAACATTATATCTACCGCACCCAGTATGAGCCAGTTGAGGATGTGGGTTTCATTGAAATGATTGAATGGTATATATACAGATGTAAGCAATAGGTACACATAGGAGGGTATGTAGGTGTATCTGGGATAAAGTTTGTGGCGGGTAGCTATATTCTTGATGTACATAGACTGCAAGAATAGAACCACTATAGAGAAAAATGAATAGGCAAAACCGCTATTGCGAAAAACAACATGCAGTAGTTTCAGTAAATAATTATACAAAAAATGACCTTCTACTGGCAGTGGCACTTGAGGGTGTAGCATTGCCGGCATTTTGGCCAGTAAGGCAAAAATGAACAGGATAATAACCGTAAAGGGACTGTTATTTCTGAATAACCTGAGCACCAGTAGATTTTGAGCGAAGGTAAGGAACGATGAAGAAATAAATCCCACCAATTAGCCTGTTCTTTTCCATTTCTGCTTTGTTGCATAAGTCTTTATCCCGTAATAACGGGACTCAGATTTTGTGCCTCGCATAAAAGAAAAATAACTAGTCTACTTAGTAGAATTTATTTCTTCAACGTTCCTAAGGTGCTGAAACAAGATGCGCAATTCGGTTTCAAAAGAAACACTTTTATACAGTAACTATGCAGTTAATATTTGCAGCGTTTATATAAAAAATAAGCTGCATCGCCTGTTGGGGTATAACAGAAGACGCAGCAGTGATGCGATAGCAGTAGACAAAAAAAGATGGCTAATATGCTATGATCCAAAACAGGGTATCAGTAACTATCTTGGCGAATAGTGTAATGCGATAGGGCTAGATAAGGGCTGATTACGAGTTGAATACAACAATTACTGTGCCAGTTTTCACAAAATGTTATGAATGAGAGTGGGTATGCAATGTGAAAATGGAAATATTTAACCTAAAGCATTTTAATGTGATTGATTATTAACTAAAAGTGTAAAAATGAAGTTTTTGATATTCATATTCCTGACTTTGGCGTGACAAAAAAAAGAGGTTGTCTCTAGGGATGAGACAACCTCTGTAGTGTTAAATCTTAATCTATGCTTTGTAGGTAGTAACCTATATTACCTTACTTGCTTCGTTTCGCATAACCACTACTCCATCAAACACATCAATGAGTACTGGTTGGGATTTATCGATATCGCCTGCTATTATTTTTTTGCTCAGCAAATTGATGATGTCTTTCTGAATAACACGCTTCAGTGGGCGGGCACCATACTGAGGGTCGAAGCCACGCTGTACTAGGTAGTCGAGCGCATAATCTGTAAACTGTAGATTTATGCCTTGGTTCAACAATTGTTGTTGCAGGTTTTCGAGTTGTATTTTGATAATACCTTTTATCTCCTTGCGCATTAGCGGGTGGAACATTATGATATCGTCAATACGGTTCAGGAATTCTGGTCGCATAGATTGGCGTAGTAGTTCCATAATTTGTTCGCGGGTGGCTTCTACTACTTTTTCTATGTTCTTACCTTCCAGCTCCATGAAGTTTTCCTGAATAATATGGCTACCCATATTGCTGGTCATGATTACAATAGTATTTTTAAAGTTCACCACTCTGCCCTTGTTGTCCGTAAGTCTGCCGTCGTCTAGTACCTGCAGTAGTATGTTGAACACATCGGGGTGGGCTTTTTCTATTTCATCTAGGAGTATTACGCTGTATGGTTTGCGGCGTACAGCCTCAGTCAGTTGCCCACCTTCGTCATAGCCCACATATCCGGGAGGTGCACCTACCAGGCGGCTCACGCTGTGCTTTTCCTGATATTCGCTCATGTCTATGCGGGTCATCATACTATCATCGTCAAACAGTATTTCGGCAAGTGCTTTCGCTAGTTCCGTTTTACCTACCCCTGTTGTGCCTAGAAATATAAAAGAACCTATTGGTTTGCGGGGGTCTTGTAGCCCTGCCCTGCCGCGCCTTATAGCGTCAGATACCGCAGTTATAGCTTCTTCCTGACCTACTACACGTTTGTGCAGTTCATCTTCTAGGTGCAGCAATTTCTCCCGCTCGCCCTGTAGCATTCTTTGTACGGGTATGCCAGTGGCTTTGGCTACATTTTGAGCTATGTCTTCGGCATCTACTTCTTCTTTCAGCAGTCGTTTGTGTTGGCTGCTCATTTCGTCTAGTTGCTTAGATAGTTTGTCTATTACAGCATCCTGCTCTTGCACCTTGCCATAGCGTATCTCGGCTACTCTGCCGTAGTTGCCTTCTCTTTCTGCTTGTTCGGCTTCTAGTTTCAGGTGTTCTATCGATTTTTTGGCTTTATTTATTTTATCTACTATGGCTTTTTCTTCCATCCATTTTGCCTTCAGTGTATCGCGCTGCACGACTAGCATACTTATGTCTTGGCCTAGTTCTTTTACTTTTTCGGTATCGTTTTCACGTTTTATGGCTTCTCTTTCTATTTCCAATTGGCGGATACGGCGTTCCAGTTCGTCCAGTTCTTCAGGCATAGAGTTAAGTTCCAGTTTCAGTTTGGCGGCACTTTCGTCTATCAGGTCTATCGCTTTGTCTGGCAGGAAACGGTCGGTGATATACCTGCCCGATAGCTCTACTGCAGCGATTATGGCTTCGTCTTTGATGCGCACCTGATGGTGGCTTTCGTATCTGTCTTTTAGTCCGCGTAGAATAGATATTGCATCTTCGGGTGATGGCTCGTCTACGAACACCTTCTGAAATCTCCGTTCCAGTGCTTTGTCTTTTTCAAAGTACTTCTGGTATTCATTTAGTGTGGTAGCGCCTATGGCTCTTAGCTCGCCGCGTGCCAGTGCTGGTTTCAGTATGTTGGCTGCGTCCATTGCGCCCTCCATGGCTCCTGCACCTATCAGGGTGTGTATCTCATCTATAAACAATATTACCGATCCATCACTTTCCGATACTTCTTTTATTACGGCTTTCAGTCGTTCTTCAAATTCGCCTCTGTACTTGGCACCCGCCATCAGCGCACCCATATCCAGCGCAAATATTATTTTAGATTTCAGGTTGTCAGGCACATCTCCGTTTATTATGCGGTGTGCCAGGCCCTCTACTATGGCTGTTTTACCTACACCTGGTTCGCCCACCAGTATCGGGTTGTTTTTAGACCTCCTTGATAGTATGTGCAGCGTACGGCGTATTTCTTCATCTCTGCCTATTACTGGATCCAGCTTGCCATTGCGTGCCAGTTCGTTCAGATTTTTGGCATATCGTTGCAGCGAATTGTATTGCTGGTCAGATGTCTGAGAGTTTACGGTGCTGCCTTTGCGTAGTTCTTTTATGGCTGCCGTCAGTCCTTTTTCGGTCAGTCCGGCATCTTTCAGCAGTTTACTGGTGTCGTCGTTGGCTTGTAGCAGTGCCATGAGCATGTGCTCTTGCGTCACAAATTCGTCGCCAAATGTTTTGAGAATAGCGGCTGTGCGCAACATGGCATTGCTAGCATCTCTGCCCAGCGTTTGTCCGGGCTCTCCACCTTGCATAGTGGGTAGTCTTTTCAGTAATTCGGCAAGTTTTGTATCTACAAAATTCAGATTTACGTTGTTCTTCTTTAGCAAGAACGATACAGGACCATCAGCATCGTCGAGCAACGCCCTCAGGAAGTGGGCTGTTTCAATAGAGGGGTTTTGGTTGTTGAATGCCAGTTGTTGTGCCTGCTGCACTATTTCCTGTGCTTTGATTGTGAAATTGTTCAGGTTCATAATTAATGTTGTTTAACAATCACTCATAAAAAGTGTTCCAAACTAATTATTCGGAAATATTGTCATATAAATGTAGGCTTTAATGACATCCTGACTTATGATTGTGGTCAGGAACGCTCATTTTGGCATATAGCTGTAAAGCTTTGTCCGTTTTTTGTGAAAATAGAATACATAGTGGAATGTTTACTGTGAGAATGAATGTGTATTCAAAATGCTGTGACACTATGTGGAATATTAAAGCAACCATTTTTTCATTTACATTTGTTGTATGCGCCTGTTTACCGCTTTTATTGCATTTTTTATATTCCTGTATACGTCAGTCAATGCCCAGTCTGGTATAGATAACAACTGGACCTTGCAACGCTGTGTGCAGTATGCTATCAGCCACAATATTACTATCCGTCAAGATTCGCTTACGGCACGTCTTGCCAGGCATTCGCTTACACAAAGCAAATTGTCGCAATTGCCGGCTGTAAATGTGAGTGGTGCTTATGGCCGCAGTTTTGGTAGGTCCATCAATCCTACTACCAACCAGTTTGTGGAATCGGAATACAACTTCTTGGGTCCATCTGCTAACAGTAATGTTTTATTGTTTGGGTGGAATCAGGTACGCAATACAATAGCCAGAAACAGATATAGCCTAGAGGCGGCGCTGGCAGACCTTGACCAACGTAAGGATGACATAGCTCTCAATGTAGCCAATAGTTACCTAATAGCATTGCTGGCAAAGGAACAAATAAACATCAGCAAAAATCAGGTGGCTCTGTCGCAAGCACAGCTCAACCAAACAAGGGCATTTGCAGATGCTGGTAGACTGCCTGAGCTCAATGTGGCACAGTTAGAATCGCAACTGGCTTCAGATAGTGCCACGCTCATCAATTCTATAGCTGACTTTAACTCTGCGTTACTGGATCTAAAAGCACTATTGAATCTGGATTTCTCTGAGCCCATGAATATACAAACACCACAACTGAGTACTAGCGACCAAATGGAACTGGCTGCCAATACTCCTGAAGAAGTGTATAATGTGGCAAGTGGTCATTTTGGTTCTATAAAGGGCAGCAAACTTAGAGTGGTTTCCGCTGAAAAAGCACTTTCAGCAGCAAAAGGTAATTTGTATCCGCAACTTAGTTTGTCTTATCAGGTAGGTACCAACTATGCCAGTAATTACTTCAGTTATCAGCAGACCAACGAACTAGTGGGGCTGGCTCCAATAGGTTTTGCTGCACCTAGTGGTGACACTGTGTATCAGCCTGTATTCAGAACGCTAACTCCCACAGTGCCGCTCAACAATCAGTTGCGCAACAACATACGCCACTCGGTAGTGCTGAACCTCAACATACCATTATTTAATTCATGGCAGTCACAGTTTGCAGTAAGACAAGCCAAAATAAACTTGCAGCAGCAAATGCTGGGTGAGGAAAATGCAGAGTTACAGCTGCGCCAAAATGTGTATAAGGCACACAACAATGCCAAAAACTCTGTACAAAAATACAATGCTGCCAAACGAGCTCACGATGCTGCTAAACGGGCATTAGACTTCGCCAGCAAACGATATGAACTGGGGCTAACAAATACAGTAGAATTGCTGGTGACTCAAAACTCAGAGTTTGCAGCATCTGCTAATCTTATCAGTGCCAAATACGATCTCATTTTCAAGTTGAAGGTAATAGACTATTATCTGGGCAAAGAACTAAAACTTTGATGCAATGGAAGAACTAAAGAAGGTGTTGCTAGATGCGACACACGAGGCTGGAAAAATAATACAGAGCTACTTTAATGGCACTTTTGTTATCAATCACAAAGAGGGGATCAATAATCTGGTAACAGAGGTAGATCACCTCGCAGAGCAAAAAATTATTAGTGTTATCAAGACTACTTATCCCACACATAGCATTATAGGTGAAGAGTCGGGAGAGAATATACAGTTATCCGACTATCAGTGGGTGATAGACCCAATAGATGGTACGGTTAATTTTGCACATGGCATACCTTTGTGTTGTGTCAGCATAGGGTTGCTGCTCAATGGTAGTGTATTGATGGGGGCGGTTTACAACCCAATGATGAATGAGTTGTTTTTTGCCGAAAAAGGTAAGGGTGCTACGCTCAATGGTAAGCCCATAAAAGTGTCGGGCAAGAGCGATTTTAAAACAGCCTTTTTGGTAACTGGTTTCCCTTACAAGTGGCCAGAAAACTCGCTGGAGCATCCGGTAAAGGTGTTTGAGCGTATGGTGCTGGAAGGGCTGCCTATCCGTAGGCTGGGCTCAGCAGCCATAGACCTGTGCTGGGTGGCATGTGGCAGGTTCGATGGTTTTTGGGAATACAACCTCAGCGCATGGGATGTAGCTGCAGGATACCTCATAGTGCTGGAAGCAGGTGGCACTATCACCGACTTTGACGGCAACATAGGCAACGTATTCGACAAACAAACCCTGGCTACTAACGGGCTGATACACAAGGATATACTGAGTGTAATAAATAGGGGGAGTGAGTAGAGAGGGTAGGGGTAACACGCCCCCCTACACATCTCAAATCTCCAGTCTCAGTACTACTTGGGTATTTATACCTTGTTCCGGTAAGTTTAGTATTCGGTACCTGCTCATGTTGTTTATATATCTTCTGTTGGTAGCATTCCTTAGCTGAAAATATAACGACAACTTATGCCCCGATATCTTGTAAGATATTGATGCCGATGCATTAACCAAAAAGTAACCATCAGTAGTCTTTTCATTTCTATCCACCCTGTTTTGTGGCGCAAAGTAATGCCCGGCTACAGAAATAAGAAAATCAGAAGTTTTCTTTGTTTTCATTTCAGGCTGATAGCCTATTTCAGTCAGCCACGAAAATGGTGGCGTAAACGGCAATGGAAGTTCTGTGTCAAAGTTTAAGTTGTTTACATATTCTATTGCACTTTTCAGGTAAGTGTTGTTTGTAGGTGCATACTCAATTACACTCTCAAAACCCTGAAACACACTTTCCCCCTCCCTATACTGGTATATTTGCCCTGCATCGGGTAGCAATGAAAACTTTGCCGATGGACTTAGGTATATATAGTTGGTAAAATAATTTACAAATGGAGTAAAGTCTATTTTTAATTTCTTCTTGTGGTAATAGTACCCAAAGTCAAACAAATAGCCCCTTTCTGCTTTCAGGGTCACATCGCCCATTTCATGCCTGAAGGTGCCATGATGCACGCCGTTAGCCGCCAATTCTGCTATCACTGGTATTCTGTAGGCACTACCTGTGTTTATTTTCAGTCTCACATTTTCATTTATGCTATGGCTTATGCCCACAGAGCCCGATAGGCTGTTGTATTTTTTCTCTATTCGCTCACTTCTTTTAGTTGTCCCTGTTTGCTGTCCAGTACTGTCATACCTCGCTACATAGGTAGCCGTAGCGTTTTGCGTGGCTAGGTCTACCCTTATGCCTGCTGCTATTGTTGTTCGGCTGGTTATGTCGTACGTGGTGTAATTAAAAATTCCTCCCTGAAAACTACTGTACGAGGGTATCAGAAATTCATATCCGTCTCTTACGTTATGTTGATACTGGGCTGTTATTCCAGCAGTGTAGTTTGTTCGGTCTGTTACCTTTCTGGTATACAGACTCCTGCCCGAAACAGTAGACAATATCAGACCCATGGCCAGATTGCCCTCAGGGGGTGGGCCATAGCCATGTGCATGTGCCGATGATAGCTCCTGTCTGTTGTTTAGCTGATAGCCTATATCTGTAGTTATTATGCCATTCAGTACATGTGCAGTAGTGTTCCATATTGCTTTTATATGGTTTATTTCCTGTCTTGGCAAGGCTATATTTCTATACTTGCCATCATCGTTTAGCTGATAGGCCCTCGGCACACCAAACGCACCTGTAAAAAAACCTGCTTTAAGAAAGTAGCCCGATACATAAATCGAACTCTTACCCCATTTAGTATCAAGCCCGTTTAGCAGCGAGAAAGATAATTCATTCCCCCCGGTGTTTTTAAGGCGGTTGTTATAAATGGGCAATATATAACCGTTGTATTCAAACTGTGTTGCAGGTACTTTATAGCTTTCATAGTCCTGATACGATACTCTGCCCACCATGTATCGTCTATTATGTCTGTTGGTTATTTTTACACTTCCTCCTATCAGGTTATTGTTCGATTTGTAAGTAGTAGTCACTTCCGCGTTTAGTGTGTCCATATCTGGTATCGTAGGTTGCAGTATGTTTATAGCACCTCCTATACCGTCCGATCCATATAGCACACATACTGGTCCTTTCACTACCTCTACTCTATCCACGTTATACTGGTCTATTTCCAGTCCGTGGTCTATGCCCCATTGTTGTCCTTCTTGTTTTATCCCGTATTCGTTTACTATTACTCTGTTCAGGCTCAACCCTCTTATTACTGGTTTAGATATGCCTGCACCTGTGTTTATAGAGCTTATACCCGGCAATTGTTCCAGTGTATTTATAAAAGTATTACCCTGGCTTCTTATCATTGTACTACGGCTTATGTAGTTGTGGCTCAGCGTACTTTTATATGGGTCTGTCTCGTTATTAGATGCTTTTATTATAAAAGTTTCCAGTGTAGAATCAGCTTTTGTTTTTTGTGCATATATAGAGTGGTTTACAGCTATGGATAACACCAACAGCCAAAGACCTGATTTGATCATTTTATGTTTATTTTCAGGTATTTTTCTGTTTTGTTGTTTACCTCGTCATAGGTCGTAATCGAAAATTTTGTTACTCCTTCCGATGGAAAAGATGGGATTATATATATTCCATCCAGTGCATAACTCAGTTTGGCAGTATCACTAAAGTATCTGTTCAGCACTGAGTATATTTCTCCGCTTTTTGCGTCAGCAAACTTTATTTCCAGTTTGCCGTTTTTAAGCGAGTAATTATCTGTAACAATTCCTCTGAACAGGATAGTATCTCCTTTGTTTGCTGCAAACGAGTCCAGTGAAGGTGACGTTAGTATTATTTTTGGTTTTTCGGGGTCTATGCTGTTCACCACTATTAGGTTATACTCTACAAAGGGCGCATCATTTCCCTTACTGTCTATTAGTTGCATCATCATGTGGTAGTTTCCTACAGCAGCATCTGCCGGCACAGTCAGTTCCTCTGTCACTGTAGTATCGCTACTGCTCAGGTCTACTACTTTTAGCAACTGCCACGGTGAAGCAGTTGTTTTTGCACCATGCATATGGCAGTCAAAATTATTGTGGATATCTATTTTGTATTGCGATAATGTAGTGCCACCCTTCAGTCGCATTTTCATTATCAGCGATGTTCCGGTATTTATTTTTATAACATTATCAAATATACTACCACACAAAAATTCCGAAATTACTGGCACATTCATTTCAGATATACTTATTACTGGTTTCAGTGTGCTATTGTTTGTATCTGTTTTAGCATCTTTCGACCTCGTGCAAGCCGATAAAAATACTATAAGTAATACTACTGTTACAAAACTACGCATGTGTCACTTTTTGTTTTGAAAGATAAAATTTTTTTCCAGACTACTCTGGTTAAGATAGACATCAAAACCATTTAAGTAAGTCAGTCAACTAACAAAAATGAAAATTACATTTTACTTATTCTCATGGCTACAGCTCCTTCCTCTCCTGCTATCAGTATATTGTATATGCCTGTTGGCAGTCTCGAAATATCTATTAGTTTTGTATGCTGTCCTGCACTTGTAGGGGTCGCTTCATACTTTTCTATCACTTGGCCTTTTATGTCCATTATCGTAAAGCTGGTTTTCTGGCTTCTGTTCAGGTAGTAGGGTATATTCACCGTTTGGTTGCATGGGTTAGGGTATGGGGCTGACACATGAATGCTTTCATTTGCAAATGTTACACTCGAATGCTCTTCCATTTCTACAATCGGGTATATGGCGAAGTGTGTAGCAATAGCTGTAGGTGTAGTAAATTGGGTGTAAAAATCCTTCCATGAAACGCTGCTATGGCTATGTGCTTGGAAAATATTCCTGTAATTTGTGCTTGATATATCTGCTGCTGTCCTTGTACCGTCGGCAGTATGGTATAGCCCCACAGTATCTCCTCCCAGTCCGTCGTGTAAGTAATCACCCAAATCCATCGTTACAAAAAAGTCATAATCTACATGTGCATGGCTGTGAAACATGATTACTGTAGGCCCGCCTAATGTTACATCACCCAGATCTATATGTCCATCTTCTATGTATCCTGTATCTGTTGGCGATCCATCTGCTTTAGCCCCCCATAACTTAAAGTCTATTTCATAATCATTGTCAGAAACTGTTCCGGTAGTTGTGCCAATATATGCCACTACGCCCAGTACATCAGCGTGTTCAGATATTTTATACTTCTCCCCAAACTGTTGTTGGTAATTTGAGTTGTGGCCAGCATAAAATCCCCAATCACCACTGGTAGTGTATTTTCCTATTTGCAGTGTGGCACCTGATGCATGGTTTTTCAGTGTGTCAGTTTCAGATGCTATTGCATTAAAGCATGTAGTGCTCAGCGCAAGCATTGTAATTAGTTTTCTCATAAAATAATTGTTTTTATTAATTTTGATTTTTAGTTCCAAATGCGACTATGTTGCAAAAGTATGAAACTTTATTGCAAATGCAACACTGTTGCGTTAATTGTTTTCAAGTTTAGTCTGCAATATTTTTAATGTATTGTTAATATAGTTTTATGTGCTATTGAAAGCATAAACTTTACTTCCATTAGCTTTGCACTATGCCCATACGTACACAGAAATACATAGCCTTTCTATCGGTAATACTATTTGCGGCAAAGATGGCTGCTTGGGGGCTTACACACTCTGTAACCATCCTTACCGATGCGCTGGAAGGAATAGTAAATATGGTAGCAGGTTTTCTAGGGTTATTCAGTGTTATACTATCTGCCCGCCCCCGCGATACCAATCATCCTTATGGCCATGGCAAGGTAGAGTTTATATCATCGGCGGTAGAGGGTACGCTCATCATCATAGCGGGCTGCGTTATAGTATACGAGGCTATACACCAGCTATTGTTGCCACACAGTATCAGCAATCTGAATATAGGACTTGTGATTATAGCTGTAGCAGGATTGCTCAACTATCTGGCTGGTAGATATGCTGTAAAGCAAGGAAAAAAGCACAACTCTATGGTGCTGGAGTCTGCTGGTAGTCATTTGCTTACAGATGCATACTCTACTATAGCGGTGATGATAGGTATTATGTTGCTGCTGCTTACCAATGGTAGATTTATGTGGCTGGATAGTGCGGTGGCATTGTTTTTTGCTGTCATTACCATCATTACTGGTTACAAGGTACTGCGTAGGTCGCTATCTGGTATGATGGACGAGATGGATATGGGTATGGTGGCTAAGGTAATAGAAGTATTGCAGCAAAACAGGCCTGCACAGTGGGTAGACCTGCACAACCTGCGAGTGATACAATATGGCAGCCTGATGCATATAGATGCTCACCTTACATTGCCATGGTACCAGCAGGTGGCTGATGCCGATAAAGAAATACACGCACTGGAGGGGCTGATACAGGCTAACTTTAGCAATAGGGTAGAGCTGTTTATACATATAGATGGGTGTATGCCTTATCAGTGTAAATTATGTGCTATGCCAGAATGTGTACAAAGGTCGCAACCATTAGAGGCGCAGTTGAAGTGGGATATTAAGAATATATGGGAAGATGCTAAACATGGAAAAAATGGATAGCGGAAGGCAGCTACTTTCAATAGCTACTAATGCTATATTTTAACGTATCAGTTACTCCCTTTTGTATAACTTTCAGTTTTTATCACCTCAATTCTTTTAGGAATGAAATTATCCTTTCATGGTGCGGCTAGGCATGTAACCGGTTCTAAACATCTACTCAGAATTAATGAAGACAAACAGATACTGTTAGACTGTGGTATGTTTCAGGGTATGGGGCAAGATACCAATGAGCTGAATAGTGATTGGGGTTTTGAACCATCAAAAATATCGCATGTAGTGTTGTCGCATGCGCATATAGACCATATAGGACTGCTTCCCAAACTAGTAAAAGATGGCTATGCAGGTAAGGTATACTGTACCCCTGCTACAGCAACACTTGCTAAAATACTGCTGGTAGACTCGGCAAGGATACAGGAAGCGGATGTGATGTATGTAAATAAACACCGCAAAAAAGAAAACCGCGAACTAATAGAGCCGCTCTACACTGAAGAAGACGCAGAGAAGGTTTTCCCGTTGTTTGAGACGATACCCTACAATGAGCCATTCACTTTAGATGACGGTGTGGAACTGGTGTATACTGACGTAGGGCATATACTGGGAAGTGCTGCTGTGAACCTGAAGATAAAAGAGAATGGGATAACTACCAGACTCACTTTTAGTGGCGATGTGGGCAGATACAGAGATATGATACTGAGGTCTCCGCAAGATTTTCCTCAGGCAGATTATATCATTATGGAGTCTACCTACGGTGATCGCTTACACGACTTACAGTCTGCTACCAGCGACCATTTGCTGGAGCATATAGTAAACACCTGCCTTAAGAAAAAAGGCAAACTAATAGTGCCAGCTTTCAGCTTGGGTAGAACACAAGAGATTTTATATTTGCTAAACAGGCTAGAGCTGGAAAAAAGATTACCTCCATTGAATTACTACGTAGATAGCCCGCTGTCGGTGAAGATAACAGAAGCTATAAAACGTTATCCAGGTTGTTTCAATAGAAGTGTACAGGCATTGCTGAAAAGAGATGATGATGTGTTTTCATTCAAAGGGTTGAAGCACATACAAGACGTAAAAGAATCAATAAAGCTCAATGACCTAGATGAGCCATGTGTGATCATATCTGCATCGGGCATGGCTGAGGCTGGTAGGGTGAAGCACCATATTGCCAACAATGTAATGAATGAGCGCAATACTATATTGCTTACAGGTTATTGCGAGCCAAGATCACTAGGTGGTAGGCTGAAGCTGAACAAAGGTGAAGTGAAGATATTTGGGAAGGCGTTTCCGGTAAGAGCGCAAATAGCCGAGATAACCAGTCTTAGTGCTCATGGCGACTATGAAGATATGAGCCAATGGCTATCTTGTCAGGACCCAAGGCAGGTGAAGAAGATATTTTTGGTGCATGGTGAATACGAAGTGCAACAAAAGTTTAGGGAAAGACTGATAAGGAAGGGTTTTGAAGATGTGGAAATACCAGAACAGCACGAAAGCTACGGTATTTAGTGAACGAAGTGGTAAGAGTAGATGGTAAAGGCGGGGCTGCCATATCTTTCCTTATCATATTCAACCTACGAAAATGATATTTCGTTAATTTTGCAACCTTATACACAAACAACATGGGTTTATTCGACAAACTTTTCAAGCGAAATAAAGAACAACAAGATCAGAAAGAAGCGCTTGATCAGGGTTTGCAAAAAACTAAAGAAGGGTTTTTCTCCAAGCTGGCAAAAGCAGTAGCTGGTAAAGATAAAGTGGATGAAGAGGTGCTGGACCAAGTGGAAGATGCATTGGTGAGTGCCGATGTGGGCGTAGATACCACTGTAGCTATAATAGACAGGATAGAAAAGCGTGTAGCCAAGGATAAATACATAGGCACGTCGCAGCTAAATGGTATACTACAAGAAGAAATAATGGGTATGCTCACCGCAGCCCCATCTAACGAATTTGCGACATTTGATGTCCCGGCCGGCAAGAAACCATACGTAATACTTGTAGTAGGCGTAAATGGTGTAGGCAAAACAACCACCATAGGTAAGCTAGCTCATAACTTTAAGAAAAACGGCAAAAACGTAGTGCTGGGTGCAGCAGATACGTTCAGAGCGGCAGCAGTAGACCAATTGACCATATGGAGCGAAAGAGTAGGTGTGCCGATAGTGAAAAAAGAAATGGGTAGCGATCCCAGTTCAGTAGCCTACGATGCTGTGCAGAGTGGTATGGCTCAAGGGGCAGATGTGGTGATAATAGATACTGCGGGGCGCCTGCACAATAAGTCTTACCTGATGGATGAACTAGGCAAGATACGCAGAGTGATAAGCAAAAAAATGCCCGATGCTCCACATGAAGTACTACTGGTGCTGGATGGCAGCACTGGTCAGAATGCTATAGAGCAGGCAAGACATTTTACCGCTGCTACCGATGTAACAGCTATTGCTATCACTAAGTTAGATGGCACTGCCAAGGGCGGGGTAGTGCTGGCTATTGCCAACCAGTTTAAGATACCCGTAAAGTACATAGGGGTAGGCGAAAAAATGGAAGACCTACAGATATTCAACAAAGTAGAGTTTGTAGATAGTCTGTTCAGCCTCAAATAGAGTAGTATCAGTTTATTGGGCAGATGAGGTTTTACTGTTAAGTAGTTCCACCAGCACTTGCATACCTTCTGTTGCGGTCATTTCTATAGGCACTACATTTTTGTATCTGCTTACGGGTGGTATATGTTTGTCTATAACATACTTTGACACGCGGTCTGGCACATAATCTACTAGCCCGGCTGCAGGGTATACTGCCAGCGATGTGCCTATCAGTACAAATATATCAGCCAAGTACATCAGTGGTATGGCTTCTTCTATCATAGGCACTGGTTCCTCAAACCACACTACATGAGGGCGCAACAGGCTACCATCTTCTGCTTTTTGCCCATGCGCTATATCTGTGGTTATTGAGTATAGTTTATTAGGGTTTTTCTCACTGCGCATTTTCACTATCTCGCCATGCAGATGCATTACTTTTTCCGATCCTGCCCTTTCGTGCAGGTCGTCTATGTTTTGGGTTATAATATGTACGTCATATTGCTGTTGCAGGTTTGCTAGTGCTATGTGTGCAGCATTGGGTTTGGCAGCCAGCACATCTCTGCGGCGCATGTTGTAGAAATCCTGTACCAGTGCAGGGTCTCTGCGCCAGGCGCGTGGAGTAGCTACATCTTGTACATTATAGCCCTCCCATAGTCCGTCACTGTCTCGGAATGTGCGCAGTCCGCTCTCCGCACTTATGCCAGCCCCAGTCAGGACTACAAGTTTAGGTTTCGTTATCATAGTCATAGTACTGCTAAGATAAGAATAGAGTTTTACATATAGTAATACAATCATGCTATCTACCGAGAAAATATGTATAGCTTGCGGTTTCAATTTCTATTGAGTAATGAATATAATCTCTACCAGCAGACTGCATGTAACACAACTATCAGAAGAGCTTGATGCGAGTTTTATACTACAGCTAGTCAACACCCCTAGCTGGATCAGGTACATAGGTGATAGAAATATTCACTCTGTGCAAGATGCCAGACAGTATATAACCAATGGTCCAGTAGCCAGCTATGCCACACATAGTTATGGCTTGTGGCTCATAAAGCGTATAGAAGACGATGCTCCTATAGGTATGTGTGGGCTAGTAAAACGCGATTATCTTCCTCATCCCGATTTAGGATATGCGCTGTTGCCAGAGTATGAGGGGCAAGGTTATGCTACGGAAGCTGCAACTGCTGTTATGCGTCATGCCAGTCAGGTATTGTCCATTCCTGTAGTTGCTGCTATTACCACAGATGATAATGTGCGCTCTTTGCGACTTTTGTTTAAGCTCGGTTTCGATTTTATAGGTATGATAACACCTCCGCAGCAGGACGAAGAACTGATGTTGCTAGAGAAAAGATAAACAAAAACATTCTCATTTCATACAAAAACGGTGATAAGTAGTTAGCTTATCACCGTTTTTAATGTTATTGTAAATATAGATTACCAGCCCAGCAGATATGCAAATATCAGTGGTGCTACTATGGTAGCATCGCTCTCTACTATATATTTTGGAGTGTTGATGTCTAGTTTGCCCCAAGTTATTTTTTCGTTAGGCACTGCGCCACTGTATGAGCCATAAGAAGTGGTGCTATCGCTTATCTGGCAGAAATAACTCCAGAACGGAACATCGTGCCACTCTAGATCCTGATACATCATAGGCACTACACATATAGGGAAGTCGCCCGCTATGCCACCACCTATCTGGAAGAATCCTACACCCTTGCCTGCCGAGTTGTTTCTGTACCATTCGGTAAGCCACATCATGTATTCTATACCGCTTTTCATGGTGCTAGGTTTCAGCTCGCCTTTTATGCAGTATGATGCAAATATGTTTCCCATAGTGCTGTCTTCCCATCCTGGTACTATAATCGGAATATTCTTTTCGGCTGCAGCTATCATCCAGCTATGCTTTGGGTCAATCTCATAGTCTGCTTTCATAACTTCGCTCAGCAGTAGTTTGTACATAAACTCGTGTGGAAAGTAACGTTCTCCTTTCTCCTCAGCATCTTTCCATATTTTCACTATGTGGCGTTGTATTCTGCGAAAAGCTTCCTCCTCAGGTATACAAGTATCTGTTACACGGTTGAAGCCCTGCTCCAGTAGTTCCCATTCTTCTTGTGGGCTTAGGTCGCGGTAGTTAGGTACACGTTTGTAGTGGGTATGTGCCACTAGATTCATAATATCTTCTTCCAGATTGGCACCTGTACAACTGATGATTTGTACTTTATCTTGCCTTATCATTTCTGCGAATGAAATGCCGAGCTCGGCAGTACTCATAGCTCCTGCCAGCGATACTAGCATTTTGCCACCTTCCAGCAGGTGTGTTTCGTAGCCCTTGGCTGCATCAACCAGTGCCGCAGCATTAAAGTGGCGGTAATGGTGCTGTATAAATTGTGAAATTGGTCCTTTACTCATGATTGTTGTGTTGAGTGTTGCAAATATTGTTGTTTTCCTACAAACTAAAAAGCAAGCAGTGTGCCTGCATGCTTTTTAGTTTTGTACCGATATACTAAGTGTTGTTACGCTTCTGTTTTTGCTATAAACTTTTTAACCCATTCTGTAGTTACAGACTTCGGACGCTCCAGCGGGAAGCCCAAAGCTCTATCCCAGCAAAGGCTAGCCAATACACCTAGTGCACGAGACACACCAAATAATACTGTGTAGAATTCTTCTTCTACCAAGCCGTAATGTTTCAGCAATGCTCCGCTGTGTGCATCTACGTTTGGCCATGGATTTTTTATTTTGCCAGTACCTTCCAATATTGGTGGTGCTACTTCATATACATTCCATACGGTTTGTACAGTAGCATCGTCTGGGCAGTGGCGTTTTGCAAATTCCATTTGTGCAGTAAAGCGAGGATCTGTTTTACGCAGTACGGCATGTCCGTAACCTGGTACTACTTTACCTTCTTTCAATGTTTTGTGTATGTACTCGCCTATCTGGTCTTTGGTAGGTTGTGCTGTATTCAGTTCTTTGCACATTTCTTCTATCCAGCGTATTACTTCCTGATTAGCCAAGCCATGCAGAGGACCTGCAAGACCAGTCATACCAGCAGCAAAAGACAAATAAGGATCGCTAAGTGCAGACCCTACAAGGTGAGTAGCATGGGCAGATACGTTACCACCTTCGTGGTCGGCATGTATGGTCAGGTATAAGCGCATCAGTTCTTTGAAGCCTTCGTCTTCAAAGCCCAACATGTGAGCGAAGTTGCCACTCCAGTCCAGCATACCATCTGGCTGAATGTGTTCACCGTTTTTGTACTTGCGGCGATATATATATGCAGCTACACGTGGCAAGCGGGCTATAAGGGTCATGGTATCTTCATACACATAGTCCCAGTATTGTTTTTTGCTGATGCCTTCGTTGTATGCTTTAGCAAATTTTGATTCAGTTTGCAACGCCAATACAGCTGCAGTAAACTGTGTCATAGGGTGAGATGATACAGGGAAAGACTCTATAACATCAAACACGTGATTGGGTACATGTGAGCGACGAGCCCATGTAGCAGATACGTGTTCTACATCTTCCTGAGTAGGTACTTCGCCTATCAGCATAAGGTAAAACAAGCCCTCTGGCAATGGTTCGCTGCCGCCATCTGCTTTTGGTAAGCTTTCGCGAAGTTCTGGTATAGAAAAACCACGAAAACGTATTCCTTCATTTGCATCCAGCAGGGAAGTTTCTGTAACCAGCCCAGTAATGCCACGCATACCTTGATAAACCTGAGCAAGAGTCACATCTTCAATCTTCAGATTGCCGTGCTGCTCCAGGATGCTCTTAATTTCTTTGTTCTGTTCGTCCGCCTTAACTTTGAAAAGGTCTTTAATGTAACCCATAGATTATATTTATTCAGTATCAGTAATCTTTTTAACGCAGACAAAGGTAATAAAAGACTGCATTAGTTATGTGAAAAAAGAATTAAATCCAAGGGGTTTTATGTTAAGGAATATTAAAAAAGTATAATCCTAGCATTTAGTTCTAAATAGATTGTTGCCAGCCTTTGTCTTTTATTCATTTCTCCTTTACTTCTTAGTTTTTGTCAGTGTTGATTACTGTATCTAAACTGAAGTACTCGAAGTCTATAAATGGTTTCAAAAAATATCTGAAAGATAATGTTGCTGATCTGGAAAACGTCCTTATCTTTGCAATCTCTTAAAAAGGAACGAAGCACTAAATTGTGATTTTTATTACTGAAAAGAGATAGATCTTTAAACAAAACGGGAGCATAGCTCAGCTGGTTCAGAGCATCTGCCTT
>CAZRPA010000011.1:0-47449 GCA_964601855.1 uncultured Flavipsychrobacter sp. | reverse complement strand
ACCCCATAACCAGCATACTGGCAGCACACAATACTATGAGTGTAATGGCTGTGGTGGCTACCTGCGAGTTGCTGGTGGGCATGTACAACCTTCGTACTAGCCACAATATCCCTACCACACACGCCAGTAGCAGCGGATGTGATAAATGTACTGCCACCGAAATAAAGAAAATCAAATACAGACTCACCTTTACAGCCTTGCTCTCTGGGCCCATAAGCAATAGCACAATGCATAAAAAGGCAATAGGGGTAAAAATATCGGGCTGCACCTGACACACCACCCACGACAATGATGTGCACAATGACAAAAACAGCAAACTGAATAAACCCTTCAACAGATAGGTGCCACCTGCCATCAGCCGTTTCAGTATACCTATAATCAATGACGATACTAATACTGCCTGTGCATAAACCACCAGCCATAGCGATGTGCCATTGAGGCTAAATAGCCTAATGAGTAATCCGTAAGTAATAGGCCGATCAAACGGAGTTTCTGGCTTAAAGCCAGATGCCAGGTAGGTAGCGGTATCGGGGTTCACCAATGGATAACCATTGTACAGAGCAGGTACTAACAACAATAGTGCGCCCAGTAGCACCGCTGCTACTTGCACCAAATAACTAGGTGTATGTCGTATCTGTTCTTTACCCACCATTGCTAAAGATAAAGCTAAAAGGATAACACATTTTTAACCCCTTGAAAAAATCATACGCTACACCTACACTTTATTTTTACCTTGGTTAAACTTCTGCTGTTTTTGTTAGTCCTACAACTCTTATTACTCTTTTCATGAAGCCATTATTACACTTACTCACATTATTGTTTGTCGCTACTACTGCTCGGTCACAGTCGCTCTATTACCCACCGCTTACTGGCACGGCATGGGACACTATTGCTGTAGACAGCCTCGGCTGGTGCCGACCCCAGCTCGATACCCTGCTCGACTATGTGGGCAGCAAAAACTCCAAAGCCTTTATACTACTCAAAGACGGCAAGATAGTAGCCGAGCGATATTATGGCACCTTTACCCGCGATAGCGCTTGGTATTGGGCATCAGCCGGCAAAACCATTACCGCATTTGTAACGGGTATAGCCCAGCAAGAGGGGCATCTATCCCTGTCAGATACTACGGCTCAGTACCTCGGCACTGGCTGGACGGTTTGCCCCACTGCCAAAGAAAACCTCATCACCATTCGCCATCAGCTCACCATGACCACTGGGCTCAATGACAGCGTACCGGATCACTACTGTACCCTAGATACCTGCCTGCAATACAAGGCCGATGCGGGTACCCGCTGGGCATACCACAACGGCCCTTACACCCTGCTCGACTCTGTAATAGAGTCGGCCACAGGGGTTACGCTCAATTCATATTTCAACACTCGTGTCAAAAGCCTAACAGGTATCACAGGTATTTTTCTGCCCTCAGGGTTCAATAATGTGTATTACAGCACACCCCGCAGTATGGCACGTTTTGGGCTACTGATGCTGGGCAGGGGCAAATGGAACACCACCACCATCATGACAGATACTACCTACTTCAGCCAGATGGTCAATACCTCTCAAACCCTCAATCGCAGTTATGGTTATCTATGGTGGCTCAATGGCAAATCATCATTTATGGTACCCGGTTTGCAATTGGTTTTTCCTGGTCCGATCAATCCCTCTGCCCCGCCCGATATGATAGCCGCCCTGGGCAAAAACGGACAATTAATCAACATCTCCGAAAGCAAAAAACTGGTGTGGATACGTATGGGCGATGCCCCCGGTGTAGGCGAAGTGCCTATACTGTTCAACGACACTATATGGCAGCACCTTAATAGAGTGATGTGCGATCCAGTATCTGTTCAGCCCACCTCCCTTGCACAGTTTGGTGCAGTGGTGTACCCCATGCCAGCTACCAGCCAGTTCACCATCCGCATGCCTATGGCTGGCTTCTCTTATCAGCTTACAGATGGGCTGGGAAGGGTAGTGGCCTATGGTCAGTCACAGTCAGCGCAGGCAGTGGTCAATGTAGCAGATGTCCCTTCGGGTTGTTATTTACTCACTGTGAGGGCTACTAATGGTACTGTTACTAAAACAAAAGTATTGGTGGTGCACTAGTGTTTATTTTTCCCCCCAAACAAAAAACACCCAATAGATCGCTCTATCAGGTGTTATATACTTTTTTAGTGCTTACAATCTATTTCAGTGTCAGGTGTGCGAAGTTGTTGGTTACTTCACCATTTGCCTGGCGCACAGAGTTGTAAGTAGGTATAATGTATCTCGCACTATAGTCGTTGTCAGATATAAACTTCAGCACATACTCTACTGCAAAAGCAGGATCGTTTTTCTTGCCCACCAGCAGATACTCTAGGTAGAACAAGCAGATACCCGAGTCGAACGAGCCACCATTGTCCTTGCCTATCCACTTCTCTGCAAATGCTATTACTTCGTCTTTGTTGTCACTCAGTTTGTCTTGCAGTTGTTTCAGCGTAAACACTTTCAGGAAGCGCAGACGATCCACATCTCCTTCTATATCTACTTCTTCGTTTATTTTAGCACCAGCACGTTCTGCTATTTGCAGGTCAGCATCTTTTATTAGTGGGCTAGTACGCACAAATTCCTTCAGCGTAGCCTCATTCATTTGTGTGTTTTCGTCTACTAATGGTTCATTCTTATCTATAGCTTCAGCAGTTGCTTTTAGGTCAGCGCCAGCAGCAGCAGGTGTCTCGCGTATTATCTCAGTGGTACGTTCTATCATACCACTCACATTCATATTAAAGGTCTCTATTTTGTCTATGTTCAGAGCCACTCCCTCAGCAGGCGGAGGCGTGTTAGCCGCAGTAGTAGCAGGTGTTTCGGCTACTGGTGAAGGCGTTGGCGCCACTTCTGGTATAGGTGCAGCGGCCACTGGTGCTACAGGAGCTACTGGTTCGGGCGTTACTACCGGTGCATGATGTGGAGTGGTTAATAAATCCAGCATCGTATCATCTGTAGCGCCTTGTCTGTTGTCTATAGAGCCTATGCTCACAGCCAGCGAGTTGAAGCTGTCTACATTCATATCCATCGACTCTATCACGTTCAGCCCTTTATCATTGGGCGTCACTTTAGGCAGTTCGGTGGTTACAGTGCCAGCTACAGCAGGTGTTGGGGTATAGCTAGTTCTGTTTACTGATGGTATGTTGCTCAGTGGGGCAAAGGCTGGTGAGCTAGTGTTGGCAGCGCCGCCATTACTTACTTTATTCCTTATTTTCACAAATTCCATGTCTGCCATTTCTAGCAGGGCACCTATTCTGTAAAAATCTCTTTTTATCGTATTAGGTATGGTAGCAGTTCCATTGCTCAGGTCTTTGTGCATTGAGTTATACACATCCTGTAGTATCGATGATATTCTTAATTCAAACTTGTGTGGTCCTAGATACCTATATTCAGGCAGATCCAGTCTGTTGGCTCTCAATCCTGCTTCAAATATCTGTGCACTAGTCACAAATCCATCTTCGTTTACATTGTTATCATTGATGGTAGCCAGTTCCAACTCATTATTGAGCAGGTGGGCTATTTGTGCTATAGCATCGTCAAAAAAACCAACAACCCTCACCACCGGCACCGATGTTTTGCCACCAGTATTTGTAGTTTGGTTTTCCCAAATAGAGTCTATTCTATAGCACGGCAAGTTGTTGTAAGCAACAACTTGCTTTACTAGTTCCTCCATTTTGTACAAAAAAGAATTGGTCCTGTCCATGAGTAAGTAAAACTTAAATTACAGTATTAGGGCAAAATATTAGTACAATACTACAACTTGTTCTCTAGTTATCCACAATCGTAAAGTCCATTAACAAAGCGTTAGTAGTTTGCTAACAATTGATTTAGGTGTTCGTCAGAGGGTTTGTTGTTATTCCTGTTTAGTTCAGCCCGTCGGTCACTGCTTCACGGTGTATTTTTTTTACCAGTCCTTGTAGCACATTTCCTGGGCCCACCTCCGTAAACTGACTTGCACCATTAGCCACCATTTCTTGTATGGTTTGTGTCCACCGCACGGGGGCAGTTAGTTGGTTTATCAGGTTTTGTTTTATAGTTGCTGGGTCGGTATAGGGTAGGGCAGTTACATTTTGGTACACAGGGCAAGTAGGTGTGCCAAATGTTGTTGCTGCTATGGCGGCTTCTAGTTCTATGCGTGCTGGCTCCATGAGTGGCGAGTGAAATGCACCACCTACTTGAAGCACCAGTGCCCGCTTAGCACCAGCTTCTTTCAGTAGCTCGCAGGCTATTCTTATACCTTCTATACTGCCGCTTATCACCAGTTGTCCGGGGCAGTTATAGTTGGCAGCTACCACTACCTCTTCTTTTATACCGGCACATATTTCTTCTACTCTGGCATCTTCCATGCCCAGCACTGCCGCCATGGTCGATGGGTTTATTTCACATGCACGCTGCATAGCGGCTGCACGCTGTGCTACCAGGCGCAGTCCATTCTCAAATGTCAGTGTTTTATTGGCTATCAGTGCCGAAAACTCACCCAGCGAGTGACCAGCTACCATATCGGGGTGCAGGTCTGGTGTGGTGAGGAACCGTATCACTGAGTGCAAGAATATAGCTGGCTGTGTCACATTGGTTTGTTTCAGCTCTGTGTCAGTACCACCAAACATGATGTCGGTTATCCTGAATCCTAGTATTTCATTCGCTTGCTCAAAAAGCTCTTTTGCTGCTGTGTTTTGTTCGTAGAGGTTTTTTCCCATTCCCGGAAACTGCGCTCCTTGTCCGGGAAACATGTATACGTGTTTCATATCTGTCGTTTTTAGTTTGGGTGTATTGCTTGCAGCCACACTACTATATGATTGTGAGTAGCTACTTTTTGCTGTAAGTTAAATAAGTTCTAATGTTAATTTGGTGTAAATCGGCTGTGAAATTAATCTGAAATATGCAATCAGCAAATTATACTATCCATTGCTCTTCATCCGCTTAGTGTTATTCACGTCTTAAATGATTTACTTTTGCCCCATTATTCATTTATTTTGTTTGGTTTCTTTGCAGACATTGCGCCCTTGCGTTTGTCGGTTTTGATAAATGTTGTTTCCCATTCATGAATTTATCTTTTTTCATAGCACGCCGTTATCTGGTAAAGCAGAAGGGAACTTTCTCTTCCTTTATTATAAGGTTGGCTATTGTAGCTACTGCGCTTAGCGTGGCAGTTATGATACTTTCATTAGCAGTGGTTACAGGGTTCAAACATGCTATTTCCGAAAAACTGTTTGGCTTCATGGGGCATGTACAGGTGCGCCCGTTCAATGAGGCGTCTACTGCATCCGTAGGTTTTGCAGAGCCCATCTATTCCGATGCGGCACTTATCAGCAGTATGCAGCGTATACCTCATGTAATGGCTGTAACTCCTTATGCCGTTCGCCCGGTAATTTTGCAGGCAAATGGGCTACTGGAAGGGGTGCAGCTCAAAGGTGTCAATAAAAATTATCGTTTCCAGTCTGGCATCACTACCGCTGGTAGCCCCATCAACTATTCAGATACCCAGTACGCTAAAGAAATTATTCTCTCTCGCACTACCGCTGATAGGCTCAATACAAAACCCGGCGATACTATTCAGCTCAATTTTATTGACAATGGCATTCCGCGCATACGCCGGGTAAGGGTGAGTGGCACCTACCATAGTGGCATGGAGGATATGGACAAATATTATGCAGTCTGCGACATTCGTCTGCTGCAACGTATCAACAACTGGACTGCCGATAGCATAAATGGTTATCAGCTAGATCTTTCCAACCCCGACTTTGCCGATACCGTAGCTACTTACATTCATTACAATCTTATCAATGCCCCTTTGGCATCCTACACCACAGTAGGTACTTACACCTTCATTTTCGACTGGATAGAACTACAAGGGGTCAACAGTGCCATACTTATAGCCATAATGGCCATAGTGGCTATCATCAATCTGGGGGCAGCACTGCTGATAATAATTGTAGACCGTGCCGCCATGATAGGTTTACTCAAGGCATTAGGAATGCCGTTTGAAACCACGCGTGCTGTTTTCCTCAGCATTGCTGCCATTGTAGGTGGTTCTGGTATCTTATTAGGCAATCTTTTGGCACTAGGTATTTGCTATTTACAACTGCATTATGGTTTCCTTAAGTTGCCTGAAGACTCTTATTATATGCGTTATGTGCCGGTCAAGGTTATTTGGTGGCAGGTAGCTGCGGTCGATTTACTCACTCTTGTTTTGTGTGTATTTTGTATGTGGTTGCCTACTTTGTATATTCGCCGCATACAACCTGCTAAAGTCTTACAATTTAAGTAATATCTTATGTTGATAACATAGTATATTCGTTAGCCAGAAACAGTAGAAATTTTTAAATCATATTTAGTATAAAGATGAGTAACAAAGACATTTACAAAAAACTGTGTAGTCAACGAAAAGGGATACCCGTATTTTGCCAGCCTTGGTGGCTCGATACTGTGTGCAAAAGTTGGGATGTGGCTATTGCTAAAAAAGGAGAGCACATAGCCGGTGCTTGGCCTTACCCTGTAGAAAGCAAATTAGGTGTAGCACTCGTGCGCACACCCATGCTCACTCCTTACTTAGGGCCATTGGTTTTTTTACCTCACGACCTCAAAGAAAGTAATAACGACAGTTACGAGCACGAAACTATTGCGGAGCTTATCAAACAAATACCTAAAGCACCCGTTTGGAACCTCGCTATTCAGCCTGGTGTAAAACAGGCAGGTATCTTTAAGTTACACAAACTCAATGCTCAGGTACAACAAACTTTTCTGCTGGAACTAAACGAAGATGAGCAAACGCTCCTCACCAACATGAAAGATGCTGTGCGCCGCAATATACGCATTGCAGAAAGTGAAGTAACGGTTACTAATTCCCCCGAGCACCTCAAAGACTTATATAAATTCCAGAAAAACACACTGGAGAAAAAAGGTAAGTCGTTTAAATATTCCCTTCGCGACCTTCAGCGAATCATGGATGCAGGTATTGCTAACAACTCCACTGCTCTGTGGGTGGCAAAAACACCCGACAAACGCATACAGGCCATAGTGTGGGCTATGTGGGATGAAAAAACTAGCTACTACTTCATGGGCGGACAAAACCCCGATACCAATAGTTACAGGGCAATGTCATTGTTATTATGGCATACCATGAGGTTAGCTAAAGAAAGAGGTAACAGCATTTATGACCTAGAGGGCAGTATGGACGAAGGCGTAGAGCGTTTCTTCCGAAACTTTGGTGGAGATAGGGCTTTATATATAGTGCTTTCTAAAAATAAATCACTTGTGTGGAAGCTGAAACAATCAATTTTTGGTTAATATTTTCTTGTTCTGTGCTTTTTTTTCCAAGCCTGCTACCCGTTAGCAGGCTTTCTTTTTTGCAGATACACCAAAAGACTTAACTTTAACTTCATTTTTCAATAATTCATCGCATTTTCTGTTATCTGTTACTAACTGATAGCCGCATATATGCGCCTGTATTATTTAGTAATGATGCAAAATCTCTAATTAGTTTATGAAAAAAATCTTTCTACTACTTTCCCTGTTCTGTCTCACTTTGGCAGGCAAAGCACAAACTGCTGCCAGTTATGCTTTTTCGCAATTCAGTGATCCATTCTCTACTGTTATATTCTCCCCTACTGCAATTCCATTATTTGGCGCATATGGTGACGATGCAACAGAATTATCAGTGCCTATAGGTTTTACTTTTAAATACTGTGGTATCAACTATACTTCTCTTTCAGCTTGCTCTAATGGTTGGATATCACTCACCAATTCTCCAACATCTTCCCCCACTAACGTAGAAACGGATATCGATGGGCCGGGTTGGTTAATGCCTTTTTGGGATGATTTGGATCTGACTGGTTCCGGCGATATGGTAGTAGAAACTTCAGGTATAGCGCCTTCACGTGTTTGCACTATAGAGTGGAACAATGTTCCGGATTTTTTCGGGTCAGGTTTCGCTACTTTCCAAATAAAATTGTACGAATCGACAGATATAATCGACTTTCACTACGACTTTTCTAGCTACTTTTTTATGGGTGCTACTATTGGCATATCTAACGATGCCATATCCGATTGGCAAACCCTTTCAGATGAAACATCTACCGCAACACCTCTATTTGCCCCTTTGTTTGTTAATGACATACCATTTTCTCCAACTTTTGACCAGGTTTTCCGTTGGACACCCCCTCTTTGTCTGTTGGCTGGCATAGCGGGTACGCTTACCACTTGTCCTGGTCTTACTACCACGCTCACTAATCCTACTGCCGGCGGCACATGGAGCAGCAGCACACCAGCTGTAGCTACAGTAGGGGCTACTACAGGTATTGTTACTGGCGTTACTGGTGGCACTTCCACTATTACTTATGCCACTTCTGCATCATGTTTTGTTACTGCTGTCGTTACGGTCAATGTTGTTACGCCTATCACAGGTTCTCTATCGGTTTGTAGGGGGCTCACTACCACCCTTGGTAATCCTACTCCAGGTGGCACATGGTCCAGCAGTGCCACTGGTACTGCTACAGTAGGTGCAGCTACTGGTGTGGTTTTAGGTGTTTCTTCAGGTACAGCCACTATTACTTATACTTTGCCTTCTGGTTGCACTGCTACGGCAGTCGTTACCGTCAATCCAAGTCCTGCCGGTATTTTTGGTACCACTACTATTTGTCAGGGTGCAACTACTGCTTTGACGTGTGCTACTCCCGGCGGCGTATGGAGCAGTAGTGTGGGCGCAGTAGCCAGCATAGACGCTGCTACTGGTGTAGCTACAGGTCTTTCTGGTGGCATCACTACCATCTCCTATACACTACCCACAGGTTGTTTCAGCATTACTACACTCACCGTCAATCCTTTGCCCGCTGCCATTTCCGGTGGTACTACTTTGTGTATCTCTGGTACATCATTATTGTCCAGCACTACTACAGGTGGTACCTGGTCTAGCTCTGTACCAGCAGTAGCCACTGTCGATGCCACAGGTCTTGTTACAGGGGTTTCGGGAGGTACATCTGTTATCTCTTATACATTAGCCAGTGGTTGTTTCCGCACAGTTACGGTCAGTGTCACTACTGTTGTAGATCCTATCACGGGTACTACTACTGTTTGTCGCACACAATCTACTCCTCTTGCCAATGCCACTGCTGGTGGCACATGGTCTAGTACCACGCCTGCAGTAGCTACTGTCGATGCAGCTACTGGCGTTGTTACGGGCGTTGCAGTGGGTACTACCACCATCAGTTATGCGCTAGCGTCAGGCTGTTTTTCTACTACCGTAGTCACTGTCAATGCTTTAGAGCCTATCCTAGGCACAGCTTCGGCCTGTGTGGGTAGTACTTCTACTTTAATCAATGCCATTTCAGGCGGCACATGGTCTAGCAGCAACACTGCTGTAGCTACTGTAGTGTCTGGCACAGGTGTTGTAACAGGTGTTGCTGCTGGTACTGCCAACATTACATACACTACTACTACAGGGTGCAACAGTATTCTTGAATACACAGTCAATCCATTACCCGATGCTATTACTGGCGACTTCATTATCTGCGTGGGTAACACCACTCCACTTTCCACCACTTCAGCTGGTGGTACATGGTCTCAGGCTTCTCCAGGTGTTATTTCTATCGATGCTGCTACGGGTGTTGTTACAGCACTTGCAGTAGGCACTGGTACCGTCACTTATACATTGCCTACAGGTTGTTTTGCTACGGCTGTTGTTACGGTCGATGCTACTCCGGCTGCTATAACAGGTATAGCTCCTATTTGTCCGTCTGCTACAGCTACAGTTGCTCACCCAGTTTCAGGCGGCACATGGTCTGTTAGCGATGTTACAGTTGCTACTGTAGGGGCTGCTACAGGTGTAGTTACAGGGGTAACAACTATTGGTGGCACAGCTACCATTACTTATACATTGCCTACTTCTGGTTGCATTACTACCACAGTAGTTACCGTATTGCCATTGCCTGCTGCTATTACAGGTTCATTGTCTGTTTGTGTAGGTGCTACTACTACTCTTGCCTCTGCTACGCCCGGTGTGGCTTGGTCTAGTAGCAATTTACCAGTAGCCACCGTTGGTGCCGCTACAGGTATTGTTTCGGGTTTAGCTGCTGGCACTAGTATCATCACCTGTACAGGTACTAATACTTGTTTCCGTACAGCCGTGGTTACGGTCAATCCCAATCCTGGTTCCATTACAGGTACAGCTATAGTTTGTGTAGCCAGTACTACCAATCTTTCTTCTACCCCAGCTGGTGGTGCATGGTCTAGCTCAAATAATGCTATTGCCACCGTTGCGGGAGGCGTTGTTACAGGTGTTGCTGCGGGTACTGCTACTATTACCTACAACATAGGTGGTTGCATCAGCACCAGAGTGGTTACTGTCAATCCTTTACCTACAGTTATAGGTGGTCCAGCCTCAGTCTGTCTAGGGCTTACTGCTACGCTCACTAGCGGTCCTGCTGGTGGCACATGGAGCAGTAGCAATACTACTGTGGCTACAGTAGTAGCAGGCACGGGTGTAGTCACTGGTGCAGCTGCGGGCACTACCAATATTTCTTATTCTTTGGCTACAGGGTGTTTCCGCACCCGTACGTTCACAGTCAATCCATTACCTGCCGCTATCGGTGGTGCCTCTACCGTTTGCCCAGCGTCTACAATTAGTCTAACCAATACTTCTGCGGGCGGTGTATGGAGCAGTAGCACACCTGCGGTAGCCACTGTTGCTGCTGGTACAGGTGTTGTTACAGGTGTTGCGGGCGGCACTACTACCATTACTTATACATTGGCCACTGGTTGCCTAGCCACTACTGTTGTTACTGTTATAGCATCTCCAGTTGCAGCCATTACTCCTATTGGAGACACGGTTCTTTGCCCTGGCGATTTTGTTACTCTTACTTCCAGCGCTGCTGTAGGTGCCACCTATCAGTGGTTCAATGGTGGTGTGCCTATCCCCGGTATTACTACGCCTACTTACATTACTGGCACTCCAGGTAGCTATCAGGTTAGGGTGAGCATAGCTGCTGGTTGCACTACATTGTCTACGGCTATGTCGGTTACCGTTGTGCCTGCTACAGCTACTATCACAGTTCCCGGTGGCTCTACCAGTGTTTGTGCGGGTACTCCAGTAGTGCTCAATGCCAATACCGGCACTGGACTTACTTACCAGTGGGAGCTTGCAGGTGCGCCTATCGCAGGTGCCACCACCAGTACCTTTACAGCCACTACTTCGGGTAGTTATGAGGTTAGGGTTACCAATGCCGCTGGTTGCTGGGCACTTTCGGCCCCTGTTGTAGTTTCTGTTACAGCTGCGCCTTCTTCGGTAGTTTCAGTTTCTGGTCCGCTTAGTGTGTGTGCAGGTGGTAGCGTCACTATCTCTGCGGTAGCCGCTCCCGGCAATACTTATCAGTGGTTCGATGCTGCTGGCCCTATAGCTGGTGCCACTGCCGATGCTTACACTGCTACCGCGTCTGGCGATTATTATGTTCAGGTTACTAACTCTGCTGGTTGTGCCGTAGTGTCTGCACTCACCATATTTACAGTCAATCCTTTACCCGATGCGTCTATCACTGCTGGTGGCCCCACCATCTTCTGCACAGGTAGCGGGGTATTGCTCAGTGCCACTCCAGGTTTCACTTATCAGTGGCTCAAGGATGGTGTTGCGATTAGTGGTGCCAATACTGCCAACTATGCTGCCACTGCCAGTGGTGCTTACAAGGTAGTTGTTGTCAATGCTGCTACTGGGTGCACTGCTACTACTCCGGTTGCTACAGTTGTTACCGTTATCAGCAGCCCCACTGCTATTGCGCTCACGCCCGCTCGTTTCTGCTGGGGCGGTAGTGCGTTGTTGTCTACTAGTGTTTCTGGTTTAGGCAGTGCTTTAACTTATCAGTGGTTCTTCAATGGTACTGCTATCCCCGGTGCCACATCACCCACCTACAGCGCTGGTGCAGAGGGCGATTATGCTTGCCAGATAGTTGTTACAGGTAGTTGCACCGTGCTTACTTCGTCTGTCCCTGTTACAGAGGTGCCACTCCCAAATCCTTTGGTAGCTTCCAGCGGCACAGCTGTGTATACTAGTGGCATGTACATTACATACCAGTGGTACAAAGACCTCATAGCTATACCTGGTGCTACTGCAGCGTCTACTGCTATCACTGGCAATGGCAACTACAAAGTAGCCGTTACAGATACCAATGGTTGTCAGGCAGTATCAGCCACCTATGTTGTTACGGGCTGGACAGGTACCAACAGTGTTACAGACCTCAATCAAACTGACGTTAGCATCTACCCAAATCCTGCTTCGGCATCTGTGTTCATCACCGCTCAGGCTCCTGTCACTGCCATCATTAGCAGCATAGATGGCAAGGCACTTATTACACAGTCCAACGCTAAAGAAGTTAGCCTCAGCTCATTGGCAGATGGTGTGTACATCATCACGCTGTTCGATGCCAATGGTCAGCAACTCAAGGTGCAGAAACTCATCAAAAAACAATAATCCTCATTTCCTCTTGCATATCATTGCAGGCTACCCACATCGGGTAGCCTGTCTTGTTTTTGTTATGTATCTGCTACAGGTGGACAGGTTCTTTTATATTCCAACTACTTACTCTATTTTTAACCATCATGGCAAAGAGTAAACAAAAACCACAAGCTACTGCTAGCAACATAACTCCTGCACCCAAGCCTAGGCAGGCATCACCTGCATCAGGTACACCATCCTCAGGCGGTGGTTTGTCGGGCTTTCGTTTACATGCGGTTATAGCAGGTGCTATTGCATTACTCACTTGGCTTTTTTACAAGGTCAGCCTCCAAAATCAGCTCACCAACTGGGACGACCCCGGCTATATCCGCGACAATGCCCTTATCAAAGACATCACTGCACAAGGGTTGCGCCAGATATTCACCACACCCATCATGGGCAACTATCACCCGCTTACCATACTCAGTTATGCCATAGAGTATAGTTTTGTGCGGTTAGAGCCTTGGTTATACCATCTCGATAGTGTGCTGCTCCACATACTTGTCACTGTTCTTGTATATGTCTTTGTGCAGCAACTCACCCGTCGTCCCATAGCAGCCGCCATCACCGCCCTGCTGTTCGGGCTACACCCCATGCACGTAGAGTCGGTAGCATGGCTTGCAGGTCGCAAGGATGTGGTGTATGGTGTGTTTTATATGGCAGCCTGCATCACTTGGCTCTACTTCATTCGTTCCTCCGGTGCCGGTCGCTCCAAGTGGTATGCTGTCACAGCCTTGCTTTACCTCTGTTCTTTGCTGGGCAAGCCAGTCGCCGTTACCCTTCCGCTCACCCTTTTACTTATCGACTACTTCGAGCAGCGCCCACTCACCCGCGCCCTCCTCCTCGAAAAACTCCCCCTGCTTGCCATAGCCATAGCCTTTGGTATCCGTTCCCTTATCGATCAGCGCTCTTTTGGCTCCCTCGGCACGCACAATGTTACTTATTCCTTCGTCGAGCGTTTTGCTCTCGGTGGTTACGCCTTCATTACTTACCTCTGGAAGTCCATTCTTCCCATCGGGCTTAGTTGTTTTTACCCCTATCCTCCCAAGGATGCTGGTGGTTCCCTGCCCGTTGTTTATTACCTCTATCCCTTAGCGACACTCGCCATTTTAGGCATAGTGTGGTACTACCGTCGCAGTAGGGTAGTAGTGTTTGGTGCATTGTTTTTTCTGGTCAATATTGCCCTGCTATTGCAGTTCCTACCCGTAGGTGGTGCCATCCTTGCCGATCGTTATTCTTACATACCCTACCTAGGTCTGTTTTTTATGGCAGGCTGGTTCATATCTTCCTTCTTCACACCCGGTGCCAATAGGCAGTATGGCTACATAGCCCTAGCTGTGGTGGGTGCATGGTCGTTATACCTCGGCACACTCACTACACAGCGTTGCCGGGCGTGGTACGATACCGCCAGTCTTTGGCGCGACGAGATAGAAAAACAACCCCTCGCCCCCAATGCCTATAACAACCTGGGGTTTTATTACTTCAATAAATTCAATGAAAGTGTCAACGATGCCGAGCGCCGACTGTTTTTCGATTCATCCCTCTACCTGCTCAATAGGTCTGTAACACTCGAACCCACCTTTGCCAATCCCTGGGTTTCTCTAGGCGAGCTACACCGTGCAGCCAATCTATTCCCGCAGGCTAAAGGCTATTACTACAAAGCGCTTACCCTCAACGACAAAGAAGGTAATGCCAACGCCTACCTCGGTCTTGCCATCACCTATGCCATCACCCAAAACCTCGATTCCTCGGCTTTTTGTTTTCGCAGTGCCATAGCCAGCAAGCCCTACTTCCCCGAGGTACACAGCAACTTCGGCAATTTCTACGACATGACCGGCAAACCCGATTCGGCACTCGTACACTACGGCATAGCCATAGCTCAGAACCCCGATATGTACGCACCCTACCTCAATAGGGGCAGGCTTTACCAGCGCATGAAACGCTGCAAAGAAGCCATGGCCGACTTCGAAACCGCCCTCGCCCTCAACCCCACCATGGGCGAAATATTCTATTCCCGGTCCTACTGTCACACCCTCAACGGCAATAAAGCCGCCGCCCTCCAAGACGTAGAAACCGCCATCCAGCTCGGCTTCCGCCAGATAGACCCAGCCTACTACAACATGCTAAAAGGCAGATAGTTTTTCTTTTGGTAGCCAGCTTTTGCACTCTTGGCATCGCCAGTTGTGTCACACTCTTGTACGTTCAGGGCAGTGAGCATCTTTGCGCATAATATTCAGTTGATGCAATAGTGTACTTATCATCTGCATTATTTGGTTATGGGAAGGTAGTGCTGTTTTGATTTGTTTTAGGGTACCTAATAGACAAAACTTCGAATTACGTAACGGAATTAATCTCTGAATTTATCTGTTGATAAAAATGACTTTGTTGATGGACAAAGCAGATAAAATTCTCCATTTTTTTTATAATATCCTGTTAATCCAAACTTAGTTGTCCAGATGATCTCCGTTACTGAACGCTCATTTTGACTTTCAATAGCAGACTCTGTTTTGATCGACCAATATTCTCTTATGTCTAAATTAGTCAATAAGTCACCTGTAACTGTCGAGGGAAATGTATCAAGCCCGACAGAAAAGTCTCGAAAATCAATCCCAATAAAGTACTGATTTTTTAAGTTTGGTGTTTTTTCAACTATTATCAACTCCTGATCCAATATTTTTGGATTTTGATGCTGCATAAATTCAGTTCCTGCTGACCAAAGATTATTAGGTAAGTGTTTAATTCTGATTATGACATTCCGGTGGGGCCAGCCCATTATTCCTGCGGAGGAACTTTCATATGAATCCACCGTTGAAACGGTTATTGTGTCGATATCACCTAAATTTGAGAAAAAATACAAGGTATCTCCTGGTTGATAAGACGACAGCAGTGAATTATAGTTCGTTGCGAATTGAAGATCCGCCTTATTGAGTGTGTCACAGCCCAAAAAGAAAAAAGCAAGTACGATAGAAAATAACAGCATTTTTTTTGCATTAAATGTTGATATACTCATACGCTGTTCTTAGAATATTTAATGAAGATAAGAATTAAGGGCGAAGAAACAGTAACCCCCCTAGTCGAGGCGTCTCGCCTCGACTTATTACACCGCCAGTGTCCCGCTGGCTTGGGGCAGCAAATGTTGCAGCACGCAGTCGTTTTTCCCCCGCTGTTGGTCTTATTTTCTGACCATCACCCTCGCCCCTGACAGATACAGTTCACGAAAGAACTTTAATATTTGGTTCGAAGTTTTGTTTGTTTGGGGCACGAAAGGCATAAATATGCCAGAAAATGCTAAAAATCCATTCTTTGTTAGGTTGGATTTTTATTTTTTCTTACAATTGTGCTATGACGGTTTCCCAAATGGCTTCTCTGATTTTATTGCTAGGAATTACCGCCTGTTCTGGCAGAGAAAACAAAGCAATTGATAACGTGCCAAATGAGATTGCCCAATCAACTATCATTCAAAATATTTTTCCAGAAAACAGCATCGGTGTCGTTTATTTAGATACTGCGAACGATAACAATTATTCAATCACAATCAGATTTCCCTATTTCGAGCTTTCTGATAACCTGTTAAAACGTGACACCACTAACTATACAAAGGACATTCCGTTAAATATTGCGCCTCAAAGAATAATATTGTTTGACGAAGCGGGTGAATTAATAACCTTAGAAAACGTTATTAACTGTACTTCCAAATTCTGGTGCGAGAATGATGGTGGTACTCAGTATGAACCAACTTACGTACTGACAGTAAAGCAAGACAAGCTGAAGAGACCGCTTCAGAAGAAAAACTCAAAAGTTCTTGGCAAGCTTTCTTGCTTTGCAATAGTCAATTATATCGCACCTCACTTCAAAAGTTTCTATCCGGCAAATGGAACCGAAAATAAAAATGTCGTAATGCGCGGGCGACTTTCCACTGATTACCACAACTACCGTTATAATGCGCCAGATATTTATGGATACTATGACAGAAACGTGCAACTTTTAGTCGAGCAGGATGACGCTGGCATGACCGGCTATTGCATAATTCTTCAGGCATTCAATACGAGACAGGAGTTTGAATTGGGATGCTGTGGACCTTAATTCAGCCATTTATACTTTTCCGCCGCTGTTGGTCTTATTTTCTGACCCACAGCCTCGCGCCGGACAGATACATTTCACGAAAGAACTCCCTTATCTGGTTCGAAGTTTTGTCTGTTAGGGAGCACCATTTTGAAAACCGCGCTATGAGAGGGTTTTGCTTTAAACTAATACAGGAATATCGAAGCGCCCGCCATTTTCATGCCTATATTGTACTTTTGATTAATGAAACACGTAATGTCTTGGCTGATATTATTATCAGCGTTCTGCAAATCGTCGGCACAAATTGATATACCCTGTCTTGGCTGCCACATGTCCACTGGTCAATTCAAAATTTTAAGGGCTGACTCAGCAGGGAGTTATTTTGCAAATAGAGACACTAGCAAAATCTTATATATAGCGAACCGAACCATTTACAAGTTATTCGATAACAAGATGCAAATTCTCGTTGAAGGAAACTTAGGCGGAAGGGTATTTACTGATTATTTTAAGCGCTTTGGGAAATGGACCGAATATTACCAAAATGGTAAAATAAAAGCTATTGGCCATTACTATGAAGATGAACCTTTAGGTCTATGGCAGTATTTTTACGAAAATGGAAACGTCAAAGAAGCATTCAATATTTCTCATTTTCAATACAACGAACTAAAAGATTATTGTAGATCAGGACTCTACCAATCATACTATGAAACAGGACAATTAAAAATCGATGGTTTTTATAAAGCAGTATTAGATAGTACGAATGTTGAACTTCTTGACCCTTTGACGGGAACTACAGTAATAGAGAAACGATTGGTGTTAAAATCGAAAGAGATCGGAATTTGGAGCTACTATTCACCCGATGGCAAAATTGAAAAAACGCGAGAATATGAATGACGTGCCTTTCCGCCGCTGTTGGTCTTATTTTCTGACTTATAGCTTTCCCTGTGCTGGTCGCAGGTCATATTATTTTTCCTAACAGTAACGTCGAACTTTTATATCTTCACTTTTACTAGATTATGCACCAAATAATAAGTTTGCAAAATATAACTCATGTGGAATTATAAAGGCACTTTTGCTATTGGAGGGCTATTTAACGTCGGCTACGCTTCTAACAAAGATCTTTTAATGGTATTGTCAAGCCAAGGTCAGGGAATTTTTGATTGTCGCAATGGCGAAAAAATTGCCAGACTTAATAATGATTTAGATTGGGTCGGCTTTAACGAAGCTACAAACTCCGTATTAGGTTTTGATCGTTTAGAAGGTGAAATTATATACACCTCTGGAGTGTTAGGTGGAGACCACCTTATGAAGACGACCAGTGACGGTTGGTCATTGACTGCCGGAGCACCGTTGATTGAACATACACCTTTTGGAACTCGCTCGACCACAAAAATCTTTCTGGCACACTCTGCTGGTAAAGACAGGGTAAGTGTAGCTCAAGATGGACCATGTGAATTGAAGGCTTTTGGCTTTTCAGATACTGGTGTGTCTTTCATTGTAGCAACGAGTTGCGATTTGATTATCTACAGCAGAGATTAGTTTTCCGCCACTCTTGGTCTTATTTTCTGACCCACAGCCTCGCGCCGGACAGATACATTTCACGAAAGAATTCACTTATCTGGTTCGAGCTTTCAGTCCTGTGTAGCTCTCCCCAGATTTTCTGCAGGTTACTCACCAACATCAGGCCTACTAAGCCGAAAACTATTTCCACTGCCGTTCTGTTCGCCGTCTTTCTATTTAGCTGTATCAAGGCAAATATTATCAAAGACGGGGGTGTATTACTTCTTCTTGGTTTCTCTCTGAACAACTGTAAGAACAGACTTTTTTATTTTCCTTTATTATTCCAAACAATAGTGGTGTCCCTAGCCACGTCGTATTCATAAATAGTCCGTGTCGCCGAATCTACGCCTATCCATTGGTCGGTTACAAACCTTTTATTGCGTCCATCTTCTTCGGCAACGCTATGCCCTATCTGTATGAATATATACTTTCCGGTATCATTTATCACTACTTTATCTATAATCCAACTTTCGCTGTCTGCACCTTCTAATCTTATCAATTCATTATCTGTACCCCTTATATACTTCATTACCACTTCTGCTAGCCATCTCGGTGTTTGTCCTCCACTGGTCAGCACTATCTCTTTAGGTGGAGTTGCAGGCAATTTTTGATCGCTCACTGTCATGCCCACGCTATCGCTGTTTTGGGTTGAACCAGTAGTCTTTTGCGTTTCATTACAGGCAGTAAGCGCAATAGCCAGAATTAATGTTACAGGTATTTTTTTAGAGGGCATGTGTGCAATTTACAAATATTCTGTTCTACGGTTCCCTCTTTTCCATCCCTCTCGCCTCACCCTCACACACCGCCAGCATTCCACTGGCATGCATCAGCAAAAGTCACCCATTAATCACTGTCTCCAGTCTCAAAACAAAAGGAAAAAAGAGCAACAAAACACCTCTACAACTCATCCACCCGCTCCAGATAATACTCCGCCTGTGTTAGCAGCGCAGCCTTTTGTTCAGGGTCCATTTTTTGCCACACGTTATACATCATTTGTGTCCGGGCGTTGTTGCCTAATAGGGGTTCTTGGTGTGCATAAAAGTTCCAGTACAGGCTACTAAAGGTCTCACGCTTACCTATCTCCCAATTACCCTTTATTGCAAAATACAAATTTCATCCATTCGGCTTCGTCCACAACTATTTAATTACAGTGAAACTGTTTTACAGCCCAATCTCACAGCCAAATGTTGTCGTTTAACATCCTTTATTGATTGATAATTGTAACAAATAAGATTAAACGTGCTGCCTAATTAGGTGACTGCCATTACAGTAAGCATTACTTTTTTCAAAAAAAATTAATAGAATTATTGTGTTTATAAATTTTAACACTAATTTAGTTGCCAGATCGACAATCATAATTATGAAAAATCAAGCGCTTAAACTTTCAATTTTTCTGTCTTTTTTTTACATGTTTATTATTTCAACTCACTCTGCATACGGACAAAATGTAGTCACCATTGGGTCTGGAATGAAAGTGTTATCAGGCAATATGCATGTCTCAATAGGATCTGGTGAATTTGTAAATAATGGATCATATACAGATACTACAGGTACTTTTAATTTGTTGGGTGGTGTTATTGTTTCTGGTACAGGTGTCACTACTTTAAACAATCTGAACATAAACCATTTATCAGGGCTAACTATACTAAACTCATTGGTATCAGTTCAGAACACCTCAAATCTGATAAATGGTAATTTAAATGCTAATAATAATTTATTTCTGCGCTCAGATTACAGTCCTTTAGCAAATAAGATTGTAACTGGTGTCCTTACCGGCGACATTCAAGGGTTGGTTACACGTGCATATGTTAGTGTTGGTCCATGTCCTTCTTATACCTCAAACCTTTCGCTTAACATTTCTGGTCCAGCTATGAGGTATCAATGGCAGTCTTCACTTGATGCCGTTTCTTGGACAAATGTTGCAGGTGCAACCAATGAAACTTACTCAGCAGAAGTTCTCACTGATATTTACTACCGTTGCAACCTTTCCACTTCAAATAGTGCTTATGCGCAAGCTACACCAGCCACCCAGCTATTACTCACTGGTGTACCTGGTCCTGTTTCTGTAACAGGAGAAGGTGCACATTGTGTACAAACTACAATCTTTGCAACAGGTGGTACAGGTGGCGCTATTTATTATCAGGGAAGTATTTCTGGTGGTGTATCAACAGCTATACAAGCCGACACCGCTAATATCTCACTTTCAGGTACCTATTTCTTCCGTTCTCGTTCTACAGCAGGTTGTTGGGGCAAACAGGATAGTGCTATTGTTGTCATAAATCCACTCGTAACTCCTTTAGTAACTTTAGAAAATACTGGTGGATTACATTTATGCGATGGAAACATCACTTACTTCGAAACTGTTACAGAAAACGGAGGTTCATCTCCTACTTACCAGTGGTATGTAAATAACGTTGCTACTGGTGCCTCTGGAAACAACTTTTCATTTTTACCTTCCGATGGTGATATTGTAAAAGTATTGCTTACCTCAAGTGTCCCTTGTCCCACAAATCCTACAGATTCGGCAACCGCTACTATGAAAGTAGATAGCAACTATATACCTGTTGTGGATATTCGTGTGGATCCATCCTCTACCTTAGGACAAGGTCAGCCAGTAACTCTTACTGCAGTAGTAAAAGACGCTGGACCAACCCCCAATTTTCAATGGTTAAAGAATGGAGTAATAATAAGTGGTGCTACTAATGCGGTGTACTCAAGTAGTACGTTTGCAGACAAAGACTCAGTTACTTGCCTTGTAATAGGTAGTGGCATCTGTGCTTGGCCATCCTTCAATTCTATTGTCCTTGACATCAATAGTGTTACAGTGAAGGACGTTGTATCAATAGGCAATATTGGTATCATGCCAAACCCTAACAATGGGAAATTCGCTATCAAAGGAATACTTATTGATACCAAACTAAATTTCGTCACTCTTGATGTGACAAATATGTTAGGTCAAAAGGTTTACTCCAACGAAGTAAAAATTGAATCTGGTGTGGTTAACTCAATCGTAGAATTGCCAAACGTAGCAAGAGGTAGTTACTTACTCACTATGACTGCTGGTGGGCATAAAAGTGCATTCCATATTGTCGTGAGTCATTGAGTTACTAAAATATAATCTTACTACTTATCCTCAACTTATCTGTATAAAATAAACTTCAAATAGTATGAAAAAAAATAGGCTATTATTTCTTGCAACAACAACTGTTGCGTTGTTCGGAGCAAGTAATTTACAGGCACAACAGGGCGTTTCTATGAATCCAACTGGCGCTCCAGCTCATCCTAGTGCTGCATTGGATATCAATTCTACCACACAGGGCCTATTGGTGCCTAGAATGACTGCAGCACAACGTTCTTTGTTAAACAGTCCTGCTACCGGACTTCTTGTTTATCAAACAGACGATGCTACTGGTTTTTACTTTTTTGATGGCACTATTTGGAAAAACTTGAATACATACACTACTGCTGGTGGTGACTTGGTGGGTACTTTCCCTAACCCTACGTTAAACACTTCTGGTGTAACTGCTGGCAGTTATGGTAACGCAACCCAAGTAGCTACATTTACAGTAGATGATAAAGGAAGAATTACTGTTGCAGGAAACACTACTATCTCAGGTACCACTCCTGGCGGTAGTGCGGGCGGCGACCTAACGGGCACTTACCCCAATCCATCTCTGGCTCAGTCTGGCGTAACAGCAGGTACTTATGGTAATGCTACTCAGGTGCCTAGCTATACCGTTGATGATAAAGGTCGTATCATGTCGGCTGGCAACATCACCATCACAGGTACTACTCCCGGTGGGGCAGCAGGCGGCGACCTCATAGGCACTTACCCCAATCCTGAATTAGCAACATCAGGTGTTACTGCTGGTTCTTATGGTGATGCTACCCACGTGCCATCCTACACCGTTGATGGTAAAGGACGAGTTATTGCTGCTGGAAATACATTGATCTCGGGTGTCACTCCTGGAGGAGCTGCAGGCGGCGACCTTGATGGTACATACCCCAATCCTTCAGTTGCAACTGGTTCTATCAATTCTGCCAAAATACTTGATGGCACCATTTCTAATACAGATGTTAGCACCACTGCTGCTATAGCCTACAGCAAGTTAAATCTTGCAGGTAGTGTAGGTGTGGCCGATCATAGTGCTACTGGTACCCCCTCTAACACTTCTTTCTTACGTGGCGATAACACTTGGTCTGTACCTTCAAATGTGCCTGGTGGTGCTGCTGGTGGCGACTTATCGGGTACATACCCCAATCCTACCGTAGCAACTGGTTCTATCAATTCTGCCAAAATACTTGATGGCACCATTTCTAATACAGATGTTAGCACCACTGCTGCTATAGCCTACAGCAAGTTAAATCTTGCAGGTAGTGTAGGTGTGGCAGACCACAGTGCTACTGGTACTCCTTCTAATACATCTTTCTTACGTGGCGATAATACCTGGTCTGTACCTTCAAACGTGCCTGGTGGTGCTGCTGGTGGCGACTTATCAGGTACTTATCCCAATCCTACCGTAGCAACTGGTTCTATCAATTCTGCCAAAATACTTGATGGCACCATTTCTAATACAGATGTTAGCACCACTGCTGCTATAGCCTACAGCAAGTTAAATCTTGCAGGTAGTGTAGGTGTGGCAGACCATAGTGCTACTGGTACCCCCTCTAATACTTCTTTCTTATGTGGCGATAACACCTGGTCTGTACCATCAAATGTGCCCGGTGGTGCTGCTGGTGGCGACTTATCAGGCACCTACCCAAACCCTGTTTTAGCTTCTTCAGGAGTCACCTCAGGTTCTTATGGTAGTGCTACTCAGGTACCTTCTTTTACAGTAAATAGTAAAGGGCAACTTACAGCTGCAGGCAATACTACAATTTCTGGAGTTACTCCTGGTGGTGCTGCTGGTGGTAGCCTGTCTGGTACATATCCCAATCCTACAATAGCCAATGACGCAATCAGCTCAGCAAAAATTGCTGATGGCGCTGTTACCAATGCAGATATTAATGCATCTGCTGCAATAGCCTACAGCAAGCTCAATCTTGCCGGTAGTGTTACTAATGCAGATATCAATGCATCTGCTGCAATAGCTTATAGCAAGCTCAATCTTGCAGGTAGTGTTACCAATGCAGACCTTAGCGCTACTGGTACTCCATCTGCTAGTACTTATTTGCGTGGCGATGGCACATGGGCAGCACCTTCTGGAGCTCCCTCAGGTGCTGCTGGTGGTGATCTTTCAGGTACTTACCCCAATCCTACTCTTGCAGCTAGTGGTGCTACCGCAGGTAGCTATGGCGCCGCCAACAGCATTCCGGTTTTGAGTGTAGATGCTAAGGGGCGTGTCACATCTGCTAGTGCTACTCCTGTCTTTAACAATACTGGTACTACTTCTACTGTACTTCATGGCAATGCTTCTGGAGCTCCTTCGTTTGCTGCAGTAAATCTCGCTACAGAGGTAACAGGCAACCTGTCTGTCAATAATTTAAACGGCGGCACTGCAGCATCAGCTGCTACTTTCTGGCGTGGCGATGGCACTTGGGCTGCTCCTACTGCTAGTTTGGGCGCTGGTACTATAAATTATTTAACTAAGTGGACAACAGCAGGTACAGCAATAGGTAATTCTCAGCTCCAAGACAATGGTACTACCATGGCTATAGGTACTACTCCCACTGCCAATTATCTTCTTTACACATTTAGAACCCAGCCAGGTACTACAGATGGCCAATACACGTCCTTTGGTTATCGCACGCGTCCTGCTCAGAATGATGGTACTGGTTATGGATATAGTACCAGCAATGGTGGTGCTGGAGGCTACAATTTTTGGGGAGATGTATACACTTTTGGCGTTGGTGGGTTCAGTTACAACGACTATACACGCACTGGTGGGGTTTTAGGTGCAGAACAAAGTGGATCATATTGGGGCTCACTCGGTTACAGAAGCAGTGGATTTGTTAGCTATGGTGTATACGGAAGTTCAGGTTATACCTCAGGTGCTGGTTTTGCTCCATCTGGTGAAGATGCAGGTGTAGGTGGCGGATTCTTTGGTATGGTTGGTTCTATCTCAAAAGGTTCTGTAATAGGTCAGTTGAATTCAGGTGAATTATTCGCGTCTTACAACATAGGTGATGTCTATACTACTGGCAGAAATATTGAAATGGTAAACGTAGGGGAAGAGGTAATTCCTAGCTTCGCTGCCACATCTGCTACCCCAGTAGTTTATGACAAAGGAACCGGAAAGCTGAGCGAAGGCGAAACAAGAATAGAGTTCGACGCAAACTATGCTAAAATGTTAGGGGAAGCGCCTGCTGTTACTATCACTCCTATGGGGCAATGCAACGGTGTTTACATTGTAAGTGTTGATAAAAATGGATTTACAGTTAAAGAGTTAAATGATGGTCATTCGTCTGCTCAGATTTCTTGGATTGCTGTTGGTAATAGAGTTGATGCAGCTAAATCTGAAGTACCTCAGTTTATGAAATCCACTTCGTTCAAATCTTCAATTTCAAAAATTATGTTCAACGATGCCGACAAGAAGCATAGTGCTGAAGGCATCTGGTGGGACGGACATACCCTACAGTTCAACAAAAATTACCCAGCCAAATTCTTGCCAACAAGAGAAGGCAATCCAAACAAAAACTAGTTTTACTAAATCATGGTTTTTTTTCTGAAAAAAATAAAAGAGCTTTCCATTTTGGAAAGCTCTTTTGGATTTATGAAGCACTCAATTATCATTGCCACTACTATTTTGTTATTGCCTTCTTTGCTCTATTCACAAAGCAAGAAAAACTTAAAAAAACTATATAAGCATGTGGTGGTTACCCTCGCTTCCAACGATATGAATGGTCGTTTGGCTGGTACGGAAGATGAAGTAAAAGCAGGAATCTTTGTAAAAGAAGTATGGCAAAACATGCATTTTCTGCCTCAGAAGCATTCATTTACTTACCAGATAAACGACACAGGTATTGTGCTCACTAGTAGTAATATCTATTGCTACAAAGATAATCATGCAGATAGTACAATACTCATTACTGCACACTTCGACCATCTTGGGCTAGGCGGCACTAGCCATTCTCGTAGTTATGGCAAATCAGGCATACACCCTGGCGCCGATGACAATGCCTCTGGTGTTGCACTTATGATGGGTCTTGCAAAAACTTATAAGAGATGGAATAATAACCACTATAATTACCTGTTTGTAGGATATGCAGCACATGAAGTGGGGCTTTATGGTTCCGCAGCTTTTCATAAATACGCCAATACCAACTTTAAACCTATATGCCTTGCTCTCAACTTTGACATGGTAGGAAGGTTAGACCAGCAAGAACAAACTATTTCAATTTTTACTTTCCCGTCCTTGCATAAAGATGGATTACTACTGCGGTCTAGTGGTTTTGATGGAAGAATTTACTCAGATGAACCTGAGAAAATCTTCATGACAGACTGTAAATCCTTTGCTGAAAGTGGAATTAACTGTCTCTCCCTAACTACTGGGCTACATTCCGACTATCATAAGATTTCAGATATGGAAGCGCTGATTAATTATCAGGGCATATACCAAGTACAATTACTTGCTGAATACATTCTAAAGTACTACCCCAATGGAAACTTTTCTTACAACTAAATTGCCATCATCATTTCGCTAAGTTATAGACTTTGTTTAGCTATCTATCTCTGATTTTAAATGCCTTTAATTCAGCAATAAATTAAACCCTCCCCATACACCACTCTACAACTCATCCACCCGCTCCAGATAATACTGTGCCTGTGTTAGCAGTGCAGCCTTTTGTACTGGGTCCATTTTTCGCCACACGTTATACATCATTTGTATCCTGGCATTGTTACCCAGTAAGGGTTCATGGCGGTCATAAAAGTTCCAATACAGGCTACTAAATGGGCACGCTCTATCTCCTGTTTTTACAGCCTTTTTGTAGTAGCAGGTATCGCAGTAGTTGCTCATTTTATCTATGTAGGCGGCACTGCTTACATAGGGTTTGGTGCCCACTATGCCCCCATCGGCATATTGGCTCATGCCACGTGTATTGGTTATCTCCACCCAGTCTAGCGCATCTATGTATATACCCAGGTACCACGCATCCACCTCGTCAGGGGCTACACCTGCCAGCAGTGCGAAATTCCCCGTCACCATCAGCCGTTGTATGTGGTGGGCATATGCATATTGTAACGACTGTTGTATACTCTGTTTCAGGCAGTTCATCCTGGTGTTGCCCGTCCAGTACCATTCAGGCAGTTTAGCCGTATGTCCCAGATAGTTCAGCCCCGCATATTCAGGCATCTTCAGCCAGTATATACCCCGCATATACTCTCGCCAGCCTATTATTTGCCGTACAAACCCCTCTACCTGATGGTACGCTATCTCATTTTCCCGTTTCCGCCATTCGTCAGTAGCCATCTCTATCACCTCTTTAGGCGATAGCATCTTAGTATTCATCGAAAACGATAACCGCGAGTGGTACAACGACCATTCGTTAGTAGTCATAGCATCCTGATAAGTACCAAATAGTGGCAAGCACTCCCGCACAAAAAACCGCAGCAGCTCCAGCGATTGTGCCCTGTTTACCGGCCACACAAATCGTGTTGGGTCTATGGTGCCTATTGTTTTTATACCACTGTTGTTTATGGCATTCACTATATCACTCACATCATTTTGCAGTACGTAGGGCGCTGTAGGTTTATGCCCCTTCGGTAGTTTTTTCCTGTTGTCGCTGTCATAGTTCCACTGTCCTGTCAACGGTTGTCCATCTTCCATCAGCACGTTGTGCTTTTTGCGCATATAGCGGTAAAAGTTCTCCATCACAAAGAGTTTTTTACCCTCAAAAAACTTCCCTAGCTCACCCCGTTCCCCATAAAAATGCTCTGTATCACAAACCACCGCAGGCACAGGTAGCTCCTTCAGCATATCTATTAGCTGCACATCCACTCTATATTCATCAGGTAGCTGATATTCAAACGCTGTAAACCCATGCACAGCTATCAAGTGCAGTATGTTTTGTGTTATACTTTGCCGGTTATCCGCATCATCTATATTCAGGTACAGTACCTTATGTTGTTGTGCCACCAGCTCATTGGCAAACGACCGCATGGCCGCAAAAAATCCAGCCACCTTTTGTATATGGTGCAGCGCATAGTCTGTTTCGCTCCTCACCTCCATTAGCACATAGGTCATATCACTATCCACCCGCTCATACCAGCTGTGTCCACTATTCAGCTGGTCGCCCAGCACCAGCCTCAATACTTTACGCTCTCCCATACACTTGTTTTTCTAGCCCACTTATAGCTGTTATGTCCAAAGTTACCTACTCTCAAAACGCTCACAAACAATTTTAGTGATTCCTTCATTTACCTACTACTCTATCCTTTATCACTCAAACACCCACTTCTTACTATAGCGTTTTATCACCTTCATTTTGCCATTTACTAGCTTCCTTATAGTATACCGAATACGGTACGATTCACTGTCATAATTTTCCAGTGTATCCAATACCAACACTGGTTTTCCGTTTATTATCTTAAAAACCTCAAATCTATAATTCGCAGCATTTTCTCTGATATAGGTATTGATCACCTTATTTTTATAATCTATATTGCTAATAAAAACAGCATCCATTTCCTTGTTCCTAACATACTTTTTTTGAGCAGGCTCATATGTCCAGTTTAGGAGTGGCACATTTGGCCCTGCTGGCAAATACTCCATTATACTTAAGTCATCATATCCATCAAAGGTTATGTCGCCAATATCCACTATAGGGTTGTTATTACAGCTATACGCATTCCATTCAGGCACTATGGTTTGTATATATTTTTGGTTCGTTTTGTTCAGTATCACTATACTGTCTACACTACATTTGTTTACAGTATAACCAAACAATCTTTTGTCCATCTGCCTGCAATGAAGAGTTGTTGTTTTAGAGGAATATATCTTTAACACAAACAAGTCCGATGTGTCAGTATTTATAGTGTATTCTACTGTGGTCTTGAAATCATTGTCATTGTTAACATGAATGGAAATAGCATCGAAGAATAAATTATTTTCATTGGTAGAGGCAAATATTTTCCCTTTTTCAAACAATACAAAATGTGTTTTATTCCATTCGCTGCTGTCTTTTGAATAATAATACCACACAACCGTCGAGTCTTTATCATAACTCACTCTGTCTGGTTTTCCCAGTACTAAGCTCACCTCATTGGCAGTCATACCAGTTTTTACCACTACTTTGGGTTCAGAAATTAGCAACTTATCAGTTCTAGATACAGGTTGCTTACCCGATTTATTGCCATCGTAATTACATCCTGCACATAGTCCACTCATTGCTAGGCTCCATATCACTAGGTGGGTGAGTATTTTGTGTTTCATGAGTATTTATGTTTATTTCTAGTGCCTATCAAAGGTTTGTTTCTATGTGTGCAACAAACAGACCCTATCTACTCCTTACCGTTATCCGCCTCATTACTACTCACTATAGATATCGACTTTTGCAGCACCAGCGAATTAGGAATTGTTATCAACTCACCACTACTAGTTTTTACATACACAAAAAAGTAAGACAAGTCGGTTATTTCCCCCTCAAAAGGAAATTCCTTATCCATCACTTTTATGTGGTCTCCTATCTTCATCGGGTGATTGAAAAATATCAGTATACTCGATGTGATATTCGATAACAACGACCACTGAGCAAAAAAAGCAATGCCCATAGCAGTTATTATCGTACTCACAAACACCGCTATTTCGCTCTGTCGCAGCCCCCATATAGCTGCCATAAACACTGCTGCTGTTATAATGGCTAACAGATTGAATGCCCGTACTATTATTTTTCTCCTAGCTCTGGGCAGTTGTGTGTTCTTTAGTACTTTCTCTATCAGCGATTTATTAATGTAGTATGCACCTATATATCCTGCTATTACCAGCAGTGTTTGTATCAGTTGTATTTTATATGATTCCATATCGTCGATTAGCTTTTTTTGGGGTAGGGTAGTATCTTCTGCAAAGCTACATTCTATTGCATAGCTAAGCTTAATGCACAGGTCTTTAATATTGTTGCGTAGGTTGTTCTATGGTCTAGAATCTCCTAATTTGGTTATATTGAACTAATTCTTTAAATTTGTACCTACTATTTATTGTCAATGAGTTATAGGAAAAACCATCCCTATGGTAAGTTTACAGACCTTTAGTATTAGAAAAATATTCAAGTAAATCTTTCTGATAAATGTTATTCAATTCTTTCGAATTTTTACTTTTCTTCCCTATTGTTACCCTAATATATTTTCTGCTTCCTTACAAATTTAGGTGGTTTCATTTACTCGCAGCAAGTTGTGTATTCTATATGGCGTTTATTCCCATATACATAGTCATTCTATTTGCTACTATTGTTATAGATTACATTGCTGGTATTCTTATAGAAGATGCTGCTGGTACCCGAAAAAAGATGCTGTTATCAATGAGTATAGTAGCAAACGTAGGAGTGCTGGCTGTTTTTAAATATTACAATTTCCTCGTTGGCAATATTAATGACCTCGTACACCTAAATAGTGCTGCTTTTAGCTTGCCTTTACTCAGTATTGTTTTACCTATTGGTCTCTCTTTCCATACATTTCAGGCCATGAGTTATACAATAGAGGTGTACAGGGGCAATCAAAAGGCAGAACGTCATTTTGGTATTTATTCCCTTTATGTCATGTTTTATCCTCAGTTAGTGGCTGGTCCCATAGAGCGTCCTCAAAACATGCTACATCAGTTTCACGAAAAATTTGACTTCAATTATGAAGACTGTAAAGAAGGTTTAAAGCTGATGTTGTGGGGGCTGTTCAAAAAAATTGTTATTGCCGACCGCCTTGCGCTTGTCGTAAATAGCGTATACAAACACCCCGAAAACTATTCCGGACCATCTATTCTCATTGCAGTAATCTTTTTCTCCTTTCAGATATACTGCGATTTCTCTGGCTATTCAGATATAGCTATCGGTAGTGCCAGAGTAATGGGATTCAAACTAATGCTAAACTTCAATAACCCTTACTCAGCAAAATCAATATCAGAATTCTGGACACGATGGCACATCTCTCTCTCTACTTGGTTCAAAGACTATTTATACATCCCTTTAGGAGGCAATAGAGTCTCAAAAGCAAAAGTATATCGCAATTTGGCTATCGTTTTTGTGGTCAGTGGTTTGTGGCATGGTGCTAATTGGACATTTGTCATCTGGGGGGCAATTCATGCAGTTTTCTTGATCTTCGGACTCCTCACAAAAGAGTGGCGAGTAAACATTCTGTCAATGATAGGTATCAATGAACAGTCGAAATTCAATCACGTAATTTCTGTAATCACTACTTTTGCTCTTGCTACTTTTGCATGGATATTCTTTAGGGCTGACACTTTTCAAGATGCAGTATACGTTATCTCTCACCTTAATAGCAATATGTCTAAACTTACTACTATTGCTGGTCTGAAGTCTGTGGTTGTAGAAATAGGTAGCAACGACCTCATGTACGGCTTGTTTAATTTATTCATTGGTTCTTTCATTATCCTATTACTTACATTAGTCCAAAACCGAATGCAAAACCACAGTATAAGCTCTATAGTAGCTAACAAACCTTTAGCCATACGTTGGGGGTTTTATATGCTACTCATATTTGCCATCCTGTTGATTGGTGTTTATGAAGAACAAGAGTTTATATACTTTCAATTTTAATCTTGATGAAAAAAAACTTACTACACGTAGTCTTATTTTCGTCCGTTGTTTTAATTTTATTATATGCCCTTCAGGCGGGTATAGATTATAGGTACTACAAAAACGGCTGTAGTAAATATTCTAAATTAATGCGACATGAGTTAGATCCTGACATCATGATTTTCGGCCCCTCTACCGTTATTAAGCACTACGATCCCAAAATCATTAAAAAGCTAACTGGTTACTCCGCTTACAATATGGGATACGACGGTATGTTTTCTTTACAGTCTAATGGGCTGATTAATGAGTTTATTACTTACACCAAAAAATGCAAGTATGTAGTAATAGGTGGTATCCACTTTCTAGGCAGAGATTGGGCAATAGCACGTACAGATTTGTTTTATGCATACCTCAATAATGAAAATATTTACCAATCATTGTATGATATTGAACCTAAAAAAATTGCGCTAGCTAGGTACTTGCCAGGGTACAAGTTGACTTTACTCAATAAAACGTACTACAAAAATCTTATTCTAAGTCCAGTAGACACTAGCGAAGGCTATGAACCTATCAGAGACACTGTTCCAGATTTTTCAGACCTTAAACCTAATCAACTTAATCCTGCTGAATATAAAATTGACGGTTATGTGGTGGCGAAGATTCAAAAGTCTATCGACGATATAGTAAAAAAAGGAATGAAGGTGATCATTATAATTCCCCCTATATACTCCGGTGGATACCATCTTTTACCTAATTTAGATTCCATAATTGAAAAATATAAGTCTATGGCGGGGCAAAATGTTGTTTTTCTCAATTACAGCAAGCACCCTATGTGCAATGAGCAACGGTATTTCAACAATAATACTCACCTCAATATTTTAGGGGCTACCAAATTGTCTGAAATGTTCAGCAACGAGCTTATAAAGATCGATCAAAGTTATAAGTAACTCTATGTAGCTTTTATATAAAAAAACAGTTCAGCTTTTAGTTTTGAATCTCTAGAGGTCACTAATTTATATTCACGTAATCTCAAGCCGTCTTGCGGAGTGCAATTTTTGTATGTGGTGGCATTTATCATGCAAGTTTACCTCAAATTCTATTCCTATTCTTACTGTCAATGTCCTACTTGCATTTCCCTAACACATTTCCCCAATCTCCGCCTATAGCACTATAGGCGCACCGCTAAACAGTACGTGCACAGTATGCTATAATTTTGCCCACCTAAAACAACATTTATGATAGAAATAGGTATTGACAGCTTTGCTGCTGCTGCCACAGGTACTACAGGCAGCATGGCACACGAAAGTGCTCGGTCACTCGCAGAGCTGCTCGATCGCATACAACTGGCAGACCAGGTGGGTTTGCACCACTTTGGTATAGGCGAGCACCACCGCAAGGAGTTTCTCGATGCCGCACCTGCTGTTATACTAGCTGCCGCCGCTGCCCGTACCAGCCGCATCAGGCTCACAAGTGCGGTTACTGTGCTCAGTGCTGCCGACCCAGTACGAGTGTTCCAAAACTTTGCCACCCTCGATCTCCTTTCTGCCGGCAGGGCAGAGATAGTAGTAGGGCGTGGTTCGTTTACAGAGGCTTTTCCTTTGTTTGGGTACAACCTCCACGATTACGACGAGCTGTTTACTGAAAAGCTAGAACTGTTGTTGCAGATATGCAACAATGAGTCAGTAACATGGAGTGGCAAGTTTAGGGCGCCGTTGCGCAATCAGGCAATATATCCTCGCCCACTGCAGCAAAAGCTGCCGGTGTGGTTAGGGGTAGGGGGCACCCCGTCTTCTTTTGCTCGTGCTGGCTCGCTAGGTTTACCATTGATGGTAGCAATTATTGGTGGCGAAACGCATCGTTTCCGCCCACTCATAGACCTATATAGAGAGGCAGGCAAAAAAGCTGGTTTCCAGCCACATCAGTTGCAGGTGGGGCTGCACTCTTTGGGTTATGTAGCAGAGTCGGGCACAGACGCGATCAACGATTATTACCCAGGCTATGCCGAGACCTTTACTCGTATAGGGCGCGAGCGCGGGTGGGCACCTGTAACCCGGGCACACTTCGATGCGCAGAACGGCCCCACAGGTGCGCTGCTCGTAGGTGGACCCGAGGAAATAGCTCAGAAGATAGTTCGACACAGCGAGGCGCTGGGTGGTATTTCTCGTTTCTCTTTTCAGATGGATAATGCAGGGCTACCTCACCACAAGTTGCTCCGCTCCATAGAGCTCATAGGCACTCGTGTATCGCCATTAGTCAATGCTGCTTTGTCATAGCCGGCTGCTTAGGTGCATTTATTCATTCAGTTTATCAATAGTTTCGTTACACCAGTACAACTGTTTTTTACCATGTCAAACGTAGACCTTATTATAGAAGAGCGTGCCGTAAGTATAGGCACATTTATGGTGGGTAGGTTATTGCCATTTCGTCAGAAAAGAATGGTAGGTCCATTCATATACATAGACCACATGGGGCCTGTAAAGCTTAGCGAGCGCGATAACTTTGATGTGCTGCCACACCCGCACATAGGTCTATCTACCCTTACCTATTTGTTCGAGGGCAGCATTATGCACCGCGACTCACTAGGCAATGAAGTAGAGATAAAACCTGGTGCTGTCAACTGGATGACTGCCGGCAAGGGCATAACACACTCTGAGCGCACACCCGAATACCTGCGCCACTCACCCAAGAACATGCATGGTCTACAGATATGGGTTGCATTGCCCCGAGAGCTAGAGTTGATGGATCCATCTTTTAGTCACATAGATGCCGATGGGCTTCCCTCATGGACAGAAGGTGATGTCACTTACAGGCTCATTGCTGGGGAGGCTTTAGGGCGCAAGTCTGCCGTGCCAGTTTACAGCCCGCTGTACATGATAGAAATAAAAAGTACCTCCCGCCAAACCATAGACATAGGGGCGTCATTGTATGGCGAGGCTGGTTTGTACATATTAGAGGGCAGTATTGAGAGCGATGGTAATTCTTTTCATGCACAGCAGTTGCTGGTCACCACTCAGCCATCGTTGTGCGCATTTACTATAGAGGCCAATACTACAGTGTATATTTTGGGGGGAGAACCATTCCCTGAGGACAGACATATCGACTGGAATTTTGTGGCTACCGACAAGGCTCTCATTGCTGCTGCCAAAGAGCGGTGGGCTGTTCAGACATTCCCCCTCATACCCGGCGATGACCTAGAGTTTGTGCCTTATCCTATTCCTAGAAGGTAGATAGAGCGCATTGTCATACCTCAAAAGTCATTGTCTGTTACAGTTGCCAGATAGTCGGCTCTTTTGCTGCCTTTTTCTATGTAGTTCCAGTAGCTGCTTTGCATGTAGTCTATACGGCTCTCTTGGTTATTTTTATACACTTTTACAGTGCTTAGTTTACTCAGTCTCGATCCTGTTTCCCGATATTTGCTCACATGGTCATTGCCTGGGCTACTTACACCTATCGTCACTGTCTGATTGTAACTAATGTACAACGTATCGCTACTCACAGAGTTGGGATAACTGCGCACAGCCATTATAGAATCTGAGGCAATATTTTTGATGGTGTAGTTAACTACAGCTTGTTTGTTGCAAGCTGCTAGCACAGCCATTACACAGCACACAGCTAATAGATGTAGTATTTTCATTGGGGTAATCTGCTTTTTTGCCTTTCAAAGATAAGCAACCCACCCATGATATTGTTAGACAATAAATGACCCTTTTCACCTTGTTATTTCTTAATGCGATGATAATTGCCAGTTTTTTTAACCTCATTAGCCGTTATGTTATGATTATCATTTGTTTATCCCTGTTGTTAAAGGTTATATAAACCATAGGCTCAGAAAATCACTTAACATGCTGGCATCGTAGATAATCTTAAATTTGGTAATCATGATACAGACACTGAAAGTATTTTGCTCCCTTTTATTCATCATGTTGCAGTTGCAGGCATGTGCGCAGAAAGACAATTATCCTAAATCAAAAACATTCAAAGAAATGAACTCAGTAAGTAACAAAGAAAAACAGCATAAAGAATCTGTAGCCACCTTTGGTGCGGGCTGCTACTGGTGCACAGAGGCACAATTTCAGATGCTGAAGGGTGTAAGTTTAGTAGAGTCAGGCTTTAGCGGTGGTCAGGTAGACAACCCCACTTACAAAGAGGTGTGTATGGGCACTACAGGCCATGCAGAGGTATGTAATGTATACTATGACCCAGCGGTTATTACCTTCGATGAGCTATTGGCAGCCTTCTGGACTTGCCACGACCCTACCACCCTCAATCGTCAGGGCAATGATGTAGGTACTCAGTATCGTTCTGTTATTTTCTATCACGACGATGAGCAAAAACAAAAAGCCGAAGCTTACAAAAAGAAACTGAACGAAGAAAAAGCCTGGGACAAACCCGTAGTCACCGAGATAGCTCCTTTCCGCAAGTTTTATATTGCTGATGACTATCATCAGAACTACTACAACGAAAATAAATCACAGCCCTACTGCCAGTTTGTAGTAGCACCCAAGGTCGATAAATTCAAAAAAGTGTTCAAAGACAAACTGAAATAGTATTTTCCCAATCTTATGAATGTCATTCTACGGCTACTGCTTTCTTACAAGTAGTAGCCGTTTTACATAATGTAGTGGCAGTACTGCTATATACCATTGCCAGCACCCGCAGTATTGTCCATACTTTTTTATTATCTTTGACCACACATGGACGACGTACCACATTTAATATTGTATACTATAGTCTGCATCCTGCTCATAGGGTTCTTTGCAGGTATGGAGATAGCTTTTATATCTGTCAATAAACTCAATATAGAGCTTCGCAAAAAACAAGGCAGGTACTCAGGCAAAATCCTTGCCCGGTTCATGGAAAATCCTGCCGAGTTTATAGGTACAGCGCTGGTAGGCGTCAATGTTATTTTGGTTATCTATGGCTTGGTTACCTCTAAGCTTACAGAGCAGTTGCTCGACCATTATGGCATACATCTGCCTGAGTACGCCAAACTTATTACCGATACCTTTATAGCTACAGTGGTAATATTGGTATTTGCAGAATTCTTACCCAAGGCCATTTTCAGGCACAAGGCCGAAACCATGCTTACAGTGCTAGCAATACCTATGAAGGGTATGCACCTTATATTTTCGCCCATAGCACGTGTGTTTGTGTCTATTTCTGAGTTCATACTCAAGTATTTGTTCAATGTGCGCATCAAGGAAAATAAGCAGGTATTTAATAGGGTAGACCTCGAGCTGTTTGTGAAGCAGAGCATGCATGGTCATGAAAACGAAAATAGCGATGTGAATCAGGAGTTGTTTGAAAATGCATTGTACCTCGTTAACGTAAAAGTGCGCAAATGTATGGTGCCTCGAAACGAGGTAGAAGCAGTAGACATCACTACGTCTATTACCGATGTTCGCAACAAGTTTATCAACACCAAGCTTTCTAAGATCATCGTTTACGACGACTCTATCGATAACATAGTAGGCTACATTCATCAGCTAGATATGAATCGTCGTCCGGCGCAAATAAAAGATATCTTGCACACCATCACACCAGTTCCCGAGGCTATGAGTGCTGTAGACCTTATGAACAGGTTTACTAAAGAGCGCAAAAGTATAGCCTGGGTCATCGATGAGTTTGGGGGTACTGCCGGTATTGTCACTATGGAAGACGTACTGGAAGAGATATTTGGCGATATCAATGACGAGTACGACGAAGAACAGTTTGTAGAAAAGCAGATAGCCGAAAATGAATTTATATTCTCTGGCAGGCTCGAGCTCGATTACCTCAACGAAAAATACGATTTCAATCTGCCTACTGATGAGTCAGAAACATTGTCTGGCTACATCATCACCCAGTACGAAACCATTCCTAAAATCAAAGAGCGCATCATTATAGACAAATACGAGTTTGATATACTGTTGGTAACCAATACCCGTATAGAAACCGTAAAAATGAAAATGCTTCGCTAACACACACATTCTTATTTATCTCTTCAAATCATTACTATGCCAGTACAACGTCCCTTCAATCTGCAAAAATGGATAGACGAAAACCGTCATTTATTGAAGCCACCAGTGGGCAATCAGTGTGTGTACAAAGATGCAGGCGACTTTATAGTAATGATAGTAGGCGGCCCCAATAGCCGTAAAGATTTCCACTTCAACGAAGGAGAAGAGTTGTTTTATCAGCTTCAGGGCGATGTAAATGTGCGTATACTCGAAGATGGCAAGATTGTAGACATACCCATCAAAGAAGGCGATATGTTCCTTCTGCCCGGGCGCACACCACACTCCCCACAGCGTGGAGCCGATACAGTAGGGCTGGTACTAGAAATAAAACGTAAGACCGAAGAACTAGATGGCTTTATGTGGTTTTGCGAAAACTGCCACCACCTCCTGTACGAAGAATATATGCACGTATCAGATATAGTAGCACAGCTACCACCTGTTATGCAGCGGTTCTACAGCGACGAGCACAAGCGCACCTGCCAGCAATGTGGCACTGTGATGGAGCCGCCTGTGAAAAAGTAGCTCATCGTTCATGGGCTTACTCCATTTGTCAAAAATCAAGTTCATTTAGTCCCCTTCTTCAGTGCATACAGGTAGTACCCCAAACTACCTACCAAAAATACTATGTTCACCACTCTGGCAAAGGGTGGAGCACCCTCGGGCCATACCTGCCCCAGCAGCACCACAATATTGAGTATTATAAGTGGAATGAGTAGACTTCGCATAAGTGTCTATGTTGTTGGTGAAACTGACATTATATCAATTTACAAAGGTAATTTTTACTTCCCAATCTCACTGTCAGTACTCTTACGCTGCGTTTTATGCATACATCTATAGTTATATACCAAACTCTACTTTTCAGGTGACTATAGTCACCCATCTGGCTGCATATAGAGGCTACATTTGTAGTACAAAAACAAACAAATCATCAATATGGAACAATTAGAAAACAAAGTCAATCAGGTAGTAAGTATGCCCAGAATAGGCGATAAAGCACCAGAATTCAGAGCCGTCACTACGCAGGGTAACATCAATTTCCCTGCCGACTATCGTGGAAGTTGGGTAATACTCTTTAGCCACCCAGCCGATTTTACCCCAGTGTGTACGTCAGAGTTCATGACGTTTGCCACTATGGAGCAACAGTTCAACGATGTTAACTGCAAACTTGTAGGGTTATCTATAGATGGTCTATACAGCCACATAGCATGGTTACGCACCATCAAAGAGAAAATCGAGTATAAGGGTATGAAGGATGTAGAGGTCAACTTCCCGCTCATAGAAGACATCACTATGAATGTGGCTACTAAGTATGGTATGATTATGCCTGGCGAAAGCAGTACTAAGGCTGTGCGTGCTGTGTTTGTTATAGACCCCATAGGTGTGATCCGCACCATCATTTATTACCCCCTCAGCTTAGGCCGAAACTTCGATGAATTACTAAGGGTAGTAATAGCCCTCCAAACCGCCGACGAGTTTAGCGTAGCTACTCCTGCCGATTGGCGTCCCGGCGACGATGTCATAGTGCCTACTGCTGGCTCTTGTGGCGTTGCCAAAGCACGCATGGATGCCCACGACGCTGACACAAAATGTTACGACTGGTTTTTCTGCACCAAAAAACTAGACAAAGAAACCGTAATGAACAAAATACTGAAAAAGTAAGCACAAACAATGTAGCTATTCAATACCACAGATGGGCTGCCTCAGTTATTGAGGTAGCCCATTTGCTTTTACAGCTTTAGCTCTTGCAGGTTCCATCGTCCTATCTTTCTCCTTTTCTTATTAGATTTACCCACCATTTTGGCGCACTGCTTACCCATTATCTGCAATATTTACCGATTTATTGCCCTTGGCATAAGTATTGTCCCTTATCTTGTCACCTGTTTTAGTTTCTAAATAAGGATAACTTTGTCATAATGTCTGAAAAAAACTCAATGCTGGAAATGTTACTCAATCAAAATGAGCAGGAAATGGAGTTCATGCCTATCGTCCCCCTTGGCGAAGACGAGATGGATGATGCGGAGCGTGCCTCCCTGCCTGCTGATTTGCCCATAATAGCCCTTCGCAACACAGTCCTTTTCCCCAATGTAGTACTACCAATCACTGTAGCCCGAGAAAAATCCGTTAATGCCATAGCCGAAGCCCAACGCACCAACAAATGGATAGGCGTAGTGGCACAGAAAGATAGCAACAACGACAATCCCGGTCCAGACGATATGTACCAGATAGGTACACTCGCCAAGGTAGTAAAGCAGATAAAAATGCCCGATGGCAACATCACACTTTTTATCATGGGGCGTATGAGGTTCAAAATTGAAAAATTCATAAAAACCGATCCTTTCTATGTGGCCAACATCACCTACATGGAAGATGTTTACCCCAAAAACGAACCTAGCTTCGATGCGCTCATATCTTCTCTCAAGGATTATGGCGAACGCATAGCACAGCAGTCTCCCAATATCCCTACCGAGGCAGGTATTGTCCTACGCAACATAGAGCAGCAGTCGTTTCTCATGCACTTTATAGCGTCCAATATTTCGTCTAAGTTGCAGGAGAAACAAGCCATGCTCGAGGAAAACAACATTACCCTCCGTGCAGAGAAATTATTAGGTCTCTTGCAGTCTGAACTGCAACTGGTAGAGCTCAAAAACGAAATCACCAACAAGACCCGTGCCGATATAGACCGCCAGCAGCGCGAATACTTCTTGCAGCAGCAAATGAAGTCTATAAAAGAAGAGCTAGGCGGCGACCCCAACGACCGTGAGATTAAAGACCTCCAAAAGCGTGCCGAGGAAATGAAGTGGACCGATGCCGCACGCGAGCTCTTTAAGAAAAATATAGAAAAGCTGGAGCGCATGCACCCCAGCACGCCCGACTACTCTGTTATCTACAATCACCTCGACCTCATGCTCGATCTGCCTTGGGATACATTCACCCAAGACAGCTACGACCTCAAAAAAGCCCAGAAAGTGCTCGACAACGACCACTATGGCATGGATAAAATCAAAGACCGCATTCTCGAATACCTAGCCGTACTCAAGCTCAAGGGTGACCTCAAGTCGCCTATACTCTGCTTCGTCGGCCCTCCCGGCATCGGCAAAACATCTCTGGGCAGGAGCATCGCTTCGGCAGTCAACCGCAAGTATGTACGCCTCAGCCTCGGTGGTCTGCACGACGAGAGCGAGCTGCGCGGCCACCGCAAAACCTACATAGGTGCCATGCCCGGTCGCATCATACAGTCCTTGCGCAAAATCAAATCTTCCAATCCGGTGTTCATACTCGATGAGGTAGATAAGCTAGGCAAAGACTTCCGGGGCGACCCAAGTTCTGCCTTGCTCGAGATACTCGACCCTGAGCAAAACAACTCCTTCTACGACAACTATCTGGAGCTAGAATACGACCTATCAAAAGTCCTGTTTATAGCCACCGCCAATAGCCTCAGCGACATTCAGCCTGCCCTCCGCGACAGGCTCGAGATCATACAACTCTCTGGTTATTCGCCCGAAGAAAAAACCGAAATAGCCAAGCGTCACCTTATACCCAAGCAAAAGGAAATGCATGGCCTGCTCAAGGTGCCCATGAAGTTTCCCGACAAGGTGATACTGAAAATCATACAAGAGTACACCCGCGAAAGTGGAGTGCGTGAGCTCGACAGGCTACTGGCTGGTATGATGCGCTCAGTGGCCAAGCATGTAGCTATGGAAGAAGAAGTACCAGCCACAGTTACCGATGCACAGGTAGAGCAGAGCCTCGGCAAGCCTCGCTTCAGCAACGATATCTACACCAAGGGTCATCCACCCGGCGTAGTAGTAGGCCTTGCCTGGACATCCGTAGGTGGCGACATATTGTTTATAGAAACATCCCTTTCTAAGGGCAAGGGTGTACTCACCCTCACCGGCAATCTGGGTACTGTGATGAAGGAAAGCGCCACTACAGCACTCTCTTACCTCCGTGCCCATGCCGAACAGTTCGGTATAGACAGCGACCGCTTCGAGGAAGTAAACATACACATACACGTGCCAGAGGGTGCCGTGCCCAAAGACGGCCCTAGTGCGGGCATTACCATGCTTACATCACTGGCTTCAGCTTTCACTGGTCGCAAGGTGCGCCAGTACTACGCCATGACTGGCGAGATCACCCTCCGCGGACAAGTACTCGCAGTAGGTGGCATCAAAGAAAAGATTCTAGCGGCCAAGCGTGCCGGTATCAAAGACATCATTATGTGCTACCAAAACCAAAAAGACGTAGAAGAAATCAGCACCCAGTACATCAAGGGCCTCCGCTTTCACTACGTCAACGATGCCTCCGAGGTACTCGATATTGCCCTCGTAAAACGATAACCACATGTCCTCTCTTATACTACTAACGCTTACAGATATCTCCTCAGATACTTGTAAGCGTTAGTCATTTTATAGAGTTTTGTAGCCTTCCATCCCTACATTATCTTCCGTTTAGCCCAGGCTCTGAAGTGTTCCCAGCCCAGCCCCTCCGGGTCTTTCAGCGCACCAGTGTAGGCAGTGCCACGCCTTATGTAGTACTTGTTGAAGGTGCTCTGGTTGATGCCCCACTTCATCAAAAACTGCTTCCTGCCATCATTCTTTTTTATCCTCAGTGTCGATTTCGACTGAAAGTGATACACCCTGCTCTTACCTATACCCTTATATATTCTGCACCCCGCATACCACATCTTCATCGCAAAGTCATCATCGCTGCTCACCCCCGGGCTCAGTTCTATGCTGTAGCCACCCGTTATCAGCCAGTACTTGCGGTGTACTATAGTAGGCGGCCACGTAGACCCTGTCCAGTCTGCCATAGGTAGGCTATTACACTCACGCAGCAGCCCCGCTTCGTCAAATGTCGCTATCTCCTGCCCATAGTCCTTATGTATCACACACGGATTGTTATGATTATTGGGCTCTATCATCGTACTCGAGAACATAAAGCAGTCCGTCCCAGCCGCCCTTATTTCATTCGCTATATGCACATCCCATTCTGGGCACACATACATATCATCATTCATGTACACTATATAGTCATGCACCGCCAGTCCCCCCGCCTCATTCACCGCCTTGCATATACCCGCATTGCCCGGCGTGTGGCTATGGTCTATACCCTGCGCCACCGCCCATGCCAGTGTGCCTTCACTACCATCATTGATGTGCAGTAATATCTGGTGCTCATATGCCGAGTTTTTCCTGATGCTCTCCACACACAGTTGCACAAAAGCCAGATTGTTCCACGTAGGTATTATAATAGATAGCTGCAAAGTATAAACGCTTATAACCCCCAAAAGTAAAAAGTACCCACCACAATCAGCAATCTTTACCCACTATTTATATCCATCCTTCAGGTGCACCTACGTGCCCGCCCAGCACCTAATACCCTTATGCTCTACACTGCCGCTCTTTTCTTTGGCTACCAGCAACCACACTCCCCTCAGCGGGCTTTGTGTCACACTCTTCTACTGGCGGGGCATCAATCAGCTTTGCCTATTTGCTTTGGCTATCCACTTTTCAAAATAAAAGTTATTGCATCAATAAATGCTACACATATATTCTCTATGTTGTGGGGTAATGTAGGTTCAATTCCTGTTAGGGGCACATTACTCGATTTTACTCGATCTTCCTCGATTTTACCCGATTGGGACAAAAAAGGATCGAAATTCACTCTTTCAAGGGTGGATTTTTTTATTTTAGATAAATAGATTTTATCGCTGATCCTTCCGTTTACTTTGTATATTTACTAAAATTTATTGTTTTGGAATTAAAATATAAAGAGCTGTACGCATCATTATTTGATATAACACATAATTTGAATGAATCAATAATAGAAGAAGTAATATTCTACCTCGATGACAACGATATGGATTTCACCGAACAACCCAATGAATTTGGCAAAAGTCTGCTAAGTGGGTTTGATTTAAAAATATCTGGGGTCTATTATTCTATTGGCAATAGATTTAACAGTATGAACTATGGATTAAGTTTATCAAAAGGGAAAACAATTGAGTTTGAATTTATTGAAAGTAAAAAGCCAGTTTTATATCCCTCATTTGTGATTGGGCAAATAATTAGAGCCATCAATATCTATTGGATGAGAATACCTTTCGAAGGAGTTAGTGGCTATTATCCGCAAGAGATCGAAATAAAAACGGACTTGGGTCTTTTTCTAATTTCATCAATTGAAATAAACGATGGACACGTAAACACTGAATTTACAGACGAGTTGTTAGTAGTTGAAAATATTGAGATCGCAAAAAGACTGGAACTTGGGCACTTTGGAATTAGTCAAAACGAAAGGGAGTATTTTAGTACATTTAATGAAATAAGTGAAGCACATTATAAAAACTGGGAACGGACTCTATAATCTTTCCCCCGTTATTAGTGTCCTTCACCATCAACGCTCAAATAGGGCAGATAATACTCACCTAAACAGCACAGTGTTAGAATACCGGCCTATTAACATCATTACCAAGCCCCACACCTTTTCAACGTATCACTACAAGATTATTTCCCGGTTCCGCCGCTGTTGGTCTTATTTTCTGACCAACGGCCTCGCGCAGGACAGATACAGTTCACGAAAGAATTCTAATATCTGGTTCGAAGTTTTGTCTGTTAGGGGCACATTACTCGATTTTACCCGATCTTCCTCGATTTTACTCGATTGGGACAAAAAAGGCTCGAAATCCACTCTACTCAGGGGTGGATTTTTTGTTTCATAGAATGTTAATTCAAAATCGCCGGAGAAATGCAAATTTGCAAACGAAACCGTTATTCAAGAAGCACTCTTATTATTGATCATCTTTTTGCACAATGAATTCTAAGCTTTTTTTTGTCAAGTCGAAATGATGATTAAAATCTAAAGCCCAATCAGTTTCAGGTTCGCTAATTGTTCCAAAGAGTTCGATTCTGTCGTTGTCTAGATTTTTAAACCAATAATTATGAAAGATCGCAACGTCTATTAACCCAGCGTCGGCATATCTTGAAAATTGCTGCTTCCTAAATGTGGTATCCAAGATTATGTGATCTTTTTGTTTTACTATAAGAGTTATTTCTGCATCCCTATACTTGTCAATTTGTTGTTCATTTTCGCGTGTGACATAGCTATCGAGATCTTTTTTTATAATTGTGATTTGTAGTTGGCCATCGCTCATTGTTGTATCAAACGTTTCAGTAGATTTTTTATCCGGAAAAAATCTGATCGGTTTTTTAATGGCGATAGCCACGACTGATTCGGTTAAATCAGTGGAAGGTCGATTCTTTTCTTTCGAGGAATTGCAGGAAATAAGCGTACAAAAAATGATCAATAAACTATACTTCATCCTAAAGCTGGCCATAACGATATTACTAATTGGGCTAAAGTAGTACATTTCTGAAATTCGTCTATCTGATTCTCTTTTTCAATTAACTACCGATGACTTAAATCGGTATATCTCATAAAACAAATCCCTTATTTGGTTCGAAGTTTTGTCTGTTAGGGGCACTTAAGTGAAGAGTGGAGAGCGGACAGAGCGAAGAGCGATGGCTGGTCTCCACTCTCATTCTTTCCTCCGCTCCCGCTCTCTTTCTCGCTCCAAACGATTTAACTTTGACTATTGACGTTTAAAAATGGGATACGACCTTCATATCACAAGAAAGGAGCATTGGGTTGACAATAATAGCCAACTAGATATTTCAGTCCATGAATGGGAAATAGTGGTTGCAAACGATCCGGAACTTGAAATTGATAACACTGCAAGAATATTTACAACAGACGGAGAGCGTAGCTTGTATAAATGGACCAGCATCCCGTTAAGCACCGAAGAATGTGCCTTGTTTGATTTTGATAGAGGCAACATTGATGTAAAGAACCCAGATAATGAAACTATTAAAAAAATGTGCAAGATTGCAGTATTATTAAATGCACGGGTTCAAGGTGATGACGGTGAAATTTATCAGATAATTGATGATTGCGTCGTTGGTGCTTATTTTTGATTCTGTTCAGCCCCCGCTAGGCGTGGTATAATAAGTTCCATTTCTGGCGTTAATTTGTAATCTTGCCCTTTGCATTGGCTATCTCGTGCCACACATAATGAGGTCAGCTTTTATCTGGCAAACCCACCCCCTTCACTAAATCATAGTTACTTATTCACAGCTAATCTTTCAGCAAAAGCAGTAAACTCCTCATTTACCTTCTTTTTATTTATGTTGTGGATTGAAGTTAAATACCCCATAAATGTGTGTAGTACACTGTCATCCATTTGAGGTAAGTCTACTTTTACTCTATTATCGATGATTAATTCTGAAATATCGGTTAAATCAAACCATGCATTAAATATTTTATTTCTACCATTTTGTTTGTTATCTACATAGTCACAATGATATAACAGAACTACTCCTGTGCCATGCTCTTCTATAAAATCAATGACTATTTTAGCTATTGTCACTCCTATCAATGGGTCTTTGTCCCAACTTTTAGACTTGAGTATCCTGTTAAATCCGAAACCATAGCCTTGTCTAAACAATTCTGGATACTCAGATACGTATCTAACATACTGGTATGGGTCGAAATAGACCGAATACAATGAACCGTTATGTGTAAGAAAAGAATAAGAAATGATGTCTTCAGTATCCTCTTCCTGAATGTATGAATAAAAATCTTCCAATTAACCTTTATGTTTAGTTAATCGTTTTAAAGCCTTTTCTTCCAACATTTTTCTAATTTCAGCTTTTCTTTTTGCTATATCTTCAAAGAAAAAAATAGCCTCTTTATTGCTAGGGGATATAACTATCTTTTTCAGCATCTTCAATGATTTTTATTGCTATTTACATCGCAAAATTAATCCTTTTTATCGATATGTATGACCTTTTCCGCCGCTGTTGTTCTTATTTTCTCACAAACTACCTCGCGCAGGACAGATACATTTCACTAAAGAATTGTAATACTTGGTTAGAAGTTTTGTCTGTCAAATGCACCTAGTTTAATACCTGCGCTAGTCGCCGGTTTTATTTCCACCACCGAGAAAAGTCGAGCGATACTCAAAACTCAACGATTTTCATATCAGATGGCCGTCCCTATACTTCCCAATTAATTATTTTATTACATTTAATCCAAACTCCCTCGGCTTGCCTATGCGACAGTACATTGCATGTCTTCTTTTTGCTACGCTTGCATTGAGTCTGGCTTCCGGTTGCAAGGGTCGTACATCAAAAAGGAAAGGCGACCTGAAAAAAGTCGAATTAAGGAATGCTATAAAAGGAACGAACTGGAGCGCCCTGACTGACACGGCCATTCGCGATGGCATGGTTGTGGCAGAAGTTGAAAATGAAATTGGTGCGCCCGACACTTCTTTCTGGACTAAAGACAGTTTGCTGGTTTACCTCTACTACAACAGTAATGAAGGCCCCTATTCCACATATACTCCTTTTATTTCGTTTAATCGTTGGAAGAAATTATATCTGTCAACTACAGACTGTAAACTTTATTACGACAATACATACGGTAAAGTAGACCGCGATACCTCAATTCGGTTGAACTTTGTTACCGGTGTTTTTTCTGATACGGAAGAACTGTTCATCTTCAAGACCTACGCTACAGGATATGAAAGAATAGAGTTGAGGCAGTACGATAAGAATATTTGGCATTACAGCAGCGATGAGGGTGGGGTGGATTCTATTCAGGTGTTTGAAAAAAACAAAGGAAATCACATCCAGACAATTCTTGTCTCGGAGAACGAAAACTATCCCTATTCCAATTCTCCGCTCAGATTTGAGGACTTAAATTTTGATGGCTATTCGGACATTGCTGTCCTGCAAAACAATGCAACGGCAAATACTTTGGAACTCTACTGGCTCTACAATCCGGCTAAGAAAAAATTTGAGGAATCAGTCGAGCTGGAAGCTATAACATCCGCTGTTTTCGATCATCAAAACAAGGAGATCACCAGTTTTTGGCGCAGCAGTTGTTGCGACCATGGTTTTAGTACTTACCGATATCTAAACGGAAAGCTGCTGCTTGTTTCAGAAATAGAAGAAAAATTATCTCAAGATGATAAGTTATTACACACAGAAAAAAAGCGGATAAACGGAAAAATGAAACTAGTTTCCAGTAAATACATTGTAGATAGCGAATTATAAATGTCCATTTTCGAGTAGGACTGATACCCCCCTCTAACCTTAGTATGCACTTATATATGCAAATAATTTATTTTCCGAAGTTGTTGGTCATATTTTCTCACCAACCACCTATCCCCCGTTGTTCCAGTTGTTCCGCAGGGTCAACTGGAACTGCTAATAAAATTCGTTCTCCTGAACGCCTTCACTTTCCATAAGTTTAATGAAAGCACCGTTCCACCCTTGTTGGCTTTCCCCCGCTTTTTAAGCGGCTTAAAAAAGGTTTAATTTTATTATACGGCAATGGGTTTGGTCGCTCCAATTTGTTGTACATGCGCAAGTTATACCAGTGTTTCCCAATAAGTGGGACACTGTCCCACTTATTAACGTGGAGTCATTATTATGAAATATTAAAAGCTAATAACACCCACTTGCCCAAATTTCCAGCCCACCCCCTGCGCCCCTGCCAACTCATACCACACCCCAAAAAGGCCAGTTTGCACCCCCAAAAATCACCCCTTCCGGACACCATCGCCAAAACTGGTTAAAAATCGGCTATAACC